>CAYQXR010000066.1:0-10089 GCA_964421625.1 uncultured Gemmatimonadaceae bacterium | reverse complement strand
CGCCGGAAGCGCTCCACCACGGCGGCGTCCTGGGTCATGTGCGGGTGGAGCACCTTGAGTGCGACCTCCCGCTCCAGGTGGAGGTCACGGACCCGGTAGACCCGGCCGAAGCCACCCCGGCCGAGCGGGCTGAGCAACTCGTAGTCGTCGCCCAAGGCGCGCCGCAGTCGGGCCTCCCAGTGGGGGCCATCGGCCAGATCCCCGGCCAGCGGCGGGAGCGAGACGCCCGGCAGATCGAACTCTCCCGCGACCGACATGAACGACTCGAGCATTTCGATGGCCGTCAGGAAGCGGCGATCGGGGTCGGGGGCCAGCGCCCGTTCGATCACCCGCTCGAGCGCTGCGGGAATCACGCTCCGGAGCTGCCTCGGTGGAACGAGCTGAGCCGGATCCAGCGCCGGAGTGGTCGCGGTGATCGCGAAGTAGAGCAGCGCCCCCGCCGTGTAGATGTCCGACGCGGGGTCGCCGACGGCGCCGCCGCGCACTTCGGGCGCCAGGAAGGGCGAACCGGTGATCGACTCGGACGAGGGAATGTCGGGGAGCGTGAGATTGCAGAAGCGGAGATCGGTGACCGTGGCCCGGCCCGCCTGATTGAGCAGCAGCGATGCCGGCACCACCCGCCGGACGACCACGCCGTGGGCATGGGCATGCTCCAGCGCGCTGAGGAGGTCGCGGGCCAGCACATGAACCGCCGGGATCGGACGCGGTCCCCGCTGGATGGCGTCGGCCAGTGATTCGCCCTCGACCCAGTTGCCGACCCGGAAGGCCACATCGCCGCGGACGCCCGCCTCGTATACATGCCGGATCGCCGGATGATCGAGCCGGGCCAGTGCCTCGGCCTCCTTGAGGAACCAGCGGCGCAGCGCGTCGCTGCTGTCGATGTTGATGCGGAGCGAGACGATTCGGCGCAGTTGGCGGTCGCGCGCCCGGAACAGCAGGCGCTCCGGCGAGGCCGCAACCGCCTGTTCGAGGACAAACCGCTCCCCAAGCGCCGTGTCGACGCGCGCCAAAGTGAACTCCGGAATGGTCACGCCCATACCGCAAAGATAATCGCCGCGCCGCCGGGCGATGGCGCGTCGATCAGCGCTTCCGCGCGTCGAGCAGGGCCGCGAGCAGCTCCCGCTGGCGCGCCAGTTCGTCGCGCAGTGTGGCCGAAGGCCAGTCCTGTCGGCGGCGCAGGGCCGCCAGCAGATCGCTGTACCAACTCAGCAACAGGGGCGGATGCGGCAGACCGACACCGCCCAGGTACTCGGACCCCAGACGTTCCACCAGGGCGACAGTCGAGCCGCACTGATGAATCTCGTCGGCGCAGCAGATGTCGAGGGCGCGCGGCTCCATGGTGGCCAGATTCCGCAGCAGGAGCCGCTTGCGATGACTCCACGGCAGGGCGGTGTCCAGTTCGTCGAAGTGCGGTTCCAGGGCGTCGAGCGCAATGGACAGCGTGACCGAGCCGAACTTGTCGCGGATCTTGGCCATCATGGCGGTCCGCTCGCTGGTCAGGGTGACCTCGAGCACGTGATGGAGAATCCCGGCCACCAGGGTCAGCTCGTCGACGCCATGCCGGGCCAGCAGCACGGCCACACTGGCCGGGTGCGCCAGAAACGGCATCGCCCCGTCCACCGGAGCGCGCGAGGCATGATGCTTCGCGGCAAAGGCGAAGGCATGGTTGACCCGGTCGCTGTAGCCCGCCATCAGGGAATCCCCAGGAGTTTGTGGGTCTGGAGGGAGAGCGCCCAGCGCGGATGCGCCCGGCAGTAGGCCACCGCCGCCGCGGTGTGGCGCGCGACGTCCGGGCCATCCATCGGCTGCAGCAGGAAATGCCGGAACGCCAGCGCGGTGAAGCGCTCCGGCATCGCGTCCGGCTGCGGGAACACCAGCTTGAGTTCGTCGCCGGTGGTCTGGACCAGAGGGTTGCTCCCCTTGGGCGAGACGCAGATCCAGTCCACTCCCGCCGGGACCGGTCGGGTGCCGTTGGTCTCGACCGCAATCTCGAAGCCCGCGTCGTGCAGGGCATCGATCAGTGGGCCGTCGAGTTGCAGCGTCGGCTCGCCTCCGGTGCAGACGATGTAGCGATGCGCCTCTCCGGCAGGCCAGCGCGCCACCACCGCATCCACCAGGTCAGCAGGTGTGGCGTAGCGACCGCCACCTGGTCCGTCGAGGCCGACGAAATCGGTGTCGCAGAAGGTGCAGGCCGCCGTGGCGCGGTCCTCTTCCCGGCCGCTCCAGAGGTTGCAGCCGGCGAAACGGCAGAACACTGCCGTCCGACCCGCCTGCCGCCCCTCTCCCTGGAGCGTCAGGAAGAGTTCCTTGACCGCGTAACTCATTGGTAGGGCGCCGGGTCGGTGAGACCCAGCTCCTGAAAGGCGCGCAGGCGCAGGCGACAGGCGTCGCAATGGCCGCAGGCGGCACCATCCTCCGCCGGATCGTAGCAGGTGCGGGTCTGTCCAAAATCGACCCCAAGCGCGCGTCCCCGGGCAATGATCTCGGCCTTGCTCAGTGTGGCCAGTGGCGTGTGGATCTGCAGGTCGGTGAGGCGCGTGCCGAGGCGGGCCATGGCCTGGAACGCGGCGATGTACTCGGGACGACAGTCGGGATAGCCGGAGTAGTCGACGGCGTTCACACCGATGAACACGTCCCGGGCATCGAGCACCTCCGCCCACGCCAGCGCCCACGCCAGGAAGATGGTGTTCCGCGCCGGGACATAGGTCACCGGGATGTCCTGGCCGATTGCGGTTTCCGGGCGATCCCTGGGGACAGCCGTCCCATCGGTCAGCGCCGACCCGCCGAAACTGCCCAGATCGATGGACACCATCCGGTGGGGCACGCCGGCGGAGCGCGCCAGGGCCTCTGCCGCTGCCAACTCCACGGCATGACGCTGTCCGTAGGCGAAGGAGAGCGCGTGGCAGGCAAACCCTTCGGCTGCCGCGATGGCGAGGCAGGTGGCGGAATCCATGCCCCCCGAGAGGAGGACAATTGCAGGGCGGCGGGGCGTCGCGGGGGGTACCATAGGGCGTAATCTAGACCGGCGGCGGATACGGCGGATCGGCGACACCGCGGTACATTTGCCGACGACCTGACGGGCAGCGAGATGCCCGGCTTTCCCTCCCCCCCGCTCTCAGGACCATTGCCGTGGCGCTGCTCGGACTCCAGGATGTCTCCCTCGGCTTCGGCGGCCCGCCCCTGCTGGAGGGGGTGTCGCTCACCATTGCCGCGGGCGAGCGGGTCTGCCTCCTGGGCCGCAACGGGGTGGGCAAGAGTACCATCCTGCGTCTGCTCGACGGGACGCTCCGCCCCGATCGGGGCGAAGTGGTCCGCCACACCAATCTGACCATCGCACGCCTGGACCAGGAAGTCCCCCTCGAACCCGGAGGGACCATGCACGACATCGTGGCGGCGGGTCTGGGCGAGGTTGGCACCCTGCTGACCCGCTACCACCATGCCTCCCGACACGTGGAGCAGGAAGGGAGCGAGGCCGCGCTCCGCGAGCTGGGGCGGCTGCACGAGGCACTCGATCAGGCCGGTGGCTGGGAGACCCGTAGCCGCATCGAGACCATCCTGGCCCAGCTCGGGGTCGATCCCGATGCGCCCTACCAGGCAGCGTCGGGCGGACGCAAGCGGCAGGCACTGCTCGCCCGCGCACTGGTGCGGGAGCCGGATCTGCTGCTGCTCGACGAACCCACCAACCACCTCGATGTCCGGACCATTCTCTGGCTCGAGACTTTTCTGGTGGAGCGCGGGATCACGCTGCTGTTCATCACCCACGACCGAGCCTTCCTGCAGCGGGTGGCCACGCGGATCGTGGAACTCGATCGCGGACGCCTGACCGACTGGGGCGGGGACTACGCCACCTACCTGGTCCGCCGCGATGCCGCGCTCGAGGTCGAGCGCCGGGAACGGGCGGAGTTCGATCGCACGCTGGCACAGGAGGAGGCCTGGATCCGTCAGGGCATCCAGGCTCGGCGGACCCGCAACGAGGGCAGAGTCCGCGCGCTGGAGGCGCTGCGTGCCACGCGTTCGGCCCGGCGCGAGGTGGGCGGGACCGCGTCGCTGCAGATCCAGGAAGCGGAGCGCTCGGGGCGCCTGGTCCTGGAGGCGAAAGGCGTGTCGTTCCGTCGGGGGGACAACGCCATCGTCCGTGACTTCAGCGCCACCGTATTGCGCGGCGACCGCATCGGGCTGGTCGGCCCCAACGGCGTGGGGAAGACGACCCTGCTGCGCCTGCTCCTCGGGCAGCTCGCGCCGGACGACGGTAGTGTCCGGCACGGCACCCGCCTGGAAGTGGCCTGGTTCGATCAGATGCGCGAGCAGCTCGATCCCGACCAGCGGGTGATGGATGCCATCGCCGATGGGCGCGATCAGGTCGAGATCGGCGGCGTTACCAAGCATGTGCTGGGCTATCTGCAGGACTTTCTGTTCACCCCCGATCGGGCACGATCCCCGGTGCGCATGCTCTCCGGCGGCGAACGGCACCGACTGCTGCTGGCCCGGCTCTTCACCCGGCCGTGCAATGTGCTGGTGCTCGACGAGCCGACCAACGATCTGGATCTCGAAACCCTGGAACTGCTGGAGGACCGCCTGCAGGCCTTTGCCGGCACGCTGCTGGTCGTCTCGCACGACCGCGCGTTCCTCGATCAGGTGGTGAGCGAAGCCTGGCTTTTCCTGGGCGACGGCGAGATCAGTGCGCAGGTCGGGACGTCGGTGGACTGGGCCCGGCGCCTGGTGCCGCCCCCAACGCCACGGAGTGCGCCCCGCGTGGCGCCGCAGCGCACGCCGCCCCGACGCAAGCGCCTGACCATGCAGGAGACCGCCGACCTGGCGGCACTTCCCGATCGCATCGAAGCCGTCGAAGGGGAACGCGCCGGATTGCTCGATCGGCTGGCCGATCCTGCGCTGAGCCGGGACCCCGAACAGCTCCGGACTCTCTCCCGCGACCTGGCCGACTTCGACGCGCGCATTGCCGACCTGATGGCCCGCTGGGAAGACCTGGAGACTCGGGCCACCGCGCCCGACTGAGGCCAGGCCGGTCAGGGTGTGGGGTCGGTGCCGTCCTCGAAGGGGGAGTGGAGGGCGACCGGCGCGGAGGTCTTCCGCACCCGCAGGTTGATCAGCTCCACGAAGACGGAAAACGCCATCGCGAAGTAGATGTAGCCCTTCGGGATGTGGTGGTCGAGTCCCTCCGCCACCAGTGACATGCCGATCAGCAGCAGGAAGGAGAGGGCCAGGACCTTCACCGTCGGATGCGTCTCGACGAAGCGGCTGACCGGCCCCGCAAAGGCCACCATGACGGCGACCGCGATGACCACCGCCGCGACCATGACGCCGACCTGGTCGACCATTCCGACCGCCGTGATCACCGAGTCCAGCGAAAACACGATGTCGAGCAGCATGATCTGGATCAGCACGCTGCGGAAGGTCGGGTGAGCCGCGCCGCGCTGCTCATGTTCGGGCCCTTCGAGGCGGGCATGCAGCTCGTGCGTGCTCTTGGCCAGGAGGAAGAGACCGCCGACGATGAGGATCAGATCCCGTCCAGAGATGGCCTCGCCCATCACGGTGAACAGGGGCGCGGTGAGGCGGACCACCCAGGCCAGGGAGAAGAGCAGCGCGATCCGGGTGAACATGGCGAGCAGGAGACCGAGGCGTCGGGCCCGGTCCTGCTGGTGGGCCGGCAGGCGCCCCGCCAGGATCGAAATGAAGATCACGTTGTCGATGCCCAGGACGATCTCCAGCGCCGAGAGGGTGGCCAGAGCGATCCAGATCTGCGGATCCAGGAGTGATGCCATGGGGGAGCTGTCCGTGGGTGTGAAAGGTGAGCTGGATCAGGTACGCCGCAGGACGGTGCGCAATCCGTCGGCGAGCGTGGGGTGCAGGAAGCGGTAGCCAGTCTGTTCGAGCACGGTCGGTGACACTCTGGTGCTGGCCAGAAGGGTGGCATCCGCCATGGCCCCAAAGACCAGGCGCAGGACGGTTGCCGGGACCGGGATGACCGCCGGACGCCCGAGGACCTGGCCCAGCGTCCGGGCAAAGGTGGCGCTCCGCACCGCCTCGGGCGCGACCACGTTCACGGCGCCCTGGTAGGCCGGGTCGGTCAGCAACCGTTCCAGAATCGCCACCACATCGGGCAGCGTGACCCAACTGATCCACTGGGTGCCGGACCCGAGCGGGCCACCCAGGCCGAGACGTGCGGGGAGGAGCATGCGCGCAAGGGCCCCACCCGCGGGTGACAGGATGATCCCGAAGCGGGGATGCACCACCCGGATGCCGGCGGCGCGGGCCGGGTCCGCTGCGCCCTCCCACTCGCGGGCCAGTTGCCCGAGGAAGTCGTCGGCGCAGGGAGCGTCTTCCGTCAGGAGGTCGTCGCCGCGGTCGCCGTAGGCCCCGATGGCCGATGCGGAGATCAGCACGTCGGGTGGGGTGCTGCTCTCGGCGAGGGCGGTCGCCAGGGTGCGGGTGAGATCCAGTCGGCTGCGGCGGATGCGCTCCATGCGCTGCCGGGTCCAGCGGCCCCCGGCGATGTTCTCGCCCGCCAGGTGGATCACCGCGGTCACCCCGTCGAAGACCCCGGGCGGGAAGGGGCGGCCGCCGGCGGGCCAGGTGATGCCACCGGGGGCCGGGGTCCGGGAGATGGGAACGACCGCAGCACCGGTCAGGCGCAGGCTCCGGGTCACCGCCCGCCCGACCAGCCCCGACGCGCCGCTGACGGCCACGCGCTGCTCAGCGAGCGCGGTGGCCACGGCCGTGCTGGCGGCCGGCGCTGGGCGTGGTGCAGGGGTGGGGTCGGTCGACATGGTGGCAGGCCTCCAGGGTGGGGGACAATCCCCGGATGAATGCTACACGGGCACCGCGCTATGGCCAGAGCCCCCCGGGCATTAGACTTGTGCCCGCATCTGCCGGCATGAGGAGGTTCCCGAGATGGCCAAGTCCCCTGCACGTCGCCCGTCCTCTACCGAGGAGCCGGCGTGGAACATTCACGACGCAGCCAAACTGTACAACATCCAGGGGTGGGGGCTCGGCTACTTCCACATCAGCGAGGCCGGACACGTCGAGGTCCATCCCGAGGGTGACGCCAGTCGCGCCATCGACCTGTACCAGGTGGCCATGGACCTCAACGCCCAGGGCGTGGGGCTGCCCCTGCTGCTGCGCTTCTCCGACATCCTCCAGTCACGGATCCAGGAGCTGGCCTCCCGCTTCCGGGATGCGATCGAGGAGTTCGGCTACGAGGGGACCTATACCACCGTCTTCCCCGTCAAGGTGAATCAGCAGCGCCACGTCATCCAGGAAGTTGTCGAGTTCGGCGAGACCTTCGGCGTCGGCCTCGAATGCGGTTCCAAGCCCGAACTCATGGCCGTGCTCGGGCTGCAGGACACCGCCCGCCACCTGATCATCTGCAACGGCTACAAGGACGAAGAGTTCATGCGGCTGGCGCTGATCGGTCAGCGGCTCGGGCACAAGGTCGTGCTGGTGCTGGAACAGTCCAGTGAACTCGAGGTGCTGCTCAAGGTCGCCGACGAGATGGGCATTGAGCCCACCCTCGGTGTGCGGATCAAGCTCGACGCCGAAGGCTCAGGACGCTGGGCCAAGAGCGGCGGGGAGAAGTCCAAGTTCGGGCTCAATGCCGTCGAACTGGTCCGCCTGCTGGATCAGCTCGATCGGCTGGGCCGGAAGCATCTGCTCCAGCTCGTCCACTTCCACCTGGGCTCCCAGATCACCGACATCCGTTTCGTGAAGGGTGGCCTGGAGGAAGTGTCCCGGTACTACGTCGCGCTGCGGACCATGGGCTTCGACATCGCCTACGTCGATGTCGGCGGCGGCCTGGGTGTCGACTACGACGGCTCGCGGAGCACCCGGCCCGCCTCGATGAACTACACCATGCGCGAGTACGCCAACGACGTGGTGTACACCATCGGGGGCATCTGCCGGGAGCAGGGCATTCCCATGCCGGCGCTGATTTCGGAGTCCGGCCGGGCGATCACCGCCCATCACGCCATGTTGCTGATGAACGTGATCGAATGCGAGTCCCAGTTCGAGCCGCAGCGGGTGGTGGTCGACGAGGAGTCGCAGCAGCTCGTCGTCGATCTGCACGAGAATCTCCAGGGCCTGACGGCCGACCGGATCGAGGAGGTCTTCCACGACGCCGTCTTCGCCAAGGAGCGCGCCCAGGAGTATTTCGGGAGCGGCATCTACTCCCTGCGTGATCGGGCCGATGTCGAGCAGCTCTACCAGACCACCCTCAGCGCCATCGCCGACGTGATGGGTGACGACCGCGCCTCGTATCCCGAGATCGCCGGCCATCTGGAGGAGACGCTGGTCGACCGGTACTTCTGCAACTTCTCGCTGTTTCAGTCGCTGCCCGACAACTGGGCCATCGACCAGCTCTTCCCCATCATGCCGATCCACCGGCTGGACGAGCGTCCCACCCGGCGCGGCACCATCCAGGATGTCACCTGCGACTCGGATGGCAAGATCGACCGCTTCGTCGGGGCCCGGAAAGGCAAGCCGTCGCTGGAGCTGCACCCCTGGCGGGAGGAGGAGCCCTACATCCTGGGCATCTTCCTCACCGGCGCCTATCAGGAGATCCTCGGCGACCTGCACAACCTCTTCGGCGACACCAACGCAGTCCACATCCGGAGCAAGGAGGGGGGCTACGAGATCACCGACCTGGTACACGGCGACACGGTCACCGAGGTGCTGGCCTACGTCCAGTTCCATGCCTCCGACCTGCTGGCGGCCTTCCGCCGCAAGGTGACCCGCGCCCGCGGCCTGTCGCGCCACGAGGCCAACGCCTTCATTGCGGATTACGTCGCGGGGCTGGAGGGGTACACCTACCTCGAGGGCAGTCTCCCCGAGTAGACCCGGGGGAATGCGACCGGCCCGTGGTGGGTCGGTCCCAACAACAAACGGCCCGTCGACGCAGACATCGCGTCGACGGGCCGTCTCGCTGCGACGGGTCGGTTACCGCTTGGCCATCGGCACGAAGGCCCGCTCGGCGGGGCCGGTGTAGATCTGCCGCGGGCGGGTGATCTTCTGCTCGCGGTCCAGAATCATCTCCTCCCACTGGGCCAGCCAGCCCGGGAGCCGTCCCAGCGCGAAGAGCACGGTGAAGTAGTCCGTCGGGTAGCCCATCGCCTGGTAGATCAGGCCCGAGTAGAAGTCGACATTGGGGTAGAGCTTGCGCCCGATGAAGTAGTCGTCCGCCAGCGCGATCCGCTCCAGTTCGAGCGCGATCTCCAGCTTCGGATTGAGGCCGGTCTGCGCGAAGACCTCGTCGGCGACGCGCTTGATGAGCTTGGCACGCGGGTCGTAGGACTTGTAGACCCGGTGGCCGAAGCCCATGAGACGATCACCGCCGCGCTTGACCTCCTCGATGAAGGCCGGCACCCGGTCGATGGTGCCGATCTCGTCGAGCATGCGCAGCACCGCCTCGTTGGCCCCGCCATGCAACGGTCCGTACAGCGCCGCAATCCCGGCGGAGACGGCGGAGTAGGGGTCGACGCCCGAGGAGCCGACGGCCCGGACCGCCGACGTGGAGCAGTTCTGCTCGTGGTCGGCGTGGAGGATCAGCAGGATCTCGAGGGCGCGCTGCAGCACCGGGTTGGCCTCATGCTGCCCGCCGATGCTGAAGGTCATGTTCACGAAGTTGCCGATGTAGTCGAGATCGTTGCGCGGGAACTCGAACGGCAGGCCGCGCGAATGCCGGAACAGGAAGGCCGCCAGCGTCGGGAGCTTGGCCATGAGCCGGATCTTCTGAATGTAGCGGCTGTGGCTGTCGCTGGTGTGTTTGGCATCGGGGTAGAAGGTCGAGAGGCCGCCGACCATGCCGAGGAGCATCCCCATCGGGTGCGCATCGTAGCGGAACCCTTCGAGGAGCTTGATGGTGTTGGTGTGGACGTAGGTGTGGTAGCGGATGTCGTGTTCCCAGGTGTCGAGCTGAGCCTGGGTGGGGAGTTCGCCGTAGTTGAGCAGGTAGGCGACCTCCAGGAAGGAGGAGTGTTCCGCCAATTGCTCGATCGGGTAGCCGCGGTAGCGGAGGATCCCGACGTCGCCGTCGATGTAGGTGATGGCGCTGCGGCACGCCGCCGTGTTGAGCAGGGC
>CAYQXR010000065.1:0-10141 GCA_964421625.1 uncultured Gemmatimonadaceae bacterium | reverse complement strand
GTCGCCCATCTCGCCTTCGATCTCGGCGCGCGGCACCAGCGCGGCCACCGAGTCAACCACCACCAGGTCGACGGCACCCGAGCGGACCAGGATCTCGACGATCTCGAGGGCCTGCTCCCCGGTATCGGGCTGGGAGACCAGCAGGTTCTCGATATCGACCCCGAGTTTGCGGGCATACTCGATGTCGAGCGCGTGCTCAGCGTCGACGAAGGCGGCCACCCCGCCGCTGCGCTGCACATTGGCGACGAGGTGCAGACAGAGGGTGGTCTTGCCGGACGACTCCGGGCCGTAGATCTCGGTGATCCGCCCCTTGGGCACCCCGCCGATCCCGGTGGCGGCGTCGAGGTTGATGGCGCCGGTCGAGATGGCCTCGACCCGAACCCGGGGCGACTCCGCCCCCATGCGCATGATGGAACCCTTGCCGAGCTGCTTTTCGATCTGGGCGATGGCGAGGGACAGGGCCTTGCGACGTTCGGTGTCAGCGCGGGCTTCAGAGGAGGGAGACGCCATGGGGGACCTCAGGAGGAAGGAAGGACTTTGGCAGCGACGAGTGGAGCAAAACGCTCCACCACGAGAACGATTGAAGTATACAGCCGAAACTTTGCCGAAGCAATAGGTGTCGTAGTGGAGTGTTTTGAGTCACCTTGGTCTGTCATCGCCACCCCGGAGTCCAGGCATTGGCGATGTAGCGGATCCGCTCGTGGCCGGGGTGCCCGCGCACGGCGGCCACATCGAAGCGGTAGACCTCACCGGTATCGCCGTGGCGGAGGATCCAGGCCCAGGCGAGCCGCTCCAGGGTGGCGCGTTTGCGGGGCGGCACGGACTCCTCCCCTGCGCCGCAGCCGGGGTGGCGGCGCGCCTTGACCTCGATGAAGGCGACCAGCGGCCCCTGGCGCGCGATCAGGTCCAGGTCGTGTCGGCCGAGCTTGAAGCGGTGGGCGACGATACGCCAGCCACGGGCGGTCAGCCAGCGACCGACGCGAAGTTCGGTCTCGAGCCCCAGTTGGTGGCGCGGATCGGTGAGGACGGGAGGCAGGTAGGGGTTCGGCATGCATGAGCATCGCCGGGGCGCCTGCCCCGGACGGGGCAGGACGACGAGGGGCCAACCATTTGGACGCGGGTAGCCCGGGGGCCGTCAGAGGGCCAGGTCGATGCTCACCGGGCAGTGGTCGCTGCCCATCACGTCGGCGTGGATCGCCGCCCCGCGCACGGCACCGCGCAGGGCCTGGGACACCAGCACGTAGTCGATGCGCCAGCCGACGTTCCGGGCGCGGGAGTTGGCGAAGTGACTCCACCAGGTGTAGTGGCCATTCCCTTCGTGGAATAGCCGGAACGTGTCGACGAAGCCCTCGTCGACAAAGGCCTGGAAGCCGCGCCGCTCCTCGGTGGTAAAGCCCTTCTTGCCCACATTGGGCTTGGGGTTGGCGAGATCGAGTTCGGTGTGCGCCACGTTGAGGTCGCCGCAGAAGACGACCGGCTTCCGGGCCTCCAGCTCCCGGCAGTGCGCCAGGAAGGCGGGATCCCACTGCCGATCGCGCAGCGGCAGACGACTCAGATCGTCCTTGGCGTTCGGCGTGTACACCGTCACCACGTAGCAGTTCGGATACTCCGCCGAGATGACGCGCCCCTCCTCGGCGGCATCGCGCCCGGCATCGTCGATCTGGGGGTACTGCTGCATCACGGCGTCGGAGAACCCGTAGCGCACGTCCAGCGGCGCCGTCCGGGCAAAGATGGCCGTCCCGGAGTAGCCCTTGGTGGCCGCCGAGTTCCAGTACTCGTGGTAGCCCGGGAGATCGATCTCGACCTGGTCGCGATTGGCCTTGGTCTCCTGCAGACAGAGGATGTCGGGCTGGTGGGCGTCGAGAAACGCCATGAAATCGCCCTTGCGCAGGACCGCGCGGATACCGTTCACATTCCAGGAGTAGAGCTTCATCGCCGTCGTGGGTGAGGGGAGTGGGGAAACTAACCCCGGCGCCGGCGTTCGGACGAGGGCTCCATGCGCCGCTCGGCACTCGTTCAGGCAAGAGCTCCGCCCGCCGCGCGGCTGAAGCCCCGGGTCCAGCCCGTAGGCAGGATCTCCCCTACGGGTTGCTCCACCTTCCGCAAGCCCACATACTTCGCGCGTATCCAGCCAGGGAGGCTCCCGTGTCGGACCGCGATATCACCAAGGGGTACAGCCGAGCGCAGTTCGTCGCGAAGCTGCGTCGGTTGGCCGACGCCATCGAGTCGGAGCGCGCCTTCACCATTCAGGTGGCGGGCGAGCGCCTGCGCATTCCAGCAAGTGCCACGTTCAACATCGAACATGAACGGACCGGCAACCAGCAGGAACTTGAGTTCCAGCTCATCTGGAACTCGGCGCAGGGTTGAATGCTCGGACTCAAGTATGGGACGGTCCGTCTTGTCGACCACGACACATCGTGGAGTCAGGCGTTCGCCAACGAGCATGCGCTGCTCCATGAAGCGTTCAAGGGACTTGACATCTGCATTGAGCACGTTGGCAGTACCGCAGTGCCGGGCTTGCCCGCGAAGCCGATCCTCGACATGGCCGTCGGCATCACGACACTGGCCGATATTCCGGCGTGCATCGCACGGCTTCAGCAACTGGGCTATGAGTACCGCGGCGACGCGGGACCACATGGGGGTCACCTCTTCGTTCGCGCAATTGGGGACATCCGGACTCATCACCTTCATGTCGTCCTGCTGGACGGACCGGCATGGCGTGGGTACCTCGGGCTGCGCGACCTCCTTCGTACAGACCCAGTCGCTCGTGAGCAGTACGCAACCGGGAAAGCAGAACTTGCCCGACGGTTTGCGGACGACCGCAAAGCGTATACACAGGCCAAGGAGCCCTTGGTTGGTGGGTTGCTGCGACGTGGGCTGGCCTCGACTTGACGGGCACCACGTTAGTTTCCAGTGTTGAGGCCGCAGGTATCGTGCACTGCGAAGAAGTCAGGACGAGGCGCCGGTGGACAGACTGCGCGTGCCAGGTCCCGGAGCGACGGGGCAATATCGCGGCTCTTCGTAGCTTCCTGCCACCCGTCCGCCTATGCTTGGATCATCCGGGGGCCGACCCGGGGACCGGGGCAGATGGTCAGTCGGTCCGCACAGGAGACCAGGGCATGCTGACGGAACTCGAACAGACCAGACGGCGGCTCGCCAGGAGTACGGATGCGAAGAAGAAGTCGCAGTTCGGGCAGTTCCTGACCCCTGCCGCGACGGCAACCTTCATGGCCGGACTGTTCCCTCCGAGTGGTGGGGTCTGTCGCCTGCTCGACGCCGGGGCTGGCATCGGCTCGCTATCCGCCGCCTTCCTGGAGCGCTGACAGTGCAGCGATCTGCCGTTTGAGCGGGTGACCCTTGACGCGTTCGAGTTGGACGAATCCCTCCACCCCGCACTCGCCCGGACGCTTGCTGCATACCAGCGCGAACAGCTGTCCGTGACGATCCGGCCGGGGGACTACATCCATGCCGCGGTCGACTCGCTGACGAACGACCTGTTCACCACGGCGGCTCCGCGCTACACCCACGCCATCCTGAATCCTCCCTATCGGAAGATCAGCAGCGACTCGGCGCACCGGGCGGCACTCCGCCGAGCGGGGATCGAGACGGTCAACCTCTACTCGGCGTTTGTTGCGCTGGCCCTGGCGCAGCTCTGCGAGAGTGGACAGCTCGTGGCCATCATCCCTCGCAGCTTCTGCAACGGCCCCTACTACCGCCCCTTCCGCGACTTCCTGCTCGATCGTGCTGCCATCCGGCATATGCACCTGTTCGAGTCCCGCACGACGGCCTTCAAGGATGACGAGGTCCTTCAGGAAAATCTCATCATCCGCCTGGAGCGTGGCGCCAGGCAGGGGTCGGTCACAGTATCGACTTCGACCGACAGCACCTTCAGCGATCTGGCGACTCACGATCACCCCTTCGACCACATCGTCCTTCCGGACGATCCGGCGCGGTTCATTCATGTACCCACCACTCCGGGACCTGGCATGCTCGGGCAGTCTCCGGGAGTGCGCATTCCGCTGGCTGATCTCGGACTGCGGGTATCAACGGGACCGGTCATCGATTTCCGCATGCGGCAGCACCTCCGCCATATGCCGGGGTCTGACACGGCGCCACTGCTCTACCCGGTCCACGTCGGTGGCCATGGCACCACCTGGCCCATTGAGCATCAGAAGAAGCCCAATGCGATTGTCCGCAATGCCGATTCCGAGAGGTGGCTGTACCCGAACGGCTGGTACTGCGTAGTCCGCCGGTTCTCGTCCAAGGAGGAGCGGCGACGCATCGTGGCCGGGGTCGTGGACCCATCCCTGTTCGGCAGTGCGGCGATGCTGGGCTTCGAAAACCATCTGAACGTATTCCACGAGAACCGGCGCGGCCTGCCCGAAGCGCTGGCCAGGGGACTCGCGGTGTTCCTGAACACCACGGCGGTCGATGAAGCGTTCCGGCGGTTCAATGGTCACACCCAGGTCAATGCCACCGACCTGGCCCTGATGAAGTACCCCAGTCGAGAGGCGCTGATCCGCCTGGGCGAGTGGGCCATGCGGCAGGGCGAGTTGAGTCAGAGCGTGATCGACGACCACTTCGGGGCCGTCGCGGCATGATGAGAGGGAGGAAGGCGCACCAGATCAAGGCGGCCCAGCAGGTGCTCGTCTCCTTGGGACTCCCTCGCGCACAGCAGAACGAGCGCTCGGCCCTGTGCCTGCTTGCCCTGCTCGACCTTTCAGCCAACAAACCGTGGTCGGCGGCGGCAAGCCCGCTCCTCGGCATCACTCCGATCATGGACTGGATACGGACGCACTACGGGAAGGACTACGCGCCCAACACCCGGGAGACCATCCGTCGGGAGACCATGCATCAGTTCTGCGATGCAGGCATCGCGCTCTACAACCCGGACCAACCTGACCGGCCGGTCAACAGCCCGAGAGCGGTCTATCAGGTTTCCCCGGAGGCCTTGGATCTCTTGCAGGCCGTCGGGACACTTGACTGGGATGCCGCCCTCTCCAGGTACCTGGCGCAGCATGAAGCACTGACCGATCGCTATGCCAAGGAGCGCGACCAGCTCCGTATCCCCGTCCAGGTCGCTCCAGGTCAGTCGATCACACTGAGCCCAGGCGCCCACAGCGCATTGATCCGCGCAATCGTCGAGGACTTTGCACCGCGCTTCGCACCGGGCAGCATATTGACCTACATCGGCACGCTGGCTTGGATGGCCTGAGGCAACACCAGCCGCCTGATGGAGGCGCTGGACTATATTCCTCCAGCGGAGTACGAGGAGCAGTACCGCCACCGATCACCTCACGAGGAGCTCGTCGGTGTCAACTAACTTGGCCTCCGGAGACCCCGGGGCGGTTTAGGAGAGAGAATTGCCAATCGCCCCGGAACCTCTCGGCACACTACCTCTCGTGGTGGGGAACACTTACGACGGCGTTATTTTAGAGACTACACGTGAAGTAGGTGTGTCCAGGCCACGTGTACGGCCTGTTTCCCATTTCTCTTCCTCAGTGCATGTATGGTTCCCTCGCAAGCTCCGAGAACTATACCCTATTGGTACGCGTTTCCGCGCCACAGTTACGGTCAGCCAGAAGCATTGTGCGCGCAGCGGCAAGCCCAAAGGGCCGCCCTACCTATCCGCCTCAAATATCGGGATAATTGTCTCCTCAATCCCTGACGCTGGACTGTGGGCCAAATTGAATCCAGGCACCAAGAGTGGATTGTCATACGACTACATCTGGGAGTGACATAATTCGCGTTCCCGGGGAACAGCACGGCTCAATATCCACATAGCGACACATTGCATTGCATCAGGTTACGACTCACACCCCCAGCAGCGACGCAGGGACCACCGCAATCCCATCCGGACGGCGGTAGGCCTGCGGCCCCGTGTGAACGACGACGGCGTCGATCAGGTCCTCACCGATCTGCTCGCGCAACCACAGGAGATTCTGGACGTCCCCGTCGTCCACGGTCCGACTGAGTTTCACCTCGATGGCGAGCACCCGCTGGTCGGCGCGCTCGACGATCAGGTCGACCTCGCGACGCCCGCCGTGCTGCCGCAGATGCTTCACGCGCGCCTCGGATGCCTGGGCATACACGCGCACCGACAGCGTCACCAGTGATTCGAACAGGTGCCCTAACAGAGTCCCGTCCCGAGGGACCCTCGGCCCCGCTTCGCGTCCACTGAGCAGCGCGTCGGCGTCGAGTCCGAGCAGCCTGGCTGCCAGAGCAGGATCCGCGAGGTGGTGCTTCGGCGGCTGGGCGAGCCGATGCAGGTGGTTGCGCGTCGGCAGCCACGCGGGAACCGGCTCGACAATCCAGAGCCGTTCGAGCACACTGCGATAGGGCTGCGTCGTCGACTTCGACGGCTTGTCGGCCACACCGCCCGTCGCCGCGTCCCTGATGGTCTCGTGGGAGGCCGTGGTCGCGGTCGCCGCAGCATAGGCCGTCATCCAGCGCTCCAACACTTCGGGACGCCGCACGATGTGCCCCTGCTCCTGGAAGTCGGTGTCGATGATGCGCCGAAGATAGCCATCGAGCTGGGTGCGGAGCGCCCTCCCCTCCAACCCCCGCAGGCCAGGGAACCCGGAGCGCACGATCTCGGCGACATAGTCCGACAGGGTGACATCACTCCGACCATTGACCTCACCGTGATCACCAGCCAGCAGACGCCCCAGGCTCACCGTAGGTTCGGCCAGCCCCCGCTCGCTGAGGGCCATCGGCCGCACCCGGATCGTGGCGATGCGCCCGGCCCCCGAGTGGGACGGTGGCGCGGCCGGTGTGGCGGACCCGGTCAGCAGAAACCGGCCCGGCCTCCCGTCACGATCGACGGCTCGTCGCACCGCGTCCCAGGTGGCCGGGACCCGCTGCCACTCGTCGAGCAGGATCGGCTCGGCGCCCGTGAGTACAGCCGCAGGATCCGCTTCCGCAACGGCGCGCTGTGCCGGATCATCCAGCTCGATGACCGACCCAGCCCTCCGGAACGCCGTCTCCGTCTTCCCGACGGCTTTCGGCCCCTCCAGGGCGATGGCCGACAGCGACCCGAACAGCTCGTCGATCTCGCGGTCCACCACCCTCTGCGTATACCTATCAGCCATACCTGCCTCGTGGGAGAAGAGCCTCCAGGACGGGCGATCAGGGCTACCCCTTGGCGCCTACCGTCCCATTTCGCCAGCTCCTACGATACCATTTCGCCACGTTCTACGCTACCGTTTCGCCACGGGGTGGCCACCCCTACACGCTCCCAGCCCCCCCTCCCCTGCATGCGACGACCCCGCCACGGAAGGTCGCCGCCATTCTCGCCGGACTCGAAGCCCTGGGCGACCGATCGCTGCCCGCCTCCCCTCAGAACACCACACCGACCGGCCAGGTCGAGATCTGGCCGAGGACGGTGCTGATGGCTGCATCGGCGCTCAGCGTCGCGTCGCGCGTCAGATTGAAGAGAACCGCGATGTTGGTACCATCCGGTCGGCGCGCGATATACGCGTCGCCGCCATCCTGCCCACCGGTGTGCAACCAGGTCGAGCCACCCGCGGTCGCCTGCACGAAGAGGCCCATGCCGTGGTAGTAGTCCGCCGTAGACCAGAGAGCGGTATTGCGGGTCGTCATGGTGGTGAGGCTCCCGCTGGACAGAATGTCCGGTCGCAGGGCGTTGCCGTCGATACCGTTGAGAAACTTGACCATATCGAGGGAGGAGGCAATCCACTGTCCCGACGCTTCGGCATACTCCTGCCCGCCGCCGACGTCGGGCCAGAGCCCGGTGCCATAGAGGGCGGTCACGGGCCCGCGGTGATCGTAGTAGGCGACCTCCTTCGCATCGCGCAATCCCAGCGGCGTGCGCCCCAGCTTCATGCTGGAAATGCCGAGCGGCGTCAGGATGGCGTCCTTCACATAGGTCTCATAGCTCTTGCCGCTGGCGCGTTCGATCATGCGTCCCAGCAAGAGAGAGGCGTAGTTGGTGTAGGCGTACTGGGTACCCGGCGACACCGCCAGCGGCACACCGCGTCCGTTCCGGATCAGATGCTTGGGGTCGATGTTCCCGTCCGCCTGCATGGCCGCGAAGACCACCTGGTCCACGGTCCGATCGGTGTGCCACCCCCCGCTGTGCTCCATCAACTGGCGGACCGTGATGTCGAGCAGTCGGGCATCCTGGGTCTGCCCAGGCAGGAGGTCGACACCCGTGAGCACGGCGAAGGGCCGCTCCGTCAGGGTCATCTGACCACCCTCCACCAGCTTCATGACCGCCACGGCGGTAATCGGCTTGCTGGTACTGCCGATCCGCCAGAGATCGGTGGTCGCCGCCGCTCGACGCGCCGCCGTATCCGCCCAGCCATAGGCGCGCGACAGCACCAGTCGCCCGTTCCGGGTGATCGAGACCGACCCACCGGGAATGCCGAGCCGGGTCATCTGTGCCATGACCACGCTGTCGATGGCGGACAGCAACGGCTCACGCGTCCCGCTGCCTGCCCAGACCGTCAGCGTGGCGCTCGCCGAGGCGGCTCCTGCTGTGGCGGTGAGTTGTACGCTGCCCGGTGTGGTGGCGGTTACGGTGCCGCTGGCCACGGTCGCGCCGCCGGTCACGCTCCAGGTGACGGTCGCATTGGTCAGGATGGTGCCGCCGGCGTCGCGGACCACCGCGCGGGGCTGCAGCGTATCACCGGTGAGCAGCCAGGAGCCGCTCCGCGTGATGGTGATCGAAGCGGGTTGTCCCAGCACGGTGATCAGCGCGGAGCCATTCTTTCCGCCTGCGCTCGCCTGAATCGTCGCCTGACCGGGTGCCACTGCAGTCACGACCCCGCCCGAGACACTGGCCACCGCTGGTGACGAGGAGCTCCAGGTGATGGTCTCGGAGGCCATCACGGCACCGTCGCTCCCCTTCACCGTCGCCGCCAGCGTCTGCGTGGCCCCCACCGCAAGCGTGGCCGTGTTCGGCGCAAGCGTGACGGATGAGACCGTCGGCGTGCCGGGACCGCTGGGGCCGGAGCCACCACAGGCGACCAGACCGACGAGCAGGACAAGAGGGGCGATAATTCGTGACATGGAGGCTCCCGGATGTGGGGGAAGGAAGAAGATCCAATGCTCTGATACTGTATACGCGAAACGAACAGCCAGGAGGGCTCAGCCGAGTCGGGCCCATCCCGGTCCGGATCACGGGGCGCGCCGCACAGCAGGACGGGGCGGCCTACGGCCCCCACTCACCCCGCATACTCATCCAACTGATGGTACCCGATCAGCACCTCGCGCGCCTTGCTCCCGTTGGCCGGGCCCAGGATGCCCGCGTCGTGCAACTGATCAATGATCCGGGCCGCGCGCCCGTAGCCGATCTGCATCCGCCGCTGCAACAGCGACGTCGAGCCGCCCTGCTCCTGGATGCAGTGCTCGGCGGCCCGCCGGAAGAGCGGATCACGGTCGTCGGCCGACGCCTTGCCGCCCCCGCCCTCGTCCTCCACCTCCTGCGACCGGATGACCTCCAGAATGTCCGGCTCAGCGGCCGCGACCTCGGGCGCATCCCCATCCTGCTGCGCCTTGAACCAGTGCATCAGGCGCTCCGTCTCATCGGTCGAGATGAACGCTCCCTGGATGCGCTGCGAATCATTCTGCCCCGGCGGCAGGAACAGCATGTCGCCGTTGCCCAGCAGCGCCTCGGCACCGTTCTGATCGAGGATGGTCCGTGAGTCGACCTTGCTGGCCACGCGGAAGGCCATCCGCGACGGGAAGTTGGCTTTGATCAGCCCGGTGAGCACGTTCACGCTGGGCCGCTGGGTCGCCAGGATGAGATGAATGCCGATCGCGCGTGCCTTCTGCGCCAGCATGGCCAGCGGCGTCTCCACTTCGGACTGCACCGACATCATCAGATCGGCGAGTTCGTCGACCACCACGACGATCATCGGCAGCGGTCCCTCGCGGTACTCGTCGCTCCACGCCTCCGCGGGTGGCGGCGTATCCGGCGCCTCCTGGGTGATGGTCGTCAGCGTCGGACGAGCGCCCGCGGGATTCCGCAGCGGCTTCCCTTCCGTCACCTTGCGATTGAAGTCGCTGAGCTGCCGAGCGCCGTTGGCATGCAGCAACTCGTAGCGGCGGTTCATCTCGTACACGGCCCACTTGAGCACCTTGGCCGCGTCGTTGTTGTCGGTCACCACCTGGTGGC
>CAYQXR010000064.1:6858-10182 GCA_964421625.1 uncultured Gemmatimonadaceae bacterium | reverse complement strand
TGGCCCCCGAGGCGCAGTTGCGATTCCAGCGCTTTCTCGACGCCCGACGCCGCCAGGCGGCTCGCGCGTCCACACCACCTCCTCCGGAGTACTGACTGATGTCCGCTGACCTCCCCCGCCTGCTGGACCTCCAACATCACGATGTGCAGTTGCACGCGCTGGCCGGCAAGCGGCGCGCCCTCCTGCAGCAGCGGGCGGCGCTCGATGCCGCGCTGGCCCGCCTGGAACAGGGGGTGACGCAGGCGCAGCAGGCCAGCGAGGCCCAGGTGGCCCGGCGACTGAAAGCACAGGAGGCGCTGGAGGCGCAGCGTGGGCAGCAGGACCGGCGGCGCGCCCGGCTGGAGGAGGAACGCAATCCGCGGGTGGTGGCCCAACTGATTGCCGATGTCGAGACTGGTCGCGGCCTGCTGGCCGAGCGGGAAAACGACTGGCTGCGCTGCGACGAAGACGTGACGGCGCAGGAACAGGTGGCGGCCGAGGCCCAGGCCCGCCTGGAGCACGCGCGGGCTGAGCAGGACACCGCGCGGACGGAACTCGCCGCCGCGCTGGAGGCGCTGGAGGCGGAGGTCGTGGCAGGTCAGGCGGCACGCGAAGCCGTGGCCGTGACCATCGACAAGGTCATCCGCACGCGCTACGAACGGCTGCGCGGCTCGCGCAACGCAGTGGTGGTGGTCCCGGTGGAGCGCAACGCCTGCACCGGTTGCCACACCACCATCCCGTCGTCGCGCATTGGGCCGCTGCAGGCCGCCGGTGTGCTGTACGATGGCTGTCAGATGTGCGGCGCCATCATCTACCTGCCGGCCCCGGCGGCCACCTGAGCCTGCCGGTGCGCTGGCGCATCGCGCCGCCTCCTCCCGACGACGACGTCGCCCGCCTGGCTGCTGAGCTGGGCGTCGCCCCGGCGCTGGCCGCCCTGCTGGTGCAACGGTCGCTCCGCGCCGGGGACGAGGCGCGCACCTTCCTCAAAGCCGACCTGAGCGGGCTGAGCGACCCCTACCTGCTGGCCGGCATGACGGCGGCGGTGGCCACGGTCACCAAGGCTGTCCGCCAAGGCATACCGATCCTGGTACACGGCGACTACGACGTCGACGGCCAGTGCGCCACGGCACTGTTGACCCGTGCGCTGCGCGCGGCCGGCGCCACGGTACATCCCTTCGTGCCGCATCGGGTGCAGGATGGCTACGACTTCGGGCCAGCCGGTCTTGCCGAAGCCGAACGGGTGGGGGCGGGTCTGATCCTGACCTGCGACTGCGGCATTACCGCCGTCGATGCCGTGGCCACTGCCAAGGCGCGGGGCCTCGATGTGGTGGTCACGGATCATCACCTGCCCGCAGAAGTGCTGCCGCCGGCCGACGCGGTGGTCGACCCGCAGCGCCTGGACGACACCTCGGGCCTGGCCCACCTCTGCGGCACCGGTGTGGCCTTCAAGCTGGTGCAGGCACTGGTGGAGCCGTTGGGGCTACCGGCCCATCTGCCCATGCACCTGCTGGACTACGCTGCCGTGGCCACGGTGGCCGATGTGGTGCCGCTGGTGGGTGAGAACCGCATCCTCGTCAAGAACGGCCTGCGTCTGCTGCCGCAGACTCGGTGGCCGGGTCTGGCCGCGCTGCGCGATGCGGTGCGTCTCAATGAGCGGGAGCTGCGGGCCGGACAGGTCGCCTTCACCCTGGCGCCCCGACTCAACGCCGCCGGTCGCATGGCCGATGCGCGCATGGCGGTCGACCTGCTGCTGACCGATGACCAGGCCGAGGCCGATCGGCTGACCGGCGAGTTGCAGCGCCTCAACCAGGAGCGTCAGCGCGTCGACCAGCAACTGCTCGACGAGGCGCTCAGCCAGGTGATCGAGCGATACGCCGACCCGGTGGCGCATCCGGCCCTGGTGCTCAATGCCAGCGACTGGCACCCGGGCGTGATCGGCATCGTGGCCTCGCGGATCGTGGAGCGCTACGGGCGGCCGACCTTCCTGATCGCCGTCGACGGCGCCATCGGGAAGGGCAGTGGCCGCAGCATCGAGGGCTTCGATCTGCACTCGGCGCTGACCCGCTGCGGCGACCTGCTGGTCCGCTACGGTGGACACCGGATGGCGGCGGGCCTGACCATCACCGCCGACCGGATCGAGGCCTTCCGCGCAGCCTTCACGGCGGTGGCCGCCGAGACACTGCGCCCAGCCGATCTGGGGCCGTCCGTCCGCATCGACCTCGAACTGCCACTGGCCGAGGTGAACGATCAGCTCGAACAGATGGTGCGCCACCTCGAACCCTGCGGCATGGGCAATGCCGCACCGATTTTCGGGGTGCGGGGTGTGTCGTTGCACGCGGTGCGGACCGTGGGCGAAGGCCATGTGAAGGCGACCCTGCTCGATCCAGCACGGCAGCATCATCTGGAGGGTATCGCCTTCGGCTGGGCTGACCGCCTGCCCACCACGCCGCGGGCGGACGTGGCCTTCCGACTGGAGCGGAATACCTGGCGAGGCCACACCTCGCTGCAGGCGCGGATCATTGCCCTGAGCCCGGCGGCCGAAGGATGACCCGCATCGTGGCGGGGACCTGGGGCGGCCGCCGCCTGCAGGTGCCCCGCAACGCCACCATCCGGCCCACGGCCGAGCGGGTGCGCGAGGCCTGGTTGAGCATGCTCGCGCCGGAACTGCCGGGCGCCCGGGTGCTCGATCTGTTCGCCGGAACCGGCGCGCTGGGTCTGGAAGCATTGTCGCGCGGGGCCGCAGCGGTCACCTTCGTGGAGCGGCATGCGCCCACGCTGGCGGTGATCCGCGCCAATGCCTCGACTCTGGATGCACTGGACCGCGTCCATCTGGTGCGCGGCGATGCGCTGCGCTACGCCGCTGGGTTGACCGGCGATGAGGTCGATCTGGTCCTCGCCGATCCGCCCTTCGATTCGGATGCCGCCGCCCAACTCGCTCAGCAGTGGCATCGTGCCCCGTTCGCCCGCCTGCTGGCGGTCGAGCACTCCCCCCGCGTCATTCTCCCGGATGCCGACACGACCCGGCGCTGGGGGGATATCGCCGTCTCCTTCTACCGGCGCCCATGACCCGTATCGCGATCTACCCCGGCTCGTTCGATCCGCTCACCCGCGGTCACGAGGATCTCATCCGCCGCGCGCTGGCCCTGACCGATCGGCTCATCGTCGCCGTAGCGATCAATCCCAACAAGCAACCGCTCTTCACGGTGGAGGAGCGGTTGCAGCATCTGCAGACCGTGGTCGGCACCGACCCGCGCATCGAGTTCGCCTCGTTTGCCGGGCTGCTGGCCGACTTTGCGCGGGAGCGGCGGGCCACCCTGGTGGTGCGCGGACTGCGGGCGGTCAGCG
>CAYQXR010000064.1:0-6848 GCA_964421625.1 uncultured Gemmatimonadaceae bacterium | reverse complement strand
AACACTCTTCCTGGTGCCGGCGGTGGATCTGACCTACCTCTCCTCGTCGCTGGTGCGCGAGGTGGCGCGCTTCGGCGGATCGGTCGAGGGACTGGTCCATCCCGCGATCGAGGCGGCCCTGCAGCAGCGGCTGTCGCGGTGAGCTATCGGGAGGTGTTGCGCGCCCGGGCAGCCGGGTGCGGGGCACGGATTGTCCTGCCCGAGGGCGACGACCCCCGCATTCAGCGCGCGGCCACCACGCTGGCCCGTCTGGGGATTGCCGAGCCCATCCTGCTGGGTGGGAGCGGTGTGATTCCATCGGAGGATCCCCGACTGCTGACGGTGGCGGAGTACCTCCGCGCTCGGCGACCGACCCAGGTGCGCGACGGCATCGATGCCCTCGATCAGGCTGCTGATCCGGTCCGCTTCGGCGCCGCGCTGGTCGCGCTGGGCGAGGCCGACGGCTGTGTGGCCGGAGTGGTCACGCCCACGGCCGCGGTGCTGCGGGCTGGGCTCTGGGCGTTGGGCACCGCCGTCGGGGTCGAGAGTGTGTCCGCGGCGATGTACCTCGGGCTCTCCGATGGGGGCGTGCTGACCTACACCGACATTGCCGTGGTGCCCGAACCCACGCCGGACCAGATGGCGCAGTCGGCCATTGCGGCGGCCCGCGATCGCCACGCGCTGGTGGGTGATCAGCCCCGGGTGGCGTTCCTCTCCTACAGTACCCATGGCAGCGCCGGGGGGGCGCAGGTCGCCCGGGTGCGCGAGGCCGTGGAGCGCTGCCGAGTGCTGGCCCCCGATCTCCTGGTCGACGGGGAATTGCAGGTCGATGCCGCCCTGGTGCCCGACGTGGCGGCCCGCAAGGCGCCGACCTCCCCGCTTGGCGGGGCGGCCAACATTCTGGTCTTTCCGGGGCTCGATGCCGGCAACATCGCCTACAAGCTGACCGAGCGGCTGGCCGGGGCCACGGCGGCAGGGCCGCTGCTCCAGGGCCTTTCCCGACCGATGTCGGACCTGTCGCGGGGCGCCGATCCGGATGATATTGTGGATGTGGCAGCCATGGTGGCCCTTCAGGCCACCGCGAGATCCAACTCCCGCTCCTGAGCGGGTCGCACGAGGAGAGCACAATGGCATTCGTGACCGAACAGACGCCCGAGGGGGTGCTGGTCGTGCGGGTCGACGGGCAGTTGATCGTCGGCAATCGGCAGGAACTGAAGCAGGTGGTGCAGGAGGCTGTCGACCAGGGCGCCCGCCGCATCCTGATTGACTTCACCGCCACCGCCTACATCGATTCGTCCGGACTCGGTGCTCTGGTCTCGATCAACCGCAAGGTGCGCGATGCGGGCGGCACGATGCGCCTGGCCGGGCTGAACGACGACCTCACCGCCCTGTTCGAGTTGACCCGCCTCGATACGCTGTTCAGCATCACGGGGACGGTGTCCGAGGCGCTGGCCGGGTTCTGAGCCCCATGGGTGCCCACCCGATGCGTCCGGCGCCCGACGGGGAGACCACCGTCGACCTGGTCTTCCCGACCGACATCGCCACTGTCGGCGCCGCCGTTGAAGCCATCGTGGCGGCCTGCTTTCCGGTTGAGCCCCCGCGGCCCCGCACCCACTTCCGGATGCGCACCGTCCTCGCTGAGGCGCTCGCCAATGCGATGGTGTACGGCAATGGGAACGATCCGAACCGGCAGGTGCAGGTCGGCATCACGTTTCGCGCCGAGGATCTGGTCATTGCCGTGGCCGATGAGGGTGAGGGGTTCGACCCATGCTCCATCTGCTGTCCGCACGACGGTCCCACCGATGCAACCACCGGGCGGGGACTCTATCTCATCCGCCAACTTGCCGACGCCGTGGCGTTCAACACGCGGGGCAACATCATCCTGATCACGCTGCCGCGCTCGTGACTTCGTGGCATGATCTCCTGGCGCCGCTGGCCACGCTCAGCGGTGCCACGTTGCGCCTCTGGTCACTGCACGGCGACCAGTGGCTGCTGCGCGGTGGACCGGCAGCCGATGCGCCGCGGGTGCCGCGCGAGGGCAGTCACGGCGGCGCATGGCTCGCCATGCCGTCGCTGCCCGGTCACTATCTGGAAGTCATGCCGACCCCTGGCACGGACATGACCCGCCTCCAGGCCGCCCTCGTGGCGGTGGTGGAAGGCCATGCCGCGCTGCTCCGCACCGAAGAGGCGCTCGCGGCGGAGCTGGCCGACCGCTACGAGGAGATCGACCTGCTCTATACCATCGGGGAACGACTGGGGCGGATGCAGGATATCACCGATGTGGCCCAGCATATCCTGGCGGAAGTGGCCGATGTCGTGGGCGCGCGGCGGGCCGGGCTCCGGGTCTACGAGCCCACCACCAATCTGCTGCGCAGCGTGGCCCTGGTCGGCACCGTGCCGGGTGTGGTACCGCCGGTGGTCGAGGTGACCGAACCGGATGTGCTGGTCGCCCAGGCCTTCCGGAGCGGCGAGATCACCACCGGCCGGCAGCCGACCTGGGTGCCCGGTGAGGTGGTGGCCGTCCCCATCATGTACACCACGCCGGGCGCGCCCCCGCGGGTGGTCGGGACGCTGGCGCTCGCCGACCGGGCCAACGGAGGAGCCTTCACCCAGGCCGAGACCAAACTCGTCGCCGCCGTCGCTACGCAGATCGGCGCCGCGCTGGAGAACGCCCGACTCGGTGTCCTGGAGCGCGAACGGGCCCACCTGGCGCGCGAACTGGAACTGGCCCACGATCTCCAGCTCCACCTGATGCCGCAACCCGCGGTCCTCGGCGGTGAGGCGGAGGTTGCGGTCAGTGCCCTGGCCGCCGAGAGCCTGGGTGGCGACTTCTACACCTTCGTCCGACTGGGGCAGGGGCGGGTCGGCGTCATGCTCGGCGATGTCTCCTCGCACGGCTTTGCAGCCGCCCTGGTGGCGGCGCAGGTGATTGCCATGGCCGGTGTGCATGTCAATGCGGACACGCTGCCGGACCAGACGCTGGCGGCTCTGCGCGACGCGCTGGGCGAGGAACTCGTCAGCAACGAGATGTACCTCACGCTCTTCTACGGCGTGCTGGACCCCGGCACCGGGACGCTGAGCTACAGCAATGCCGGTCATCCCCATGCCTTTCGCGTGCCGCACGAGGGCACGGCGGAACGGCTCTCTGCGACCGCCCCACCGCTGGGACTGCACGAGGTCGGCCCGTTCGGGCGCACGACCACCGCGTGGGATGTCGGCGGCGATCTGCTGGTGCTCTTCACCGACGGGTTCGTGGATCAGCCGGGGCCCGACGGCGAACATTTCGGAGAGACCCGAATGCTGACTCTGCTCGAAGCCCATCGTCATGACACGCCCGAGGCCATCAAGATGGTGGTGCTCCAGGACATCGAGGCCTGGGGGGGAACCACCCGCGACGACCGAACCCTCGTGGTCCTCCGCCTGTGAGCATCGCGCCGCGCAAGGCACTCGGCCAGCACTTTCTCCGTCAGCCGGAACTGCTGCGCCGTATTGCCGAGGAGACGGGAGCCGGGGCGGGGGATGTGGTGCTGGAGATCGGTCCCGGTGAGGGCACGCTGACCCGCGCCCTGCTCGACACCGGGGCGATGGTGGTGGCCATCGAGCGGGACGAGCGGATGGTCGAACTGTTGCAGCGGCAGTTTGCCGGGCGCAATTTCGCGCTGGTCACCGGCGATGCGCTGACCCTCGACTGGCCCGCGCTGGTGGCCCCGTGGATCGCGCTGGGGAGGCGCTGGCGCGTGGTGGGCAATATCCCGTACTTCATCACCACGCCGCTCATCGATCGCGCGCTCACCGCTCCCCTGCCCGCCAGCGTCACCTATCTGGTGCAGCGTGAGGTAGCGGACCGGGTGATCGCCGCCGCGGGCGAAGAGGCCTACGGGGCTCTCTCGATCGGGGTGCAGGCGTTTGCGGTGGCGACTCGTCCAATGCTGGTGGGGCGTGGCGCCTTCGTGCCGCCCCCGAAGGTCGACTCGGCGCTGCTGCACCTCGTTCCGCGCGTGGAGCCGCTGGTGCCCATCGCGCGGCAGGCCGACTTCCGGCGCCTGGTGACGCGGCTCTTCTCCTACCGGCGCAAGACCATGCTGCGCGCCTTGCGCGAAGCCTTCGGACTCGATGCGGCGACGGCAGGACTCCGGCTCGCGGCGGCGGAGATCGACCCCACGGTGCGTCCCGAGGTGGTGCCAGTGGCGGCCTGGGTGCGCCTGCTGGAGGCAACCGACGGCGATTCAGTGCGGTAGGGCGCCCGGCTCAGCTCCCCCAGAATCGACCGATCCCGGCGATGCGCCAGCGGCCATTCTCGCGGACCAGGCGGTAGCTCCACGACTCCAGGCCGCCAAAGACCCGGGGCCTGGGTTCAGGGCCGAACCGCTGTGTCACGGTGTAGGTGTGGTCCACTGACAGCCGTGCGCTGTCGCCAAAAAAGATCGGATCCGAGACCACGACGGATCGGAGCCCGGCAGGAAGTGTGTCGAACTTGCTGCTGTTGGGCAGTCGCCGCATGATCTCGGCGCCGGTGGCAACCGGGAGGTTGAAAAGCGTGGCCAGGGACCGGGATTCTTCGGCGGTGCGGTCCCGTCCCCCCATCTGGGCGGAACGGGTGTGCAGCACGAACCTCACGCCATCCATCACGAGGTGCAATTTCGCGTCAGCGGCCACCAGCGACTTCACCTCGGCGGAGTCGGCGCTGGTCCGCGGCTGGGTCGGCGGCGGGTACTCCCGGGAACCGGTGAGTCCCAGGTTGCTCTGAGCATGCGCCGCGAGGGGGGCGAGGATCAGGCCTGGAGTGATCCAGAGTATCTGTCGGATGTGCCGAGTGCGCATGGTGGTCTCCGGTGGGCCCGCCTTGCC
This sequence comes from uncultured Gemmatimonadaceae bacterium, assembly GCA_964421625.1. Lineage (GTDB taxonomy): Bacteria > Gemmatimonadota > Gemmatimonadetes > Gemmatimonadales > GWC2-71-9 > Palsa-1233. The sequence continues at coordinate 2,021 of CAYQXR010000064.1, read as the reverse complement.
ATCACGCGGCCCTCGTGAAACATTTCACAAATGCTGCCCCGCAAGATAGCCGACTCGACCGTCCGCCGCCTGGCGATCTACCTCCGGTTCCTGGAGGAGTTCGGCCAGCAGGGGGAGGAGACGGTCTCGTCGCAGTCGCTGGCAGAGCGTGCGGGCACCACGTCGGCGCAGGTGCGCAAGGACCTCTCCTTCTTCGGGTCGTTCGGCAAACGCGGCCTCGGCTACGACGTACCCGGCCTGACCCGCCACCTGCGCGAGATCCTCGGGCTGGGACGCCGCTACGATGTGCTGCTGATCGGCGCCGGTCGTCTGGCGGCCGCCCTGTCCCGCTATTCCGGGTTCGGGGCCCGCGGCTTCGACATCGCCGCGGTGGTCGAACAGGACCCGGCCAAGATCGGGAACAAGTGGGGCGCGCTGACCATCCGCGACGTCGCCGAGCTGGAACAGGTCATCGCGGACACCCAGGTCCAGATCGCCATTCTCGCCACACCGGCTGAGCCGGCCCAGGCCCTGGTCGATCGTCTGGTGGCTGCGGGTGTGACCGCCATTCTCAACTTCGCGCCGGTGCAGTTGCACGTGCCCCCTGGTGTGGACGTGAAGAGCGTGAACCTCGCCGTCGAGTTGGAAACCCTCTCCTACGCGCTGCACCATCACGCGATGCGGTCGCGCGAGTGACCGGTCTCGTTCCGCATCCCACCGGCACGCTGGCCGAGCGGGCCATTGCGCTCATGCGGCATGGCCCCGTTGCGGCACAGCAACTCGCGGTCGAGGTTATGGCACTCCCGAATGCGCCGACGGCCGTGGCGGAGCGACTGGTGGCCGCACTGCTGGGCAGTGATCCCCGGGTGCATCAGCAGGTGGATGGCCGCTGGGGACTGGTCCCGGCGGCGCAGGGCAGTCCGCTGCTCGAGGAGTGCGCCTTTGCCGTGGTCGACGTCGAGACCACCGGAATGGACGCCACCGGGGCCGACCGGATCACCGAGATTGCCGTGGTGGTGGTACAGGGCAGCCGCTGCGAGCTGGTATTCGATTCACTGGTCAACCCGTTGCGTCCGATTCCCGACCGGATTGTGGACCTCACCGGCATCACCTCCGCCATGGTCGCCGACGCGCCCGACTTCGCCGCTGTGGCCGATCAGGTGCTCGGCGCGCTCTCGGGGCGGGTCTTCGTCGCGCACAACGCACGCTTCGACTGGGGCTTCGTCGGGGCCGAAGTGCAGCGCACCCGGCACCTGACGCTCGATGGCCCGCGCCTCTGTACCGTCCGGCTCGCCCGACGTCTGGTCCGGAAGGAACCGAGCTATGCGCTCGGGGCGCTCGCCGAGCGGTTTGGGCTGACCTTCCCGGCGCGGCACCGGGCGGCCGGTGACGCGCTGGTCACCGGGCATCTGCTCACCCGCCTGCTGGGGCAGGCCCGCGAGCACGGCGCGCGGACCCTGTCGGATCTGGAACAGTTGCATCGCACGCCGCTGCGGGAACTGGGCGAGCGGGGTCGCTGAGGTGGGCGCGGTTATCCGGGTGGGGCAGCCGGAGGATGCGGCCGCACTGGCCGAGCTGGCCGCCCGGATCTTCCAGGACACCTTCGCGGCCGACAATGATCCAGCCGACATGGCGCTGTTCCTCGCCGAGACCTACGGGGTGCGTCAACAGGGCGGGGAACTGGTCGACCCGGCGATTACGACGTTTCTGGTCCATGTCGATGGCGTGCTCGCCGGGTATGCACAGCTCCGCCGTGGCGATGTGCCGACCTGCGTCACGGGAGAAACCCCGATCGAACTCTGGCGTCTGTACGTTGCGCAGGCCTGGCATGGCCAAGGCGTTGCCCGGGATCTGATGGCCGCGGTCGAGCAGACGGCTCGCCGATTCGGCGCCCGGACCCTCTGGCTCGGCGTCTGGGAGCACAATGCCCGGGCCCAGGCCTTCTACCGCAAGTACGGGTTCACCTACGTGGGATCCCACGGTTTTCTGCTGGGAACCGATCGGCAGGTGGACCGCATCTACCAGCGCTCGCTGGGCGAAGA
>CAYQXR010000063.1:0-10878 GCA_964421625.1 uncultured Gemmatimonadaceae bacterium | reverse complement strand
CAGATCGCCGTGCTCGATGCGCAGGAAGACATCAAGAGCCAGGTCCAGGAGGAGCTGGGGGACCGCCAGCGCGAGATCTACCTGCGCGAGCAGCTCAAGACCATCCGCCGCGAGTTGGGCGAGGAGGATGAGGGTGGCGATGCCGATGAACTCGAGCAGCGTCTGGCCGACCTCAACCTGCCGCCGGAGGCGCGCAAGGAGGTCGACCGCGAACTGACCCGCCTGCGCCGGATCGGTCGCGAGTCGATGGAGTCCCAGGTGATCCGCACCTGGCTGGAGAATGTTGCCGAGCTGCCCTGGAACACGCGCAGCGAAGAGCATCACGACCAGGAGGCCGCGGCCGGCATGCTGGACGCAGACCACTACGCGCTGGGCGAGGTCAAGGACCGCGTCCTCGAGTTCCTGGCCGTGCGGCAGTTGCAGACCCGGGCCGCCAGTCCGGCCACCGAGGGCGATTCCCCCGAGGCCGGGGCCACCGACGGAGCATCGGCTGACGCGGCAACCAGCCGGTCGCCAATTCTCCTGTTCGTCGGCCCTCCGGGGGTCGGCAAGACCTCCGTGGCCAAGAGCATCGCCCGGGCCATGGGACGGAAGTACGTCCGCATCTCGCTCGGCGGCGCGCGCGACGAAGCCGATATCCGCGGGCATCGCCGGACCTATGTCGGCGCCATGGCCGGACGGATCATCCAGGGGATGAAGCAGGCCGGGGCCCGCAATCCGGTCTTCCTGCTCGACGAGATCGACAAGCTGGGGCAGTCGTTCCAGGGCGATCCCGCCTCGGCGCTGCTTGAAGTGCTCGATCCCGCGCAGAACGATTCGTTCACCGATCACTACCTCGGCGTGCCGTTCGATCTGAGCGAGGTGCTGTTCGTCGCGACGGCCAACTATCCCCAGAACATCCCGGCGCCGCTCATGGACCGGATGGAACTGGTGGAGTTCTCCGGCTACATCGAGGCCGAAAAGGTGGTCATCGCCGAGCAGTACCTGGTGCCCCGGCAGGTGGAGGAGAATGGCCTGTCGGCGGAGCAGATCCGCTTCACCGGGCCGGCGCTGCTGGAGCTGGTGCAGCGCTACACCCGAGAATCGGGGGTGCGGCAACTGGAGCGGGAGATCGGACGGGTCGCGCGCAAGGTGGCCCGGCAGATCGCGTCGGGCACCGCCACCCAGGTCGACGTGACGCCCACCGTGGTCCGCGAACTGCTCGGACGCCCCAAGCTGCATCCCGAGAGCAAGTCCGCCGCCGACCAGGTCGGAACCGCCACCGGGATGTACTACACGCCGATGGGCGGCGACATCATGTTCGTCGAGGCCTCCACCATGCGGGGCAAGGGCGAACTGGTGCTCACCGGCCAGCTCGGCGACGTGATGAAGGAATCCGCCCGCGCCGCCTGGACCTACGCCCGGGCGCATGCCGCCGCGCTGCACATCGCCGATGAGATGTTCGATCGCGACATCCATCTGCACGTGCCCGCCGGGGCAATTCCCAAGGATGGTCCCAGTGCCGGGATCACCATGGCCACGGCCCTGGTGTCGGTGCTCTCGGGTCGGGAGGTCCGCCACGACATCGCGATGACAGGTGAGGTCACCCTGCGCGGTCGCGTGCTCCCCATCGGCGGCGTGAAGGAGAAGCTGCTCGGTGCGCTGCGCGCCGGGATCACCACGGTGATCATTCCCAAGGCGAACGAGCCCGATCTCGACGACCTGCCCGAAGAGGCCCGCAAGCGCCTGGAGGTGCATGCCGTCGAGGAACTGGGCGAGGTGCTGGCGCTGGCGCTGCGGAACGTGCGCTACACCGAAGGGAAGCTGCTCTTCGGCGACGAGAATCCGCGGGATGTCGTCGCGCTGCGGCCGCCGTTCCGGCATTGAGTGCACGGGGGCCCGACCCCCTATCATTCTCCGATGAACGCCCGGGCCTACCACCACGGCAATCTTCGGCACGCACTGCTCGACGCCGCCCGATCGCAACTGCGAACGGGCGGCGTCGAGTCGCTGTCGCTGCGGGAGCTGGCCCGACAGGTCGGGGTCTCGCCGGCGGCGCCCTATCGACACTTTGCCGACCGGCAGGCACTGCTGGCCGCTCTGGCTGCGCAGGGGCTGACCGATCTTGCCGCGAGCATCCGGGAGCGCAGGTCCGGCGGCAGGGAGGCCGTGGTCACAGCCTACCTGGCCTTTGCGCGCCGGGAGACGGCCCTGTACCGGCTGATGCTGTCGCCGGACTCGTCGCCCGATGAACTGGTCCGCGAGGCGCTGCAGGATCTCTTTGCCGAACTGCTGGATGGGCTGGGCGACCAGCAGGCTGACCCGGAACAATCAATCCGGGTCACGGCAGCCTTCTGGTCTACGCTCCACGGCTCGGCGCTCTTCGAACTGGACGGGACTCTGGCCTGGCTCGACGGTTGGCTCCGGCCGGATCCGGCTGATGCCGCCAACGTCGTGAACGCTGCCATGGTGGGGTCACCGCCGGCCGCTGAGGAGTCGTGAGCTTCACGGCCTGGCTGGTCACGGGGTGGACGCCCTACCTGGTGGCGCTGGCGCTCGGGCTGGTCGGCACCCTGGTCGGTGGAGAATGGCGGCGACGTGTGGCGCGGCGGCGCGTGCGGGACTACTGGGGACGTCACGACCCCGAACGCCTGCGGGAGGTGGTCCAGATCGCCCCCTGGCACCATTTCGAAGCCGCCTCGCTCCCCGATGACCTGGTGGTCGATGAGCGAACCGCCGCCGACCTGCACCTCGACGATCTCTTCCGGGCCATGGACCACACCATCTCCCGGATCGGGCAGCAGGCGCTCTACCACCGGCTCCGGGTCCGGCAGACCCCGGCAGAACTCCAACGATTCGAAGCGCAACTTGCGGCGGTGGCCGAAGACCAGGCGCTGCGGGAACGGGCCCAGATGGCCCTGATGCCACTCGACGACACCGCACTCTACGGGGTCTGGCGTCTGACGCTCCCCAGCGTGATGCCGTTCAATGCCCTCTTCCGACTGGCCCCGCTGGCGCCGCTGCTGCTCGTGATCTCGTTGGTGGCAGCGGCCTTCACCCCACTGGCCCTGCTGGGGGCGCTGGTGGCGATGGTGCTGGCCATCGTGTTGCGCGTGAAGGTCGCGTGGCGAGTGAACGCAGTCGTAACATCCTTCCGTCAGCTCGGGCGGCTCTTCACCGGAGCGGCCGCGCTGGCGACGCTGCCCGGCGAGGCCTTCGAGCCGACCACTGCCCGCCTGCAGCAGCTCGGTACCGAACTTGGGCCACTCCGCTGGATGACGCGCTGGCTCGGTCGGAGCACGGCGGAAGATCCGCTGTCGCTGCTGCTCGAGTATCTGAACCTGATGCTGCTCACCGATCTGAACCTGCTGCTCCTCGCGGAGCGGCGTCTGACCTCACAGGGCGCTCAACTCCGGGCATTGATCCACGAAATCGGTGGCATCGATGTGATTCTGTCCGTGGCCTCCTGGCGCACCACCCGCAGCGACTGGTGTCGACCCACCTTCACGGCCCCGGGGAGTCCGGTGGTGCTGGATGGGGCGTGGCACCCGCTGCTGACGGATCCGGTGCCGCAGGATCTGCGTCTCTCGCCGCCCGCCGGGATCCTGATCACGGGCTCGAACATGTCGGGGAAGTCCACCCTGCTCCGGACGGTCGGGGTGGCCATGGTGATGGCCGAGACCGTCCACACCGCACCGGCGCGACAGCTCACTGGCCCACCGAGGATGGTCCGCACCTGCATCGGTCGAGCCGACGATCTGCTGGGCGGGCGGAGCTACTATCTGGCGGAAGTGGAGCGGGTGCTGGCGCTGCTGGCTGCGACGCAGCGGGGGACGCCGCACCTGCTGCTCTTCGACGAGCTGTTCCGCGGCACCAACACCATCGAGCGGATTGCCGCCGGCGAAGCGGTGCTCCGCGCGCTGGTGGCCCCGGCACCGGACGGCGGGACTCCGCATCTGGTGCTGGCCGCCACCCATGACGGCGAGCTGGTGGAACTGCTCGACAGCGTCTATGCGCCCTGGCACTACGGCGAATCGCTGGACGCCGATGGGCTGCACTTCGACTACCGGCTGCGCCCCGGACCAACCACCACCCGCAATGCCGTGGCGCTGCTGGCCATGCACGGCGCCCCTGAGGCACTGATCACCGCCGCACGGGCGCGGGTCGTTCACCTCGACCAGCGACGCCTGATCCCCCTGGGTGAACCATGACCGGCCTGCTGAGCCTGGAGTTCCTGGTCGGCGCCCTGCACCTCGGGCTGGCGCTCGCGACCACCGCGCATGTGCTGCTGACCAAGACCGATGTGCGCTCGGCGATCGGCTGGACCGGGCTGGCCTGGTTCGCCCCCGTGTTCGGGACGCTGTTCTACCTGCTGTTCGGCATCAACCGGATCCGGCACGCTGCCGGGCGGATGCGTCAGGTGCGCGATCGTCACACGGCGGAGCGCCGCGCCCTCACCGCCCAGGGTGCGGTGGTCGTCTCGGCGCCGGGAACGACGGTCGTCCTCCCCACGGCCTGGCAGTCGCAGGCGACGCTGACCAGTGCGGTGTCCGGCGAACCGCTCACGGCCGGGAATGCCATCACACCGCTGATCGATGGCGACGAGGCCTATCCCGTCATGCTCGATGCGATCCGCGCCGCGCGGGAGAGCGTCGCCTTCATGACCTACATCTTCGATCGGGGGACGGTCTCCCGCGCCTTCGTCGAAGCGCTGTCCGACGCGGTGCGGCGCGGCGTGCAGGTCCGCGTCCTGATCGACGGCCTCGGTGCCCGGTACTCCCGCCCCTCGATGGTGGGGGACCTGCGCGAGCGGGGCGTGCCGGTGGCCGAGTTTCTGCCCACCCGCATCCCCCTGCCGCACCCGTATTCCAACCTGCGGAATCACCGCAAGATTCTCGTGGTGGATGGGGCCATCGGCTTCACCGGCGGTCTGAATGTCCGCGACGGGTGCGTGCTGGCGCAGCCGTCCGGTGTGCCCACCCGCGATGTCCACTTCCAGCTTGACGGACCCATCGTCGCCCAGCTCCAGAACACCTTCGGCTTCGACTGGCGCTTCGTCACCGGCGAGACACTCGACGGCGCGATCTGGTACCCGCAACTGAAGTCATGCGGCGATGTGGTAGCCCGTGGCATCGCCGACGGGCCGGACGAAACGCAGGAGGCCCTGCTCCTCACCCTCCTCGGTGCGCTGGCCCAGGCCCGCAGTGTGGTCCGGATCGTGACGCCCTACTTCCTGCCGGATCCCCCGCTGCTCGATGCACTCCGGGTCACCGCACTGCGTGGGGTCCGGGTGGAGATCTTCCTGCCCGAGCAGGGCAATCTCCGCCTGGTGCAGTGGGCCCAGCAGGCCCAGCTCGGCCGCGTGCTGGAGGGCGGCTGTCACGTGTATCTCACGCCCGAGCCGTTCGATCACTCCAAACTGATGGTGGTTGACGGGGTCTGGTCACTCTTCGGATCGGCCAACTGGGATCCGCGGTCGCTGCGTCTGAATTTCGAGCAGGTGGTGGAATGCTATTCCGCGCCGTTCGCCGACTCGATCGATGCCATCATCCACGCCAAGCGGCGGGGGAGTCGGGAGCTGGTCCGCGGGGAGTTGCTGCGCCGCCCCCTCTGGGTCAAGCTGCGCGACGGGGTGGCCTGGCTGGCCCAGCCCTACCTGTAAAACAGCGGGGCCCGCGCGATGTGCGCGGGCCCCGGTGACCGTACTGGCCGACGAGTGCGGCTACTTCCGGACCATGACGAAATCGTACTCCAGGCGGAGATCGTCGACAATGCTCAGCACCCGCATCGATGTGGGCTTCTTCAGGTCGAACTGATCGAAGCGGATCGTCGTCTTGGCCGTGCCGGTGTACTTGCCGTCCTTGGCGGTGGCCGTCACCGTCCAGGTCGTCGGCTTGGTCACGTTGCGGATGGTCAGGTCGCCGGTCAGCGTGAAGGTCAGCGTGCCGTTGAGCGGGATCGGCGAGGCCAGGCCGGTGATGGCGGTCGGCACCAGCACGGCATCCGGATACTGCGTCGTCTCCAGCGTCTGCCGCTTGAGCTGGTTGTCACGCGCGGAGTTGTCGGTCTTCAGGAGCGTGAGGTCGACGGTGATCTTCGACTCCTTCGCATCGACCTTGCCGTCGGCCCCGAATGCAATCGAGCCCTTGACGCCCGGGGTCACGCCCACCGGCTCAAACGGCAGCTCGACCCCGACGAAGGTCTCCTTGGCGATGAAACGCGCCACGTTGCTGTCGGCCAGCGTCAGGGTGAATCCCTGGGCGGTGGCGGGGAGTGCCCCGGCCAGCAGCAGCATCGGCAGGCTGGCGTGACGGAGGGCGCGGGTCAGGACGGTCATGGTCAGTTCCTCGAAAAGTGGAGCCCGATCGTCGGGCGACTGCTCAGGTACATACGATAACACGGGAACCGTTGGGTTCCCTCGGTAGTGCTACGGAGGAGTCCGGCGCGCCAGCGCCCGATCGACCCGGGCCAGCTCGGACAGGATCAGGGTGCAGACACCATACGATTCCGTCACCCGGCCGCGCAGGACGAAGGGGCCCTGATCGAAGAGCAGGTGCCCGTCGCGACGATAGACGGCCGGGAAGAGCACGCACTCGATCAGCCCGTCGCCGTCGTCGAAGGTGGCGAACTGCATCGGCTCCTGCTGGATGGTGTGAACCGGCTTGCCAGTGATGTACATCCCGGCCATGACCACCTGATGATCGATCAGCTCCGGCAGCGCACTGGCACGGCTCAGATGCCAGGGCGCCAGCGCATCCTGGTAGAGGGCCATCGGGTGGACATCGAGGCAGAAGCCGAGCAGGGCCCAACTGTCCTGACGTTTGCGGGTTGCGGTGTAGTCGCGCAATGGTGGCAGGCGACTCGGTGGCACTGTCAGCGGCAGGCGGCCCGACGTGGTGTGCAGTCGCGGCGTGCTGTCGAGGCGCCAGAGGAGCTGGGGACGGGTGACTCCGTTGGCGATGTCATCCAGCGCGCCGACCTTGATGAGGCGGCGACAGGTGTCGTCGCTGAGCGGCACGCGGGTGCGGAGGTCGTCCAGCGAGGTGAACGCCCCCCGCCGGCTCCGCTCGTCGACCAGCAGTCGCATCGCCTCGGCCGGCACGCCCTTGATCGCCTGGAATCCCGCCCGCAGCATGCGTCCCTCGCCCTGCCAGTGCCAGTCGCCACGATTCACGTCCGGCGGCAGGATGGTGAGCCCCAGCCGCTGGGCCTCCGCCACATACGCGAAGGCGCGGTAGAAGCCGCCCTCGTTGGACAGCACGGCCGCGAAGAAGGCCGCAGGGTGGTGAGCCCGCAGATGGGCGCTCTGCTGGGCCACCTGGATGTAGCTGCACGAATGCCCCTTGCAGAACGAGTAGCCCGCGAAGGAGAGGATCATGGTCCAGAGCTGCTCGGTGGCCTCGGTCGGGTGACCGGCGGCAGCGGCAGCCGCGACAAATTGCGCCCGGTAGGAAGCGAGCAGCGGGCCGGGGCGCTTCTTCGACAGTGCCTTGCGCAGCCCGTCGGCCTCGGCCCAGGAGAATCCCGCGTAGGCGTGGGCGACGTGGACCACGTCTTCCTGATAGACCATGATGCCATAGCTGCGGTACAGAATGTCCTCCACCGTGGGATGGACCGGCGTGTAGCCGTCCTCGCCATGACGCCGCCGGTGATGGTGGCGCGCCAGGTACACCTTGATCCATCGGTTGGAGGCCGGCCGGATGATCGAGGTGTTGAGCACCAGCGTCTCGAAGTCCTCCGCCTGCGACTGCTGATTGACAATGCGCGATGCCGGTGACTCGGTGTAGAACACCCCCATGGTCCGGCCCGAGGCGAACAGTGCCCGGGTCGCCGGATCATCACCCGCCGTCTGCGAGGTCAGGTCGAGCCGGTGTCCCGTGCTGGCAGCGACCATGTCGCGGGCGTCGCGGATGACGGCCAGGGACCGGTTGCCGAGGATGTCGATCTTGACCAGGCCGGCATCCTCGGCGCCGTCCTTCTCGAACTGGATGACCGGAATCGGCAGATCCGGCGCATCCGTCAGCACCTTGGCCGCGCGTTCCAGCGGCACATAGTCGGTCAGCTCGCCCGGCACGATCACCACCCCGCCGGGATGCAGCGCCCGCGCCCGCGGCGTGTCGATCAGCGTCTCAGCGAGGCGGGCGATCTCCTGCCAGATCGCCGGGAGATCGCAGCCATGAAAGTTGGGATGCGACCGGAACAGATCGGTGATCGAGCCGCCGGCATGATACGGTACCCGGCGGGTCACCATCCGGATCTCGGCTGCCGGACGCCCCATGACCTTGGCCACTTCGCGCAGGGCACCGGCCATCTGCAGGGTGTTGTGATTGGCGACCATCGCCGCCTGCGGACGCGGGTAGGTCCGGAAGATCCAGGCGAGAATCCGGTCGCGTTCGTCCCACGGGAAATCGAGGTCGATGTCGGGCGGGTCCTGGCGGGAGGGATTCAGGAAACGTTCGAACAGCAGTCCCGCACTCATCGGCTCGACATTGGTGATGCCGAGCAGGTAGGCGACCAGCGAGTTGGCGACGGAACCGCGGCCGCAGTGGACGGGAAACTCCCGGGCGATCTCATCGGCGATCAGGAAGTAGTCGGCGAATGCCTTGGCGCCGATGATGGCGAGTTCATGCGTCAGGCGGTCAGCGACCTGCGCGCGCAGGTGCGCGGGGGCCTCGCCGTAACGCCGGGCGATGCCCGACTCGGCCCGGGCGCGCAGACGGAGCATGGCGTCGCCGCTGTCGCGCAGTCGGGGCGTAATGGTCCGCCCCATCGGGATCCGGTACTGACAGCGCTCCGCCAGTGCTTCCGCGTGGTAGAAGGCCTCGGGCACATCGGGGAAGTGCCGTTGCAGCAGCGGCATCGGCTGCAGCCAGGCGCTCCGTGGCCGCAGGCCGTGGACGCGGGAGAGCGAGGTGTTGTCGTGAATGGCGCGCAGCAGGCGGTGCCGCGCCCAGGCATCGGGCGTGGCCGCAATCACGCCACCGCTGACCACCGGTGGGATGCCGAGCCGCCGGGCGGTGGCCAGCACGGCATGACGCGATCGGCCCGGGCGCAGCTCGGCGTGCAGGCCGTCCGTGCCCGAGCACGCGGCGATCCGGGTCAGCAGATCGCTGCTGGCCGACAACACGGCGAGGCCGCGGCGGTCGCGCGCCAGGAGGTCGGGCAGGGCGGTGGTGGGGTCCCAGTGGATCGCGGTCACTGCGCGGCAGAGCGTGCCCCAGCCGGTGGCATCTTCGGCCAGGACCACGGCGGCATGATCGCGGGTGACCAGGTGCGCGCCGAGAATCGGGCGGATCCCGTGGGCATCGCAGGCCCGCTGAAAGGGGATGGCACCGTAGACGCCATTGGTGTCGGTCAGCGCCAGCGCCGACAGTTGGCCGCAGGCCGCCAGGACCAGGTCTTCCGGCGAGGAGGCGCCGAGGCCGAACGAATAGTGCGAGTGGACGTGCAGATGCATGGCAGGGTGCGGGGCGCCGCATCACGGTTGATGGCCAAGGGACGAGTGCCCCTCCGGGCCGGCCGTGATGCGGCGTCGATCGCCGTGTGCGAAGGAGCGCTACTTCCCCGTCGAGCGCCAGGTCAGCAGCCGGTTCACCATCACGTCGGCTGCCGTGCCGGAGCGTGGATCGTCGTAGGCGTTCATCACGACGAGCAGTCCGACCTTGGTGTCGAGGCCGACCCAGGCGACAGAGTAGTTCCCGAGGTTGGAACCGTTGTGATTCACCGTGCGATTGACCGTACCGCCCCAAGGGGACGTGACGGTGAACCAGCCGAGGGCGTACTGGGCACCGTCGCCCGTCGGGACGACGCCGGTGGTGAGTTTGCGGCCATCCGCCGGGTTGATGAGTGCGCTGGTACCGTCATCCGCCTTGAGCAGCTCCTGGGTCACCTTCACCCAGTCGCTCAGGGACATGTGGGCGCGACCGGCAGCCGACAGTCCGGGTGGGTTGTCGAAATTATTCTGGCGCACCCAGGCATTGTTGATCCTGGTGTGGGGGGAGGGCTGGTCGTCGCCGTCGCCGACCACCTGGGGGCCCCATCCCGCGCTGGTGACCCCGATGGGGCTCCAGAACTTTTCCTGCATCAGGTCTTCGTAGGTGCTGTTCCAGGCGCGCTCGAGCATCGCGCCCGCGATGATGAAATTGGTGTTGCTGTACGAGTAGGTGCCGAAGGAAACGACCGGCTCCGCCGCGAGCCCCCAGGCGGCGATCGCGTCGCGTTGGGCTTTGGCCGTGGCGCCGAGAAAGGGGGGATTGTTGGGCAGTCCGGTGCGGTTGGCCAGCAGGTCCAGCAGGGTGGCGTTGATGTAGTCGGCCCGGATGGTGCCGGCCAGTTCCGGAAACGCCGTGGCCACCGTGGTGGTCCAGTCGATGCGGCCTGCCTTGACGGTGATGGCTGCGAGTGCGGCGGTCTGCGCCTTGAGGTTTGACCCGATGTGCCACTTGTCGTTGAGGGTGACCAGCGTCTCGCGATCGACCCGCCGCTTGCCCGCCACGGCCATGACAGTGGCTGTGGGCGTGATCAGGGCAGCGCCCAGCGCCGGCAGATCGAAGGCCGCACGCACCGAGTCGATGATGCGCTCAAGCGATGGTGGTTGGATCGTGACCTGGATCGACCCGGTGATGCCGCTGGACTGTGCCCGGATCGTGGTGGTGCCTGCGCCGACACCCAGGACGATGCCGGCATTGCTCACCGTGGCGATGGCGGTGTTGGTCGAACTCCAGGTCAGCGTCGTCGCAACGGGGTCACCGGCGGCATTCCGCGCGACGGCGGTGGCGGTGCCGATCATCCCCGGGTAGAGCAGTCCATCCGGCCCGGTCACCGTGATCGTAGTTACGACGGTCCCTGGTGGCGGTGACGAATAGGTAGGTGGGCTGTTGTGATGATGCTTGCGCGGGG
>CAYQXR010000062.1:0-10899 GCA_964421625.1 uncultured Gemmatimonadaceae bacterium | reverse complement strand
GATCGTCGTGCGTGCCGGTCTCGACGATCCGGCCCGCTTCAAGCACCACGATGCGGTCGGCGTGCCGCACCGTTGCCAGACGGTGGGCGATCACCAGCACGGTGCGGTCCTGCACCAGTCGATCGATGGCCTCCTGCACCAGCCGCTCCGACTCCGGATCCAGCGCCGACGTGGCTTCGTCGAGGATCAGGATGGGGGCGTCGCGCAGCAGAGCCCGGGCAATGGCGATCCGCTGCCGCTGCCCCCCGGAGAGCCGGGTCCCCCGCTCGCCGAGCACGGTATCGTAGCCCGCCGGAAGCCCGGTGACAAACTCGTGGGCGTTGGCCGCCCGGGCCGCAGCCTCGATGGCCTGGTCGTCGGCGTCGGGGCGCCCGTAGGCGATATTGGCCCGGACGGTGTCATGCAGCAGGACGGTCTCCTGCCCCACGATGGCGAGCAGCGCCCGGACCGAGGCGCGGGTGAGCTGCGGCAGCGGCACGCCGTCGAGCCGGACGGTACCCTGCTGCGGATCGTAGAAGCGCGGCACCAGGTCGAGCAGCGTGGTCTTCCCCGCGCCGCTCGACCCCACCAGGGCGACCATCTCCCCCTTCCGCACGGTGAGGGCAATGTCGTGGAGCACCGGCGCGGCGGGGTCGTAGCCGAAGGTGACATGATCGAACACCAGGTCCCGGGTGAACTGGGCCGCTGCCGCACCGACCGGGTCGACCTCGGCAGCAGGAATATCCAGTACCTCGAAGATCCGCTCGCCGCTGGCTTCGGCGATGGCGAGCTGCACCGGCGCCTGGGAGATGGCCTTCACCGGTCCCATCAGTGAGGTGGCCGCCAGCAGGAAGGTCACCGTTGCCGAGGCGGTCAGGGCCAGCGAGGAGGAGGCCATCAGCAGCACCATCACGATCAGCGCCCCGCCGAACACCTCGCCCACCGGTGCGGTGAGCAGCGCAAACCGCTGGGTGCGGACCACCCCCTTGCGGTAGCGCAGCACCTGTGCGGTGAAGCCCGCCACCTCGGCCGCTTCGGCGCCGCTGCCCCGGATCAGCTTCATGGCCGCCAGCCGCTCGGTCACGGTGGCCATCAGGTCGGCGCGTTCCTTGACGAAGAACCGGGTGTGCCGCCGCAGCCGACGGCGCAGAAACCCGACCGCGAGTACCAGCAGCGGGGCCAGCACCAGCACCATCACGGTCAGCCGGGTCGAGAGACTCCACATCACGGCGATGTACCCGATGATCAGCACCAGGTTCTGAAAGAACGCCGCGAACACCGCCACCACCACCATCTTGACCTGATCGGCGTCGCTGATCAGACTCGCCGTGAGCTGGCCACCGCGGGTGCGCTGGAACACGCCCAGATCCAGACGCAGCAGGTGGGCATACAGGCGGGTCCGCAGGTCGCGGACAATCCCCTCCTGCACCAGCACGGACAGATACGCTGCGCCGTAGTTGGCGATATTCCTGGCGACCAGGACCACCAGAAACACCCCGATCAGATTGCGGATCTGCATCGGCCGGGGGCCGTCGCCGGCCAGTCTGCCGACCATCTCCTGCACCGCCTGGCTGCCGACCTCGGCGGACAGCGCCGCGTCCTGACCGGGAAAGAGCAGATCCAGCAGCGGATTGAGGATGAACAGGGTGCTCGACTGGAGCGCCGCTCCCACGAAAGCCAGCAGCAGCCCCACACTGAAGAGCCCGCGATGCGGGCGCAGCAATGCGAGGAGGCGACGACGGGTCGTCGGGGTGCTCAGTGCCCCCTCGGCGTCAGCAGAGCAATCGGCAGCACCACCTCTTCCGGCGATACGCCGCCGTGCAGGAAGGAGCCACGGTAGCGCGCCTGGTACTCGCGCAGCTTGGTGGGGTACACGAAGAACCGATCACTGGTGGCCAGCAGCAGCCGGGTGCCCACGGGCTGCGGTGGCAGACCCCAGGCGGCGAAGTCGTCGACGGCAATGGCGTCGGCCGGATGCTCGGTGCGCAGATCGAGGCCGAACTTGAAGCGCAGTCCCGGGGAAGCCTCGCGCCGCGCATGGACCGTGGCGGGTGTGTGACAGTGAATCGAGCCGTGATCGGTGGTGAGGATCACCGGGACCCGCCGCCGTTCCGCCTCCTTCAGCGCACCAAACAGGGCCGAGCGCTCGAACCAGGTGCCGGTCAGGGCCCGCAGCGCCGAAGTGTCCCGCGCCACCTCGTACAGGGCCTCGTTTTCAGCGCGGCCATGGGTCAACTGGTCGATGAAGTTGAAGACCAGTGCCGTCACGCCGCCTGCGCCCAGGTGGCCGGGCAGCCGCCGCAGCATCGCCTCGCCCTCCGAGGCCGAGAAGATTTTCTCGTAGTGGACCGTGATGGGACGGCCGGTCAATTCCTGCAGTTGCTCGGCCAGCAGTTCGCCCTCGTGTCGATTGAGCGAGCCTTCGTCGGCGTCGTCCCACCAGGCCGGGTGGCGCGCCACCAGGTCGGCGGGATAGAGCCCCGAGAAGATGGCATTGCGGCTGTAGGGCGTGGCCGTGGGCAGCAGCGAGAAGTAGTGATCGACCTCGATGTCGAAGTACTGCTGGATCATCGGGCGGATGACGGCCCACTGGTCGAGGCGCAGGCAGTCGACCACCACCAGCATGGCCTTCCCGGCGGCCTCGAGCGTGGGCCGCAGGAACAGCGGCACCACGTCGACGGACAGCGGCGGTCGCTGCTCACTGGCCACCGTGTCGGCCAGCCAACCGGGATAGGACCGCGCCACGAAGCGGGCGAAGTCGCCCTGAGCGGCGCCTTGCAGGTCGCGCAGCGCCTGGAGCAGACCCGGTTCCTCCCCGCGCCCCAGCTTGACATCCCACTCGGCGAGTTCCGCGATGTATTCCACCCATTCGCGCCACTGGAGATGCTCGCCGCGCCGTCCCTCCAACTCGCGGAAGCGGCTCACGAAATCGCGGGACAGCCGCTGTTGCCGGATCCGGTCGCCTTCGAGAAGCCGGGTCACCACCGACAGCACCTGCCTCGGCGCCACCGGCTTGATCAGGTAGTCGGCAATCTCGGCCCCGATGGCGTCCCGCATGGTCTCGGGCTCTTCGGACTTGGTCACCATCACCACCGGCATGGCCGCATCGATGGCGCGCACGTGGGGCACCAGATCGAGGCCGCTGGTGCCGGGCATCTGTTCATCGAGCAGCAGCACACCGTAGGACTGGCGTCGCAGCAGGGCCAGGGCGTCTTCACCATTGGCTGCGCGCTCCACCGTGAACCCCTGCTGCTCCAGAAAGAGCACCTGGGAGTCGAGCGTCTCGATCTCGTCGTCGACCCAGAGTATGGTGCGGGGGCGCGTCATGGCGGAAGATAGCCGGGGCCCGATGTAGATTGGCCACGTGTCCGAGACAGCGCCTCGCATCCTGCTGGTCCGCTTTTCGTCGATCGGCGACCTGCTGCTGACCACCCCCCTGCTGCGGGTGCTGCGGCGCCGCTACCCGACGGCGCAGATGACCATGGTGGTCCGGGAGGACATGGCCGAGACCCTCCGCTACAACCCCCGCCTGACCGAGCTGATTACCTGGCGGCACCGCGCCCCGCTGGAGCCGCTGGTCCAGCAGCTCCGGGCGGTCGACTGGACCCATCGACTGGACCTGCACGGCTCGCTGCGCTCGCTGCGGCTGCGGCACCAGGTGGGTGGCACCTGGCAGGGCTACTCCAAGCACCGCTGGCGGCGCGGCCTGCTGATCCGCAGTGGCGGCCGACTCGGTGGTAGCCTGGCCCCGATTGCGGAGCGCTATTTCGAGGCGGCAGCGGGGCTGGATGTGGTCCCGGACGGCGGCCCGCCGGAGTTCTTCACCTCCCGGGAGGCCGAGCAGCGGGTGGATGCCTGGCTGGACCAGCGGGGGCTGGGCCATCAGCGGGCTCTGGTTGCCCTGGCACCCGGGGCGGCGCATTTCACCAAGCGGTGGCCGCCATCACACTGGGAGGCGCTGGTCCGGCGGCTGCGCAGTCGCTACGACCTGGTGGTGGTCGGGGGCCGCGCCGAGCAGGAGGTGGCGGCGGCCATGGTGGCGGCGGGCGGTGAGGCCACCGCCAGCGCGGCTGGGGAGTTCTCTCTGACGGAGACCGCCGTGGTACTGCGGCGCGCCCGGACCCTGGTGGCCGGCGACACGGGTGTGCTGCACCTGGCCACCGCCGTGGGCACCCCGGCGGTCGCGCTCTACGGTCCGACTGTGTCTGCGTTCGGGTTCTTCCCGTACCAGGCTCGGGCCACGGTGCTGGAGCGGCCGCTGGACTGCCGGCCCTGCAGCGCTCACGGGGGGCCGCGCTGTCCGAAGGGGCATCACCGCTGCCTGGTGGACATCACCCCGGAGGACGTGGCCGCCGCGGTCCAGGCGCTGCCCCGGTGACCGACTGGTCCCCCCCGCTGGTGGCGCTGATCGACTTGCAGCGCCGGGCTCCGCGGGGGCCGCAGCGGGAGGGACTGCTGGCCCTGTGGCTGACGGTGCGCGTGGCGCTGGACCTCGGCACGGCCACCCCGGAAGACGCTGTAGACTGGAGCGGCGAGACCGAGCGGCTGGACCTGCTGCGTCGGCGGCTGGGGGCGCTTGCCACCTCGGCCGCGCTGCAGCGGGGGCTGGCCACCACGGTGGGCCAGCTCATCGAGGCCGTGGCGGTGGCCGCCCGGACCTCCCTGCGTCGTCGCGCGGAGCAGACGACCAATCCGGCCGCGGGAGTGGCCTCGGCCGCACGGATGGCGCTGACCCAGCTCATTGCCCCGGCCCGGGACGAAATCGGCCCGGACGCGGCAGATGCCGTCGCCCAGGCCGTGCGCCTGCTGCACCCTGCCCCCTGAGGGGCCGGGGATCAGGGCTGTCCGGAGGGTTCCTGCTGCCGGGCGGCGGCCTTGGCGGAGGAGCCGACCATGGCCCCCGCCAGCATCACGGCGGAGCCCCCTGCGCTGTCGGACTGCACCGTCACCCACAGCCCGCGCCCCTGCTGCTCGGCCACGAAGATCGTCACCCCATCGGACGACTGCTCACTGAGCAGCCGGTACTGGTCCTGGGTGAGCGTTTCCCGGTAGTACTCCACGATCGAGTCGGGTGGGATCGGTGACACGAAGAGCAACTGGGCGACATCCTGGCCAGATTCCTGGGACAGCGGCAAGGCGTCGGGCGGGATGGGCAGCGTGGGGAAGACATCCCCGAGCGAGGGCGCCGGCGGCGGCGGGGGGAGCGGGGCCTGGTCGTCGCCCTTGCAGCCGGAGACGGCGAGGACGGCCAGCAGGGCACCAACGGCCCGCCACGAGCGGAAAAGGGATCCGGTAGACATTCCCGAACCCTAGCCCGGTCCAAGGCACCAGGCAAGCGCCCTGCGTTGCCGGACTGCCCCCCGGCGGCTAAGATCCCCGGCTGGACTGTACACTGTGGAGGTTGGTCGTGGCCGGGCATAGCAAATGGAAAACCATCAAGCGCAAGAAGGCCGTCACCGACTCCCGGCGAGCCTCCACCTGGACCAAGCTGATCCGCGAGATCACCGTGGCCGCCAAGGCCGGTGGCGGGGATCCGGGCGCCAACGCCCGTCTGCGCAAGGCGATCGACGACGCCCGCGCCGGCAACATGCCCAACGACAACATCGACCGGGCCATCAAGAAGGGCACCGGTGAGCTGGAAGGTGCCTCCTACGAAGAGGTGACCTACGAGGGCTACGGCCCCGGCGGCACCGCGCTGCTCATCGAAGGCTCCACCGACAATCCCAACCGGACCGTAGCCGAGATCCGCCACGCCTTCTCGCGCGGGCACGGCAACCTGGGCACCACCAATTCGGTGGCCTGGATGTTCGACCGTCTCGGCCAGATCCTGCTGGTGCCGGGCAACCGCAATGCCGACCAGGGCATGGAAGACGCCCTCGAAGCCGGTGCGTCGGACTTCGAAGTCGATGGCGAGTACTTCCTCGTCTCGACCGAGCCCACCGCCTTCCATGCCGTCATCCAGGCATTGCAGGCGCAGTCCTGGACCATCGAGTCCTCCGAAATCGCCATGGTCCCCAAGAACCTGGTGAAGGTGGAGACGGCCGAAGCCGAGCGCTTGTTCAAGCTGGTGGAAGCGCTGGAGGATCTGGACGATGTCTCGAAGGTGTTCACCAATATTGATCTGACCGGTGTGGACCTGGAGGAGGCGGGGGCCTGAGCGAGACCCTGCCCCGCGTCATCCTCGGCATCGACCCCGGCACCACCACGCTCGGCTACGGTGTCGTGGCCGGTCGCCCGGGGACGCCGGCACGACTGATCGAGTGCGGAGTGGTGCGCCCCGGCAGCGGAGCACCTCTCCCCCAGCGACTCCTGACGATCCATGAAGGGATCACCACCCTGATCCAGCGTCATCAGCCCGACCAGCTCGCCGTCGAGAGCGTCTTCTTCGGTCGGCATGCGCAGAGCGCCCTGATTCTCGGGCACGCGCGGGGCGTGATTCTGCTGGCCGCCGCGCAGCATGCGCTGCCGGTCCAGGAGATCGCGCCGACCGAGATCAAGCGGGCCGTGACCGGCACCGGCCGCGCCACCAAGGAGCAGGTGGGCAGCATGGTGGCCCGGCTGCTGCGCCTGACGGCACCACCAACGCCGGCCGACGCCGCCGACGGTGTCGCCATCGCGCTCACCGCCCTGCTGCGCCTGGAGCCCGGCGTGCGGCTCGCGGCAGGCCCCCGATGATCACGTTGCTGCGGGGCCGTCTGATCGACCGCGACCCGGCCGGCATCGTGCTGGAAACCCCCGGCGGCGTCGGCTACCTGGTCGAAGTGCCGCTGGGTGTATTCGAGCGTCTGCCCTCCGAGGGCAGCGAGCTGCTGCTGCACGTGGAGCTGGTGGTGCGCGAGGAGTCCTGGTCGCTGTACGGCTTTGACACCCCGGGCGAGCGCCTCGTCTTCCGGCGCCTGATGGCGGCCAGCGGGGTCGGGCCGCGGATCGCCCTGGCCATTCTCTCCACCCTGGGCCCCGACCGGGCAGTCCGGGCGCTGCGGGACCGCGACCTGGCGGTGCTGTCGTCGGTGCCGGGCATCGGGCGCAAGAAGGCTGAGCGCCTGGTGGTGGAGATCGGCGACCGGCTCGACCATCTGCCGGTCAACCCCACCGAGCGGACCGCCGCCTCGCCCGCCGCCGACGCGGTCCGGGCGCTGGCCGCGCTCGGCTATCCTTCGGCGCAGGCGGAACTCGCTGTCCGCGAGGCCAGCGAAGCCGCCGGAGCCACCGATACGGCGGCGCTGGTCCGCCGGGCCCTGACTGTGCTGACGAGGAAGTGAACCGATGTGGACTGATGCCGGACCCGAGACGACGGCCGAATGGGAATGCACCGGCTGCGGCACGATCAACCGCCGCCTGGTCCCGGTTGGCGCCCAGACAAGCACAGACCGCTGCATCCAGTGTCGGCGCCGTCACGATCTGACGCTGGGACCGACACCGGTGCGCTGGACCGCACGCGCGCGCTGAGTCATGACGCAGCGACGGATTGAAGTCACCACCCCGGCCGCCCTCCCCGAGGAGGGCAACGCCGACCTGGCCCTGCGGCCCTCGCGGCTCGACGAGTTCGTGGGACAGGCGCAGGTGCGCACCTCGCTGCAGATCGCCATCGACGCGGCCCGCGGTCGCGGCGACCCGCTCGACCACGTGCTCTTCTTCGGGCCGCCGGGCCTCGGCAAGACCACGCTGGCCATGCTGATGGCCCGCGAGATGGGCGTCCAGTGCCGCACCACCTCAGGCCCGGTACTGGAAAAGCCGGGTGACCTGGTGGGCCTGCTCACCGGCCTTGGCCGCGGCGACATTCTCTTCATCGACGAGATCCATCGACTGCGGCCGCAGTTGGAAGAGTTCCTCTACCCGGCCATGGAAGACTTCCGGGTCGACGTCCGGATCAGCGACGGCCCCCACGCCCAGACGCTGCCGATGACACTGGAACCCTTCACGCTGGTCGGGGCCACCACCCGGTACGGCCTGCTCACGCCACCGATGCGGGCCCGCTTTGGACTGGTGGAGCGGCTGGTGTTCTATCCGCCCGAGGATCTCGCGCGGATCGTGACCCGCTCCGCCGGTGTGCTGGGCGTGCCCATCGACGCGGACGGCGCGCTGGAAATCGCCCGCCGGGCGCGGGGTACACCGCGGGTGGCCAATCGGCTGCTGCGCCGGGTCCGCGACTACGCCGAAGCCCGCGCCAATGGTCACATTTCGGCGGCGGTCGCGGTCACCGAGCTGGAGCGTTTGCAGGTTGACGCCACCGGCCTCGACGACATGGACCTGCGGATCCTCACCACGGTGATCCAGCACTTCGGTGGCGGGCCGGTCGGGCTCAACACCATCGCGGCCTCGCTGGGCGAAGACACCACCACGCTCGAGGACGTGTACGAGCCCTATCTGCTGCAGCAGGGCTACTTGCAGCGCACCTCGCGCGGACGCGTGGCGACGGCAGCCGCCTGGCGCCTGCTGGGCCTGAACCCGCCGCCGCGCGATCCGTCCCAGGGCACCCTGCTCGATGACTGAGTCGCGTCGCTGGACCACCAGCGACTTCGCCTACCATCTCCCCGATGCCCAGATCGCCCAGTACCCTGCGGCAGACCGTGGTGCCTCGCGGCTGATGGTGGTTGATCGCACCCTGGCCCCCGATGCGCCGGACGCATTCACCGATGCCGTCTTCACCGATCTGCCCTCGCTGATGTCACCCGGCGACCTGCTGGTGGTGAACAGCACCAAGGTCCGCCACGCGCGCCTGCCGGGCCGGACCACTGGTGGCGGCGAGGCAGAGGTGCTGCTCATTCACCCGGGCACCGACGACACCTGGATTGCCATGGGCCGACCGGGCCGCGCCATGCGCCCGGGCAAACGGATTCTGCTGGCGCCGGACGTCGCCGTGGAGACGCTCGCGGTGCAGGAGGACGGTCTGCGCCAGGTGCGCTTTGTGGGGGCCAGCGCCGCCGATGCCATGGCGCGCTTCGGGCAGATTCCCCTGCCACCCTACATCACCCGCGACCCGACCGACGAGGATCGCGCCCGCTACCAGACCGTCTACGCCGACCGCCCCGGCAGCGTGGCTGCGCCAACGGCGGGCCTGCACTTCACCGATGAACTGCTGGACACGCTGCGCGACCGCGGTGTGGTGGTCGCAACGCTCGACCTGGAAGTGGGGCCCGGCACCTTCAAGCCGGTCGAGACCGACACCATCACCGATCACCCGATGCACGAGGAGTCCTACCACATTCCGGAGTACCTGGCCGAGGCCATCCGCGACTGCCGGATACGGGGCGGCTCCGTGTGGGCGGTGGGCACCACGGTGGTTCGGGCCCTGGAGAGTGCCGCCACGGCGGATCGCCAGGTGGTACCGGGCTCCGGTGCGACCCGCCTGATGATCGTGCCCGGCGATACCTTCCGGGTGGTCGATCATCTGATCACCAACTTTCATCTGCCCCACACCACCCTGCTGATGCTGGTGGCGGCCTTCGCAGGGTATGAGCGCACCATGGCCGCCTATCGCGCCGCGGTCGACCGCGGCTACCGTTTCTACAGCTATGGCGATGCCATGTGCCTGAGGTGATCCCATGACCAACCACGACCCCGCGCTGCCCCCCTACGTCGCCGAGACCCTGGCCCTGGTCGGCGACCAGAACCCGATGGAGATCCTGGTCGGTACGCTGCCGTGGATCACCGACCGGATCGACCCGCTCACCGCCGAAGCACTGGCGATTCCCGAAGCACCGGGGAAGTGGTCGATCACCCAGGTGCTGGCGCATCTGGCCGACACCGAACTGGCCTTCGGCTGGCGGATGCGGCAGATCCTGACGGCAGATCGTCCGATACTCCAGGCCTTCGACGAGAACCGTTGGGCGGAGCGGTTCGACTATGCCGCCGCCGATCCGGTCGAGGCCTACCACACCTTCGCGATGCTGCGCGTCCAGCACCTGCAGATCTGGGAGAGCGTCACGCCCGAGGAGCTGGAACGGCTCGGCATCCACGAACAGCGTGGCCCCGAGTCGCTCGGCTTCATGCGTCAGCTCATCGCCGGGCACGACCTGCGGCACCGGCGTCAGATCGACCGGATCCTGAACACGGACATCTGAGTGTTCGAGTTCGAACTTCAGGCCACCGAGGGCCCCGCGCGCGCGGGGCGCCTCACCCTGCCGCATGGCGTGGTGGAGACGCCCTGCTTCATGCCGGTGGGCACGCGGGGCGCGGTCCGTGGGCTCGGCCCCGCCGAGGTCGAGCGGCTGGGCGCGCAGATCATCCTGGGCAACACCTACCATCTCCATCTCCGGCCGGGCGAGGAGGTCGTGGCCGCGATGGGCGGACTGCACCGCTTCACCACCTGGTCGCGGCCGATGCTGACCGATTCCGGCGGCTTCCAGGTCTTCTCGCTCAGCGGCATGCGCCGGCTGGACGAGAACGGCGTCGAGTTCGTGTCGCACATCGACGGATCGCGCCGCCTGCTGACGCCGGAACGCTCCATGGAAATCCAGTGGGCTCTGGGGGCCGACGTGGCCATGGCCTTTGACCACCTGCTGCCGGGCAAGTCGTCCGAGGCGGAGGCGCGCGAGGCCATGGAGCGGACCCTGCGCTGGCTGGAGCGCTCCCGCAGCCACCACGACCGGCTCGGCGCGGACCAGCCGGGGCGCCAGACCATGTGGCCCATCGTGCAGGGTGGTACCCACCGGACGCTGCGCCGGGATTCGCTGGCAGGCATCCTGTCCCAGGGAGACTGGACCGGCATCGCCATCGGCGGGCTGTCGGTGGGGGAGCCGAAGCCGTCGATGCATCGCGTGCTGGAGGACCTGGAGCCCGATCTGCCGCGGGATCGCCCGCGTTATCTTATGGGAGTTGGTTTTCCGGACGATCTCCTGGAGGGCATCGCCCGGGGCGTCGATCTCTTCGACTGCGTCGCGGCGACCCGGAACGGGCGGCACGGCAGCGCCTGGACCT
>CAYQXR010000061.1:0-11295 GCA_964421625.1 uncultured Gemmatimonadaceae bacterium | reverse complement strand
GTGTGGGCCTACAACTACTTCACCACCAAGACCGAGAACCTCACGGTCGAGATGACCTACTCGGCGAAGGAACTGATCGACTACCTGATCAAGAGCGTGGGGAGCGAGTTCGGTCGCTCGATCTTCACCAAGGAGTTCCAGGCCCAGAAGGCGGTGAGTGGCAGTGGCCATATCCACGGGTGATGGCGGGAAGGGGAAGGTCAACGCCGACATCAACGTGACGCCGATGATCGACGTCATGCTGGTGCTGCTGATCATCTTCATGATCGTGACGCCCCTGCTCGCGTCCGGCTTCAAGGCCACCATGCCCGCGGGGGCGCACCCCGAACGGAGCGAGGAGAAGGACGACGAGGTCACCCTCGGGATCGACAACATGGGGTCCTTCTTCCTCAACGGGAACCCGGTGCCCGAGGAGCAGGTCGAGGCCCGGCTGGTCGAGATCTTCTCGGCCCGGCCCGAGTACCACATCCTCCATTTCAAGGCGGATGCGGAACTCCCGTATGAACGGGTCCAGAAGGGGCTGGAGATGGCCCGGGTGGCCGGGATCAACAAGGTCGTCGCGATCACCGACCGCAAGGGCGGTCTGGCGGCCATGAGCAGTTCGGCCGAGAAGGAGAACTGAGCCATGGCGATGGCAGCAGGCAGTGGCGGTGACGTCAACTCGGAGATCAACGTCACCCCGATGATCGACGTGCTCCTGGTACTCCTGATCATCTTCATGCTGGTCCAGGCGCTGTCCCGGACCGCCCATGACCTGACGATCCCGCCGATTGAGTCGACCACGGCCCAGTCGGATCAGAGCGACCAGATCGTTCTGGAACTCCGGGACGACGGGAGCAACTGGCTCAACAACCAGGGGCCCTACACCTTCGAGACCCTGGAAGGGGTCCTGCACGAGACTTTCGATGGGCGCCCGGCCAAGCTACTCTTCCTGAAGCCCGGGAAGACGCGCAAGTACCGGGAGCTCATCCAGGCGGTCGACGTCGGCCGCGGAGCCGGTATCCAGGTCTTCGGGCTCACGCCCATCGAAGCCTACTAGCCCGCGCGGTTCGTCGTCTCCTCCGGTACCAGGGAGGCATGGGAGCATGGACCAGCAAACCACAACCACCAAGCGTGTGGCCTCCCCACCGGGGGGCCACACCTTCGGCGTGATGCCGAAGCCCGAACGACGGGGGCCCTTGGCCATCCTCACGTCGGCTGTGGCGCACCTGCTCATCATCTGGCTGCTCGCTACCATGACCGTGGTGGTCGCGGCCCCCGAAGAAACCCAGATCCTGTCCTTCCTGCTCCCGATCCCTGTGCTTGAAGGCGGCGGGGGCGGGGGGGGCAATCACGGCGCCGCACCGACCATGGACCGGGCGACCCCACCTCCCCCGCCACCACCCGAGACTCCTCCGGTCACTCCACCCCCGCCGCCGCCGCCGGTCGCGGTGGTGCCCCCGACTGAAATCCCTCCTCCGACAACTGCGCCACCGACGGAAGAGCCACCGAGCACCTCCGTGGGCACCGGCACCGGCCAGGCCTCGTCCGGCAGCGGTGGTGGCGTGGGTGGTGGGGTCGGCACGGGCACGGGCCCCGGGCGCGGATCCGGCAATGGCCCGGGCGAGGGCGGTGGGACCGGTGGAGGACGCCCGGCCCGGCCCACGCCGCCGGACAACTCGCGGATGGGATTTCCGAAGCTCGAGAAAATCCCCAAGGAGTACAAGGGGAAGGACTACGAGGTCACCTTCCAGGTCGATGAGTTCGGCCGGGTCAGCAGTTTCGAGGTCACCCCGGTCATTGCCGACAAGTCGTTCGCCAAGCAGGTCCATGACATTCTGCGCTCCTTCAGTTTTTCCCCGGGGCGCGATACCCTGGGCAAAGCCATCCCCATGCCCGTGATCATGGTGATCACCTTCTAGACGTCCCCACGCTCTCCGTCCCGGGCCAGCCCTCGGCTGCCCTCGACCCATCGCAGGTTCCCTCTCTCTTCACGAGCCCTCATGCGTTCCCTGTTTTTGCGGAAGCCGATCAGCGCCGATCACGATCGTGGCCTGATCAGAAGTCTCGGTGCCGGCGATCTGATCATGCTCGCCATCGGTGCCGTGATTGGTGCCGGCATCTTCTCCTCCCTCGGGACGGCCGCAGCGGGTGAGGTCGCCCCGGACGGCACCGTGATCCGTTACGGCGCTGGTCCGGCCCTGGTGCTGTCCTTCGTGCTGCTGGGGGCCGTCTGCGGCCTGGCAGCGCTCTGCTACGCCGAACTCGCCTCGATGATTCCGCAGGCAGGTTCGGCCTACACCTACACCTACGCCACCATGGGCGAGTTCCTGGCCTGGATCATCGGCTGGGACCTGATCCTCGAATACGCCATCGGCAACATCGCCGTCGCTGTCGCCTGGAGCGGCTACTTCACCTCGCTGTTGAGCGGCTTCGGAATTTCGCTCCCCGGCTGGCTCAGTTACGGCTACTTCCAGGTGACCCACTCCTCCGATCCGGCAGTCCAGGCCCTGCTGACGACCGCGCCGCACCTGGGGCCGATCCCGATCATCGTCAATCTGCCGGCCTTCCTGATCGTGGCGCTCGTCACCATGCTGCTGCTCAACGGCGCCCGCGAGAGCGTCCGGGTGAACAACATCATGGTGGTCGTCAAGCTGCTGGTGCTGGGCCTGTTCGTGGCCGTGGGCTCGATGCACATCGACACAGCCAACTACACGCCCTTCGCCCCCAACGGCTTCACCGGCATTCACCAGGGCGCGGCCATCGTCTTCTTCGCCTACATCGGCTTCGATGCCGTCTCGACCGCGGCCGAAGAAACCCGTGATCCTCAACGCAACCTCCCGATCGGCATTCTCGGCGGGCTGGCGATCTGTACGCTCATCTATGTGATCGTCGGGCTGGTCGCCACCGGCCTGGTGCCCTACCAGCAGCTCGCCGCAGCCGATCCGCTCGCCCGGGCGCTGGAACTGGCCGGCCTGGCCAAGACCTCGTGGTTCGTGGCTGCCGGTGCGGTGGTGTCGCTGACCGCAGTGCTGCTGGTTTTCCAGTATGGCCAGCCGCGCATCTTCTTCGCCATGGCGAAGGACGGGCTGCTGCCGGGCTGGGCTGCCAAGCTGCACCCCAAGACGCACGTGCCGCACATCACCACGATCGCCACCGGCCTCATCGTGGCGCTGGGGGCCATGGTGGCCGAAGAGAACGCCATCTACGACCTCACCAACATCGGCACGCTGTCGGCCTTCCTGCTGGTGTGTCTGGCGGTGCTGGTGCTGCGGATCCGCGAACCCGAGCGGAAGCGCGGCTTCCGCGTCCCGTGGATCCGGGTGGTGGCGCCGCTGGGCGTGTTTGCCTGCCTGTTCACGATGTGGGGACTGCCGAAGACGGCCTGGGAACGCTTCGCGATCTGGATCGTGCTCGGTTCCGTGATCTATTTCGCCTACGGGTATCGTCACTCGGTACTGCGACGGAACTCGGAGAGCGCCAGTTGATCGTGGCCTGACCAACTGTCCTCCCGCATCGGCCGGGAGTCACCAGGTTGCGGTGGCTCCCGGCCGATCTGCATGCCGGGGTCAGCGCAGCGCCAACGCGCCCAGACAGGGGTCTGGGGCCGGCATGACGGCGCGGTGACCGCCGGCCTCCAGCGCCACGTGGAGGAGACGGCCGTAGGCACCCACCGGCTGAAGCAGCCCCCCAGCCAGGGCCACCGGGGTGGTGGCCGGTCCTGCTGCCTCGACAATGCCCGCCAGGGCCGCAACGCCCTGCGCCCGCAGCTCCACAGCCACGGCATCACCCTGATCGGCGGTGGCGAGGACGGCTGGCGCGAGCGAGGCGACATTCGCCGGCGTCGCGACCACACTCCACCGGACCAGGCCCGCCAGTCCGACCACACCGGCAGCCGCACACAGCGCCTCGGTCAGGTGGGTGGTGGGGCCAAGCTGGTCATGCATGGCCCCGACGGCCTCCAGACCCCGTTGACCCAGCCAGTAGCCCGACCCCTGGTCGCCCATGCGCCAGCCGAGTCCACCGACACGGTGGAATACCCCCGCATCGTCCCGTCCCAGGGCGATGGATCCCGTCCCGGCGATCAGGAGGATGCCCGCCGACTGGCCGAAGGCGGCGGCATGGGCGAGTTCGGCGTCCGACACCACCACACAGCGCCAGGCGAGGCGATGCGTCTCCAGCGCGGTCCGGAGTTCGTCTCGCTCGCGTTCGGCTCCGGCTCCCGCCGCTCCGACCACCAGGACGTCGGCCCGGAGCACACCGGTGCGGGCAAGCAGCGTCTGCACGGCGGTGGCCAGTTCTGCCGCGAGCCGCTCTCCCTGGCCGGCCCGCATGGAGCCACCGGTGCCCTCGACACGGTGCCTGGCGGTGTCGTCCTCGAACAGCGTGGCCCGCAGGGAGCTGCCGCCGAGGTCGATGCCGATGGTGATCATGTGGTGGAGCGGGAGAGGCGTGCCGAGAGGACGGAGGTGGCAATCATCAGCAGCGTACCCAGTGGCACATACCAGGGCCAGGCCAACGCGGCGAGTGGCGTCAGGACATCAAACCCAAGCGCCACCAGGCGGCCCGAGAAGATGGTCACCAGCATGACGGCCATGGTGACCACCGCGCCGCGGATCACGTCGGTGCCGCGCAACCAGGGACCGGCGCCTGCCAGCAGGTAGGCACCGAGCAGGGCGCCGTAGGTGACCGAGGCGATCGAGAGCGCCAGCACCACCGCAGGCGTGTCGGTCCCGGATGTGAATACGTGAAAGCCGAGGGCGCCACCCATCAGCGCGATACCCCAGCCCACCGAGACCATGCGGCCCACCCGGAGCAGCGCGACAGGATCCCGCTCACCCGTGAAGGTGGCATAGACGTCGTGCGTCAGCGACGAGGAGAGCGCGTTGATCGACGAGGAGATGGTGCTCATTGCTGCAGCGAGAATGCCCGCCACGACCAGACCCGCGATCCCCGGCGGGAGCTGGGCCAGCACGAATCGACCGAAGATTTCGTTGGAGGGCATACCCTCGGGCGCATGACCAGCGGCCCAGATGGCGGTGCCGATCAGGAGGAACAGCAGGAACTGCAGGATCACCACGACCCCGGAGCCGACCAGCGCCGTGCGGGCGTCGCGCAGCGAACGTGAAGCAAGCAGCCGCTGGACGATGAGGTGGTCGGTGCCATGGGATGCGGCGGAGAGCAGGGCGCCACCCAGCAGCCCGCCGATGAAGGTGTAGGGGGCGCTCAGCGAGAGGTCGAAGTTGAACATCCGGGTGCGGCCGCTGGCGGTGGCCATCTCCCACATGGCGGCAGGGCCACCGGCCAGGCCCATGGCGATGTGCAGCGCGATCGCTCCACCGGCCAGGTAGACGGCGAGCTGCATGATGTCCGACCAGATGACCGCCTTGATGCCACCCAGCCAGGTATACACCAGTGTGACCAGACTCATCCCGACGATGGCCATCGGGATGCTCCAGCCGGTGAGCAGCGCCAGCGGAATCGCCCCGGCAAAGATCCGGACCCCATCACCAAGGAACCGGGTGACCAGAAACACCAGCGACATGGTGCGTCGCGTGGTGACGCCGAACCGCGTCTGGAGCCGCTCATAGGCGGTGTCCTGCTCGCCGCGGAAGTACCCCGGCAGCAGCCAGATGGCCACACCGATCCGTCCCAGCAGATAGCCCAGCGGCAGTTGCAGGAAGGTCAGATCGCCCCGGGCGCCCAGGGCGGGCGTCGAGATGACGGTGACGGCGGAAGTCTCGGTCGCCACGATCGACAGCAGGATGCTCCAGGAGGGCAGGGTCCTGGCACCGAGGAAGTAGTCGGCCGCCGAGGTCTGGCGCCTCGCGAACCAGAGCCCGACGCCGAGACTTCCGGCCACGTAGAGGGCGACAACGACAAGATCGAGAGTGGTCACGGTCCCCGAACGATAGCAGCAGCGGCGGGGCTCGGCCACCCGGGGCCGGAAACACAGCGGGGCGGCACCACCCGGTGCCGCCCCGCAACGCCCCGTCCGCGTGGGACGGTCAGGCGGCGAACGAGCTGCCGCAGCCGCAGCCGCCCGAGCTGTTGGGGTTGCTGAAGGTGAAGCCGCTGCCCTGCATGGAGGAGACGTAGTCGATGGTGACCCCGGACAGGTACTGGGCCGAGAAGGCGTCGATGAAGACCCGCACGCCATTGATGTCGGCGGAGAGGTCGTCTTCGGCCGCAGCATCCTCGATGTTCAGGGAGTACTTGAACCCGGAGCAGCCACCCGGCATGACCGAGACCCGGAGGCCGGCGGTTGCGGTCGGGACACCTTCGGCAGAAACGAACGTCCCGACTTCCTGGGCTGCCCGATCTGTGATGGTCAGCACAAAGCCCTCGGGCAGGGCGTGGGGAACTGTGGTCTCGCTCATGATTGGCTCCGTCAGAGGTCGTCCGGAAGTCTAGCCCCGATGGGGGCCCGGGTCAAAAGGGGAAACCGCCCGATGAGCGGAATGGTTCCCCCTGGCCAACGGGGCTGGTCAGCAGGCCGCTGCCGATCGACCAGCCGGGCGGAATCGGGATGGGCAGTCGGCCATGGAAGCCCCGTGAACCGGCCAGGGCCTGGGCCATCGCCACCTCCGCCATGGGCTGGTTGGTCCAGCCGATCGCGAAGCCCGGGAGCTGCGGCAATTGCCGGATCAGGTAGGGCGACCCGAAGGAGACCAGCATGGTGGGACGGAGGGCGTGGAGGCGGTCGATCAGGCCGGTGGTGCTGGCCGGGAGCGCCACCGTGCCGGCGTTGGCGACCGCCCGGACGGCGGTGGCCACAATCACGGCCGACGCGGCCCGGGCGCGACCCAGCAGGGAGTCGCGGAGGGCCACCGGCAGGTTGGCCGGGGCGCGGAGCAGTTCGACCTGATGGCCCTGGCGCTGGAGTTCGTCGCGCAGGGCATTGCCGAGTGTGCTGTTGGCGTCGGCGGCAACCACCAGTGCGATCTGTTGCGGTCCACTGCGCAGCAGGGGCAGCAGGCCGCGATCGTCCTTGAGGAGCACCAGCGAGCGCTCGATGGCGCGGCGTCCGATGGCCAGGAACTCGTTGTTTCCGACCGTGGCAGTCAGCGAGTCGAGGTCGACCTCGCGTTCGCGGAACAGTCCGAGGCGCTCCTTGGCCTCGAGCACGCGTCGGACCGACGCCGTCAGTCGTTCGCGCGGGATGCGGCCCTGCTCGACGGCCGCCACCATCGCCTCGATGGCCTTGCCGGCATCGGTGGGCATCAGCACCAGGTCGGACCCGGCCAGGAAAGCCAGGATCGAGGCCTCTTCCGGACCGTATTCGCGGACGATCGCGCCCATGTTCAGGGCATCGGTCACGACCAGTCCCTTGAAGGCAAGCGAGTCGCGCAGCAGCCCCGTCAGAATCGGCGGGGCCAGCGTGCCGGGTCGGCTGGGACCGGCGTCCAGTCCGGGCAGGGCGATGTGGGCCGACATGACCGCATCGACTCCGGCGCGGACGGCGGCCCGGAACGGCACCAGCTCCAGCGAGTCGAACCGTGGCCACCCCGCCTGGATCACCGGCAGGGACAGATGGGAATCGACACTGGTGTCGCCGTGCCCCGGAAAGTGCTTGGCGGTCGAGAGAATCCCGCCGGCGCGCATACCGCGGATGGCCGCGGCAACGTACTCGCCCACCAGCGCAGGGTCCGAGCCGAACGACCGGGTGTTGATGATCGGGTTGTCGGGATTCGAGTTGATGTCGGCCACCGGCGCGAAGGCCATGTGAATACCGACGGCGCGCCCCTCCAGAGCGGTGATGCGCCCCATCTCAAAGGCGTCGGCGAGTTCTCCACCAGCCGCGATGCCCATCTGAGTCGGGAACGGCGTGCCCCCGACGGTGAAGCGGATGGTGGTGCCGCCTTCAAGATCCGATGCGACCAGCAGCGGCAGCGGTGCCGCCTGCTGCAGGACGTTGAGTTTGGCTGCCATCTCCACCGGCGAGCCGACGCCGATGATCAGGCCACCCACATGCAGCGAATCGACCCAGCGCAGCGCCCGCTGCATGGCCACGGCATCCAGTGGCTCATACGAGCCGATGATCCAGGGCATCACGACCTGGGCCACCTGGGCCCGCAGCGGTAGCGAGTCCAGCAGATGCCGGGTGCGCGGGAACGGCGTGGTGGTATCGAGTGGCGCGAACGCTCGGAGTGGTACCGGACGCGGCGGTTCGGCGGCCGGGGTCGGCGTCGTCGGTGGCAACGGCTGCACCACCGGGGGCGCCGCCTGGGGCGGCACACCACAGGAGGCGGCCAGCACGAAGCCAAGCAGGCTGAGTGGACGGATGAGTCGTGGCATGCGGTGAATCTACATCGCGCGGGGCGCAGGAGTCCCTGTGTTGGCGAATGTCCGCCGGTGGGCTACAATCCGTCATCCGTTGTGTCAGTACCGGACCCTGTTTCAGGAGAGTGGCATGGTCGGTAACCAGTGCTCGCGCATTCGCGCGGTGCGGCCGTGGGGTGTCGCTCCGCTGGCGATCGCGTTGACTGCCGCGCTGGCGTCGGCCTGTGCCGGTCAAGGTGGCGTGCTGGAGCGCGTGCCGGTCCGGCCGGGCATCGAGGTGCTGCTGACCGACTCCACCGCGCTCTGGCAGGGCAAGCGCCTCGGTCTGGTGACCAACCTGGCGGCAGTGGATCGGGAGGGTGTCGGGGTCATCGAGCGGCTCCGGGCCGCGGGCGGGAATCTGGTCGCCCTGTTCGGGCCCGAGCACGGCCTCACTGTGACCGCCGCTCCCGGCGAGGCGGTGGCGTCATCCACCGACAGCGCTACCCGGATTCCCATCCACTCGCTGTATGGCGCCACGCGTGTGCCGACGCCGGCCATGCTGGCGGGCATTGACCTGCTGCTGGTCGATCTGCCCGATGTCGGGGCCCGCTACTACACCTACCTTGCCACCACCATCGACGTGATGCGTGCGGCCGCTCAGCACCGCATTCCAGTCGTGGTCCTCGATCGGCCCAACCCGATCGGTGGGCGCGCCATGGCCGGGAACATTCTGGACACGCTGTATCGATCGTCCATCGGTATCCTGGCCATGCCCATGCGGACCGGCCTGACCCTGGCCGAGGGCGCCCGGCTGGCCCGGCAGGACATGCAGATTCCGGTCGACCTGCGCATCGTCCCGGCGGCAGGGTGGCAGCGCAGCCTGGATCAGGACGCCACCGGACTGCCGTTCCGAGCGCCCAGTCCCAACCTGCGCGATCTGGCCTCGCTGTACCACTACCCGGGGACCTGTCTCTTCGAAGGCACCGCGCTCTCGGTGGGGCGGGGGACTGATGCGCCCTTCCACCAGATCGGCGCCCCCTGGCTGGATACCACGGCGGTTCTGAGCCGGATGCGCGCCCTGGCGCTGCCGGGGGTGCGGTTCGAGGGCGTACGCTTCACACCGCAGGAGCCCGGCGACGGCAAGTGGAACGGCACCAGCGTGCACGGCATCCGGCTGATCCTGACCGACGCAGACCGCTACGACGCGGTGGCCACGGCCGTGCACCTGCTGGCCGCCATCCGGGCCCGGCACCCGGACCAACTCGGCTTCACCGCCCAGTTTGAGCGGCTGGCCGGCGGGCCCGGGCTCCGCCAGGCCATCGAGCGGGGGGAGGACGGCGCGCGGATCCTGGCCTCCTGGGAGGCCGGAATTGCCGCCTTCCGGGCCCGAGTTGCCCCGCTGCTGCTCTATCCGTGAGCAGGTGGCGGCCCTGCGTCGCGTTGCCTCTGGTTGGGGCGTCCGTTACGTTTGCGCCGGTACCCCGGGGCCGGGTCGGGCGCCCGGTTGGCG
The DNA here is from genome assembly GCA_964421625.1 of uncultured Gemmatimonadaceae bacterium. GTDB lineage: Bacteria > Gemmatimonadota > Gemmatimonadetes > Gemmatimonadales > GWC2-71-9 > Palsa-1233. Next base: position 1,541 of record CAYQXR010000061.1, on the reverse strand, counting down.
GGATCTTTCGGTCGGGGGCTCGTGACAAAACTGGTTCCTGCGGGTGCGGAGCGGATCTATCTCCAGGGGGTCATGCCGCTGGTACGGCTCCTGTCGCGCCTGGGAGTCACGCCCAACGGGCTGACCACCGTGGGAGCCATCCTGATCCTGGTCGCTGCGGGAGCCTTCGCCGTGGGGTCCATGCGGTGGGGCGGGGCCCTGCTGCTGCTGAGTGGGATGGTCGATACCCTCGACGGGCAGGTGGCCCGGCTTTACGGGAAGGCCTCGACATTCGGGGCCTTCTACGATTCCACCCTCGATCGGGTCGGCGACGGGGCCCTGTTCATCGGGCTGGTGTTCTACTTCCGGGGTGTGGCAGACCTCCCCGGCGGGGTGACAATCGAGGTGATCACCCTGCTCGCGTTGCTGGCCACCCAGTTGGTGTCCTACATGCGGGCGCGGGCGGAAGGGTTGGGGTTGGACTGCCGGGTGGGAGTGGCGCAGCGCGCCGAGCGGATCCTGGGGCTCGGGCTGCCGGCGCTCATCCTCGGCTCAGCGCCGATGGTGCTGGCAGGTGTCGTGACGATTTTGATGGTTCTCTCGTTCATTACGGTGGGGCAGCGTTTCGCACACGTGCATCGTGTGGCGGACCGCCCCGCGGCTCAGTAGAAAGGAACACAGCGTGGCGGATGGAACGGCCCAGCCGGTAGCCCCGGCGGATGGCAAGCTCGGAGTGCTCTGTGTCGGTCTCGGGGCAGTGTCCTCGACCTTCATCGCCGGGGTGGAACTGGCGCGGCGTGGCCTGGCGCAGCCCTACGGGGCGCTGACCCAGCTCGCGACGATCCGGCTCGGCCAGCGGGCCGAGGGCCGGTCGCCGCTGATCCGCGACTTCGTGCCGCTGGCCCGCCTGGAGGACCTGGTCTTCGGGGCCTGGGATCCCGTGCCGGACGATGCCTACCAGTCGGCCCTGCACTGCGGTGTCTTCGACAAGTACGAGCATGTCGAGCCGATCCGCGAGTTCCTTGAAGGCATCAAGCCGATGACGGCGGCCTTCGACCAGCACTACGTCAAGCGGCTCGACGGCACCCACATCAAGACGGGATCCTCCAAGCGCGATCTGGCCGAGCAGCTCCGCCAGGACATCCGCGACTTCAAGGCCCGCACCGGCGTTTCGCGCTGCGTGATGATCTGGTGCGCCTCCACCGAAGTCTTCATCGTACCGGGGCCGACCCACCAGACGCTGGCCGCATTCGAAGCCGCGATGGACGCGAACGATCCCAGCATTGCCCCGTCGATGCTGTACGCCTGGGCCTCCCTGATGGAGGACGTGCCCTTCGCCAATGGCGCGCCCAATCTCGCGGTCGACACGCCGGCCCTCACGGACCTGGCGGAATCCCGCGGCGTGCCCATCGGCGGCAAGGACTTCAAGACCGGCCAGACCATGCTCAAGACCGTGCTCGCGCCGATGTTCAAGGCCCGCATGCTCGGCGTGGCCGGCTGGTACTCGACCAACATCCTCGGCAACCGCGACGGCGAGATCCTGGATGATCCCGAGTCGTTCA
>CAYQXR010000060.1:0-11802 GCA_964421625.1 uncultured Gemmatimonadaceae bacterium | reverse complement strand
CCTACGGCGTCATCACCTACCAGGAACAGGTGATGCGGATCGCCAACGTGCTGGCGGGTTTCACACTGGCCGAAGCCGACGTGCTCCGGAAGGCCGTTGGCAAGAAGGACGCCGAGCTGATCCGTCAGGAACTCGGCACCTTCGTCGACAAGGCCATGGCCCTGGGCCATCCCCAGAAGCTGGTCGAGGAACTAGCCGGGCAGATCGAGACCTTCGGGCGCTACGGCTTCAACAAGTCCCACTCGGTCGCCTACTCCGTGCTCTCCTACCGGACGGCGTGGCTCAAGGCGCATCACCCGGCCGAGTTCATGGCCGCGCTGCTCTCCAGCGAAATCGGCAGCACCGACAAGGTGGTCCAGTACATCAACGAGGCCCGCGAGCTGGGCATTGAGGTCCTGGCGCCCGATGTCCAGGAATCGGGCTTCAAGTTCACGGCCATCGGCCCGCGGCGGATCCGGTTCGGCCTCGGTGCGATCCGGAATGTGGGCGGCGGGGCCATCGAATCCATGCTGGCCGCGCGCCAGCAGGAGCCCTTCCGCTCGCTGGCGGACTTCGTCCAGCGGATCGACACCCGCCTCTGCAACAAGCGGGTGATCGAATCGCTGATTGCCGCCGGAGCCTGCGACTCCCTGGGCGGTGAACGTGCCCACCTGACGGCCATGCTGGACCAGGTCATGGGTGAGGCCCAGCTCGCCCAACAGGAACGCGACCAGGGCCAGGTCTCGCTGTTCGGCGACGGCCCCCAGGCGGCGCCGACCCCACCACCGCCGCCGCCGGATGTGCCACCCTGGACTGAGGCCGAGCGACTGGCCAAGGAAAAGGAAATGATCGGGTTCTTCATTTCCGGGCACCCGCTGGATCGCCATCGGGCCGCGGTCACCCTGTTCGGCTCCCGGACCACGGCCACCCTGGGCGAATGGAGCGAGCACCAGGTGGCAGTGGCCGCCGTGGTGACGGCCATCAAGCGGCAGGTCTCCAAGAAGACCGGGAAGGAGTATGCCCGGATCATCCTGGAGGACTTCCATGGGACGGCGGAGGCCCTGGTCTTTCCCGATTCCTGGGCCAAGCTGAACCAGACCATCCTGCCCGACTCGGCCCTGCTGCTGACCGGGGGCTACTCGGCCCGGGACCGCGGCGAGGAGCACGCGCCCTTCGTGGTCGAGGGCGCCCGGAGTCTGCCGGAGCTTGAATCGTCAGGGCTCCTGGGCCTGGCCATCTGCTGGGATGCCCCCTCCCCCCCCTCCCTGGCCGCCGTCCGGAACATCGCTCGGGTCTGCATGGCCCACCCGGGCCCCGCGCCGCTCTATATTCAGTGGTCTGACGGGAATGGGACGGCACTCCGCCTCCGCTCCCGTCGCCTGCGGATCCAACCCCACGAGGACGCCGCGCGCGATCTGCGCGAACTCCTCGGTGGGGAGGCTGTGTCCTTCATCCGGACGGGGTAGCGATGGCGATCGGGTACCAACTCGACTTCGAGAAACCTCTGGGGGAACTCGAGCGGAAGATCGAGGAGCTGAAGCAGCTCGGCGAAGACCGCGACATCGACGTGGCCACCGAACTGGAAACGTTGGAGTCCAAGCTCGAGTCGCGCCGCGCCGAGATCTATCGCGGCCTGTCCGCCATCCAGCGGGTCATGGTGGCCCGGCATCCTCGGCGGCCGTACACCCTCGACTACCTCTCGTCCATCTTCACCGACTTCGTCGAACTGCACGGCGATCGCCTCTACCGCGACGACCCGGCCATCGTCGGGGGCTGGGCTCGACTGGGCGGCCAGACGGTCATGGTGGTGGGGCACCAGAAGGGGCGTGACACCAAGGACAACCTGAAGCGCAATTTCGGGATGCCCCATCCGGAGGGCTACCGCAAAGCCCTGCGCCTGATGCAGCTCGCGGCCCGGTTCAAGGCCCCGATCATCTCGCTGATCGACACCCCGGGCGCCTACCCCGGGCTCGGCGCCGAGGAGCGCGGGCAGTCGGAGGCGCTGGCGCGGAACATCATGGAGATGTCGGTCCTGGGCACCCCCATCATCGCGGTGGTGATCGGCGAAGGCGGTTCCGGCGGCGCCCTGGCGCTGGGCGTGGCCGACCGCATCCTGATGTTCGAGAACTCGGTCTACTCCGTCATCACCCCGGAAGGCTGCGCCGCGATCCTCTGGAAGGACGCCTCCCAGCGGGAACGGGCGGCCGACGCCCTCAAGATGACCGCCGACGACCTGGTCCGCCTCAAGCTGGTCGACGAGGTCATCGCCGAACCGGTCGGTGGTGCGCACTACGATCCCGAGGCCGCCGGCGAGTCGCTGCGCGCCGCGCTGATCCGCCACCTGTCCGAGTTGCGGAAGGTCCGGCCGGACCGGCTGATCCGGCGGCGGCACGATAAGTACGCCGACATGGGTGCCTACACCGAAGCATGACAACGCAGGACGTGGAAGTCCGGTTCAAAGGGAACCGGCGGGCCTGGTTCCAATGGGACACCGGGACGGCACCCCGTCTGCAGGTCAACGACGGCGTTGTCGTCAAGGTCGAGCATGGCCTGGACTTCGGCTGGGTCAATCGGAACACCGCGGCCACCTCATCCTGCGACGGCTGTACCAGTTGCGACCCGACCGATCCACCTGCCGACCCACCTGCCACTGCCACGGCGACTGCCTCACCGACACCATCTGCCGACGTGGTCCGCCGGGCCACCCCGCGCGACATCGCCCGCCACCAGGAACTCCGGCGCGAGGAGGATGCGGCACGTCGGCATGTGATGGAGCGGGCGCGGCACCATGATCTGCCAATGCGGATCTCTGACACCGAATGGCAGTGGGACGGGCATCGCCTGGCGATCTACTTCACGGCCGAACGGCGGGTAGACTTCCGCGACCTGGTCCGCGAGCTGGCCACGCACTTCCGCACCCGGATCGACCTCCGGCAGATCGGGGCCCGCAACGAGGCGGCACGCCTGGGCGGGGTCGGGCGTTGCGGCCGCGAGTACTGTTGCAGCACCTGGCTGAACGAACCGCCTCCGGTCACCCTGGCCCTGGCCAAGGATCAGCGGCTCTCGCTCAATCCGGGACAGATCTCCGGCGGCTGCGGCCGCCTGCTCTGCTGCCTGAAGTACGAGCACGAGTTCTACCTCGACTCCCGCAAGCGCTTCCCCAAGGAGGGGAAGACGATTCAGACGGCGCAGGGCGCTGAAAAGGTCATTGCCGTCGACATCTTCCGGGAGCGGGTCTACCTGCGCGGTGCCGACGCCCCCGGTCGGGTGATTCCGCTGGTGCAATTGCAGGCCGAGCTGGCGGGCGAGACACTGCCGCCACCGCCGCCGCCACCGCCGCCGGTGGAACTCCCAGCCACGGTCACGCCCGACACCGCCGCACCAACGGCCAAGCGCCGGTCGCGTCGGCGTCGGCGCGGCAGTCCTCCCCGCAATGGACCCACGACGTGAAGCCCTTCTACCTGACCACGGCCATCGACTATGCCAACGGCGACCCGCACCTGGGGCACGCCCTCGAGAAAGTCGGAGCCGACGCCATCGCCCGCTGGCAGCGCCTGCAGGGGCGGCCGGTGCGCTTCGCAATGGGCATGGATGAACATGGCCAGAAGGTGTATCAGGCGGCCACGCAGGATGGGGGCACGCCCACGGAGTGGGTCGACCACATTTCGCAGCGGTTCGAGAGCACCTGGCTGGCGCTGCACTGCTCACACGACGACTGGATCCGCACCACCGAGCCGCGGCACGCCCGTGGTGTCACGGCGCTGATCGAGGCCATCCGGGCGCAGCACCCCGACCACCTGTTTGTCGGCGAGTACGAGGGGCTCTACTGCGTGGGGTGCGAGGAGTTCAAGGCCGAGGGACAGCTCGTGGACGGCCGCTGTCCCGAGCATCCGTCGCGTGAGCTGGTCCGGACCCGCGAGCGCAACACCTTCTTCCGCCTCTCCGCCTGGCGCGACCAGGTCCGCGACGCCATCACCTCGGGCGCCTTCCGGGTCGAGCCGCAGATCCGTCGCAACGAGATTCTGGCCCTGCTGGACGAAGGCCTCCAGGACATTTCCGTCTCGCGCGGGCGCCTGCCCTGGGGCGTGCCCTTCCCGGGTACCGAGGACGAGACGGTCTACGTCTGGTTCGACGCGCTGATCAACTATCTCAGTGCCACCGGCTACCCGGACGCGGGCTGGGACGCCATCTGGCCCGCCGACATCCATGTGGTGGGCAAGGGCATCACCCGCTTCCACTGCATCATCTGGCCCGCCATGCTGATGGCCGCGGGCCTCCCGCTGCCGGGCATGGTCTGGGCGCATGGCTATGTGCAGTGGGGTGGTGCCAAGGTGAGCAAGTCGGAGGGCGGCGCCGTCTCCCTCGACGAGATGATCGCCCGGCATGGTCCCGACCCGCTGCGGTGGTTCCTGCTGCGCGAGGTCGGCTTCCACAACGACGGCGACTTCACCCTGGAGCGCTTCGACGCCCGCTACACCAGCGACCTGGCCGACGGCATCGGCAACCTGGCGTCGCGGGTCACCGCCATGGTCGAGAAGTACCGCGGCGGGCTGGTGCCCGTCAGTGCCGACCCGGAACCGCTCGACGGCATCGGGGCCGAATGCGTGGCGGCCTACGCTGCCGCCATGGCGGCGATCGACCTGAGGGGGGGCGCCGAGGCGTTCTCGCGCCTGGTCACCGAGGCGAACGGCTACATCACCACCGCGGCACCGTGGGCACTGGCCAAGGCCGGCGAGGAGGCTCGCCTCGACGCGGTGCTGGCCTCACTGATTGGTGCGCTGGTGCGGCTGACGGTCATGGCCTCGCCCTTCATTCCGGCCAAGGCGGCTGCGCTGTGGGAAGCACTGGGCCAGGAAGAGCCGCTGGCCGCGGCCTGGTCGGTCGCCCTGGCGCCAACAGTGGGCGGCACCAGGGTGACCAAACCGGAAAATCTGTTCCCGAAGGAGTGAGGCGGGTGGCCTCCTTCGGGGCCGACTAGTTGAAATCGACCTTCGGTGCAGTCTTCGCCTCAGGTGAATCCAGTTCGAAATAGGCCCGCGGCGTCCCGAGGCCGAAGATCTTGGCGGTCAGGTTGGCGGGAAAGCGCCGGATCGCGGTGTTGAACGTCTCGACCGCCCGGTTGTAGTCCTGCCGGGCGACGGTCAGCCGGTTCTCCGTCCCTTCGAGCTGATCCTGCAACTGCAGGAAGTTCTGGTTGCTGCGCAGCTCGGGGTAGGCCTCGGTGAGCGCCAGCAGCCGCCCCAGCGGTTGCCGCAGCGCCGCATCCGCCTCGGCGATTTCCTGCATGCTCCCCTTCTCCATCGACCCTGCCAGCCGGGCCCGGGCATTGGCGATCTCACCGAACACGGTGATTTCCTGCTTGGTCATCCCCTTCACCGTCTCGACCAGCGACGGGATCAGGTCGGCGCGGCGCTGCAACTGCGTGCGGATCTGCGCCTCCGCCTGGTTCACCTGCTCATCCAGGGTCTGGAGCGAGTTGTAGCTGCACCCTGAGAGGAACACCAGGGCAGCGAGCAGGACCATGGGGGCACGGAGGAAACGGCGCATCAGGAATCTCCCAGTGAATGGTGGTCAACAACGGCAACAGCGGCTCGCACCGCCTCAAGATATCGGACGAACGTAGTTGGCGCGCAGGCCCATTCCTGATCCCGGCGGTGGCCCGCCACCTCCTGGATGGCGGCCACGGCATCGGGACCCAGAATCGGCGTGAGCGTCGTCACCATCGCGGCGGGCTCCTGACCCGGCACGATGCCGCTCAGCACCGTCACGCCACGCAGCAGCACCAGCAGTTCCGAGATCGATGCGGCGGCGAACCCTCCAAGCGTGATGGGCACATCGCCGAAGCGGACCCAGGCCTGACGCAGCCGGATGAGCTTGCCCCGCAAGGCGGCTTCCAGCGCCCGCCGCAGTTCGGCCGGATCGACCACCAGCCCCGCCACCGGATCGGTTCCGGCCACCACGCGATAGGCCGACTGCATGTCGACGATCTCGATCGGGAACACATCGGTAGCCTGGAGCCATTCCTGCCGACCGATCAGCAGCGGCGGCGTGAAGCCCGCTTCGTGCCAGGCCGTGACGGCTGGTGTAAACACGGCCATGCCCGCAGGCGTCGGATCCTCGACCACGACCAGCAGGTTGACGTCCGACCGCCCTGCCACCCAGTCGCCCCGTGCGGCAGAGCCGTACAGTACTGCCCCGTGCAGCGTCGGCTGCCGGTTGAGATCCCCGACCAGCACCTCAAGTGCCCGGTCGAGATGGCCACGTTCCGTCATCAGAACCCTCTCCCGGCGCCACCGCCGCTGAAGCCACCACCCCCGCCGAAGCCACCGAAGCCACCGCCGGAACTGCCGCCGCCAAACCCGCCGCCGTCGAACCCACCGCCGAATCCGCCCCCGGAACCGGTGTAGATGAAGGGCCCATACCGCCGACGCCGGGGCCGACGGCCACCACTGCCGCCACCCTGCTCCGAGCGGATCACCAGGATGAGGATGACCACCACCAGAATGACCAGGCCGATCGGGAACTCCGACTTGGGCGAATCCGGGCGGCGCAGCACGGAATCCTGGACGCCGAGTTCGCGCGCGAAGAGATCGGCCAGCAGGGAGGTGCCGGTGTCGAGGGCATCACCGTAGCGGGCCTCGCGCAGTTCGGGCAGCATGGCATCGGCGATCCGTCCTGCCGCCGCATCGGTGAGATACCCCTCGGCGCCCGACCCGGTGCTGATCTCCACCGCGCCGCGCTGCCCATCCCGACGGGGCACCACCAGCAGCACCGCGGCTGCGTTCCGCCGGGCATCGCCCACCGGCGCCGCCGCGCCCACACCCCAGCTCCGGCCGATGGCCAGGGCCACAGCCGCGGGATCGTGGTCGCCCACCGTGGGCAGCGTCACCACGGCCACCTCGGCGCCGGTCACATCGCGCAGGCGCTGCAGGCGCGAGGAGATGCGCTCCGCCGTGCCCGCGTCGACGATCCCGGCGGCATCGGTCAGATAGCCCGTCGGTGTGGCGGGAAAGAGTGCCTGCACCCCCTGCCGCGCCGGCAGAGGAAGGGCGACCAGCAGTTGGAACAGCAGCCAGGCACCGATAGCTTTCTTCATTGGCGGTAATATACCGCACCAGCCCTTTCCACAGGGCCTACGTTTCGAGCCCGCAACATCCGAGGACGTCATGCGTCGCCTGCTCACCCTGTCTCTGCTGTTCGCGCCGCTGCCGCTGGTGGCCCAGGACACCACCCTGGCCACCCGCAGCAAGGGACAGGTCACAGCACCGGTCACGGTCTACGAGATGTCGGATTTCCAGTGCCCATACTGCCGCCGCTTCTTCCTCGAAGTCTGGCCCACGCTGGACAAGGAGTACGTGGCCACCGGCAAGGTCCGCTGGGTATTCATCAACTTCCCGCTCACCACAATCCACCGCAACGCAGCAGCCGCCGCCGAGTTCGCCGTGTGCGCCTCGCGGCAGAACAAGTTCTGGCCGGCGCACGACATGCTCTACCTCCAGCAGGAAACCTGGACGCCGCTGAGCGACCCGGGCACCTTCTTCATGAGCAAGGTGGCCGACCTGAAGCTCGATCGTGCGGCGATGCAGCGGTGCATCGACGACGGCAGTGCGCAGGCCCTTGTCCGCTCCGACGCCCAGGGGTCCCAGCGTTCCGGCGCGAAGAGTACCCCGTCGTTCTATGTCGAAGGCGGCATGATGGAGGGCATCCTGCCCATCACCGCGTGGCGCCAGGTGCTCGATTCGATCATCCGGGTGAAGAGCACCCGGAAGCCGTGATCAACCCGGCAGCAGGGTGACGAGCACGTCGTAGAGGGCGTGGGTCCAGGCAGCAATGCCGAAGCCGCGCGTGAGGTAGATCGCACTGAACACCACGCCCGCGATGGCGCGGAAGACGAACGAGCCAAGTTCGAGCGGATAGGCATACGGCCCGATGTAGTGGAAGGCCGAGAACAGCAGCGCACCCAGCAGGCAGGCCACCACGCCGCTGGTGCGCGGCGTCCAGCGCAGCCACCGAACACCGATCCAGGCCAACGCACCCACCAGCAGCACCCGGAACATCAACTCCTCGTACAGCCCGGCCCCCAGCGACAGCATGATCTGCTCGGCGAAGGTCGCCTCGCCGGCCCCGAGCAGCAGCGGGTGCAGCAACAGCGTGGTCAGTCGACCGACCACGACTCCCACCAGCACACCGAGCAGCAGGGACTCGAGCAGCATGCCCGCGAACACGCCGCGCCGCAGTCCGCCAGGATGTTGGCGCAGGTCGCGCACCACCAGCCAGAGCCCGCTGCCCAGGAGCAGCAGATTGAACGCCAGCAGGCCGTACCCACCGCCCAGTACCTGGAACAGCGATCGGAGCAGCACGTCGGCCCCGTTGCGGAAGCCCGTACCGCCCTGACTCATGACCCGGGCCAGGAACTCGTAGAGCAGCAGCAGCGGCAGCGCGAACAGCAGGCTGTACCGGGGCGCCTTGGAGTCTCGGGTATAGTCCTCGAATGCCATGACGGGAAGCTACTACACTGATCCGCCTTGCCGGGTGGGCGGGTCCCCCCGCATCCTTCGGGCATGGCTCTCGCCGCTGCGGTCTATCGCCTGGGCACTCGACTGCTCCCTCCGTTGGTCCCGCAGGTGCTGCGGGACGACGAGCAGCGCCGTGCCCACGCAGCCCGACTGGCCGCTGCGTCATCGCTGACCGACTGGGGACGGCAACGCGATGCCGCCCGCCCGGTGGCCTGGTTCCATGCGGCCTCAGTGGGCGAGGGATTGCAGACTGCCGCGGTCATCGACGTGTTCCGTCGCCGCCATCCCGAGGCACTGATCGTCTACACCCACTTTTCACCGTCGGCGGAATCCTTTGCTGGCAGTGTCGGGGCCGACTGGGCGGGGTACCTGCCCTACGATCGCCGGGCAACCATGGCGCGCCTGCTCGATGCCGTCCGTCCGGATCTGCTGGTGTTCGGCAAGGTCGATCTCTGGCCGGAATTGGCGACCCAGGCTGCGGCCCGTGGCATCCCGACGGCCCTGGTGGCCGGCACGGTCGAGCGTGGCTCGTCCCGCCTGCGGTGGCCCACCCGGACCCTGATCCGTCACGGCTACGCCGCATTGACCGGTGTCGGAGCCATCTCCGATGGCGATGCGGTGCGCCTGGCCGTGCTGGGTGCGCCACGCGACCGCATCACCATCACCGGCGACCCACGCATCGACGCCTCCCTGCGTCGGGCCCAGGTGCAGGTCACCGCGTGGCGCCGTGACGATCTGCCGCCACCGCTGATCGCGGGGTCCACCTGGCGTCAGGACGAAGACCATCTCCTGGATGCGATGGCCCGTCTCCGGAACGAGGTGCCCGCGGTTCGGCTGGTTCTGGTCCCGCATCAGCCGACGCCAGCGGCACTGGCTGCCATCCGCACCCAGGCCGCCGCCAAGCAGCTCCCCACCCCGGTGCTGCTGTCCGAGCACTCGGCCGAGGCGCCCTGCCCTCCGCTGCTGATTGTCGACCGGGTCGGGATCCTGGCGGGGCTCTACCACGCCGGTGCGGCCGCCCTGGTGGGTGGCGGCTTCGGGTCACGGGGGATCCACTCGGTGCTGGAGCCTGCTGCCGCCGGACTGCCGGTGGTCATCGGCCCGAACGATCGCGGCTCACGCGATGCCGCCCTGCTGGCCGGCGTGGGTGCCCTGCACCGCCTTCCAGCCACCGGCACCGTGAGTGCCCTGATGGCCTGGTGGCGTGACCTGCTGACGCAGCCCGGGCAGGCGCAAGCAGCCGGGATGGCGGGACGGGAACGACTGAGTGTGGAGGATGGAGCGGCCGAGCGGAGTGTCGATCTGCTGGACCGGGTGATGCGGCTCAGGGCGTGAGCGAGAGTCCGAAGGAGAGAATCGCCGGCTTGAGTCCCTCGCGGAAGGTCCGGTCGTAGGCGCCGCGGAAGGTGATCCCATTGAGCAGCGTCAGGTCGATCCCGCCGGCAATGCCGTACTCGGTGTCGGTCTGCTCATACCCTGCCACCTGCAACCGCACCCGTTCCACGCGTGGCGCGACCCAGGGCTTGATGGCAAAGGCGGGGTTGGGGATGGTGGCCCCGAAGCCGATCGACAGGGGGTAACGCGTCACGGTCGCATCGCCAATCTCCCAGCGCCCCATGCCCCCTTGCAGCAGAATCCGGAAGGGAATGAACGGACCGCCGACCAGGCGCACCGTCACGGCCCCGCCCGGTGACCAGATGGTCTGATCACCGATCTCGCTGCGGGAGACCATCCCGCGCACCGCGAGGATGCCAATGCCCAGTGACGCATGCGCCCCGATGCTCCGGCGATCGCCGACGTCGGCATTGCCCCATGCGTGTTCGACCCCGACACTGAGTCCGCTGCTGCTGCCGCTGGTTGCCACCGGCAAGCCCAGGGCCTGGCCTGCGGCAGAGGCCCCGACACCGGTCAGCAGTATCGCGAGGAGCATCGGGCAACGCAGCATGGACATCACGCTACCGGAGGAATGCCGCAGTGAGGGCCAGGCCGTCCCGGTCACCGAACCCGCCGCTGATCCGCAGATCGATGCGGGGTGAGATACGGAGGTCGGCCCCAAAACCGAGGGTGAAGTCGGTGCCGTGACCATCGCCGAACCGCGGCGCAATGACCGGGTGGACGTAGGGCACCAGCGACAGGCTTGACCCCTCCACCACAATGCGGCGCCCCAGCGTCAGTCCGACGGGCAGGAACCCGGTGGTGAATCCACCGGCCGAGGCAATGCCGACGCCCACGGTCAGTGACCCGTCGAAGGGAAAGCTCTCGGAGTGATCGAGAATCCGGGTCCGGGTATCGACGCCAAGGAGGATGCCGGCCGAGTTGCGGACGCCGCCGTCCGAGAGGCCGCCCCGGAAACCAAAGTCGAGATTGGTACGGAACCGCGCCCGGTAGGAGCCTTCCAGGGCGAAGCCCGGACCGGGGTCCGAGAAGGTGACCGCCGTCTCGCTGGTCGCGAAGGGACGGTACGGCGACGCATAGACCGGCGTGCCGGTCGACTGGCCGATGAGACTTCCCGGGGTGGTGATCACCAGTGCGGTGATCACGGTAACAACGCTACGCAGCATCTTCCTCTCCATGAACGTGCTCCGCCAGGACGCGGACACTGTTATGGACGACTTGCAGGAAGCCACCTTGCACACGGAAGCGCCGGGTCGCGTCGCCGGACCGCACCGTCAGCACCCCCGTGCCCAGCACCGTCATCATGGGCGCGTGGCGCGGCAGGATGCCGATCTCGCCGTCGAAGGCCGGCGCGGTGACGACATCGGCGTCGCCATCGAATACCGCCCGCTCCGGGGCAATCACGGTGACGCGCATCAGCTCTGCAGCTCCTTGGCCTTGGCGATCACGTCGTCGATGCCGCCCTGCATGTAGAAGGCCTGCTCGGGGAGATGGTCGAACTCGCCGGAGAGCACCCGCTCGAAGGAGGTGATGGTGTCCTCCAGCTTGACGTACTTGCCCGGGAAGCCGGTGAACTGCTCGGCGACGTGGAAGGGCTGCGACAGGAAGCGTTGCAGGCGGCGCGCCCGGGCCACGGTGAGCTTGTCGTCTTCCGACAGCTCGTCCATGCCGAGAATCGCGATGATGTCCTGCAGGGCCTTGTAGCGCTGGAGCGTGCGCTGCAGGCCGATGGCCACGTTGTAGTGCCGCTCACCCAGGAACTGCGGCGCCAGGATGCGCGAGGTCGAGTCGAGCGGGTCGACGGCCGGGTAGATGCCCAGCTCGGAGATGGCGCGCGACAGCACGACCGTGGCGTCCAGGTGGGCGAAGGCCGTGGCCGGCGCCGGGTCGGTGAGGTCGTCGGCGGGCACGT
>CAYQXR010000059.1:0-12003 GCA_964421625.1 uncultured Gemmatimonadaceae bacterium | reverse complement strand
AGGGGCGACCGGCTGGTCGCCCGGGATGGCCACGCGGCGTAGGGGCGACCGGCTGGTCGCCCGTGGTAGCCACGCGGCGTAGGGGCGACCGGCTGGTCGCCCGTGGTGGCCCTGCACAACGTAGGGGCGACTGGCTGGTCGCCCGTGGTAGCCCCGCAACGTAGGGGCGACCGGCTGGTCGCCCGTGGTAGCCCTGCGACTCATCCCGACATGCAATGCCGCCTGCCCCGGACCAGGAGCTACAGTGTACCTTGACAAGATATATTATGTATTTAGATTGGGTACATGATGAGTGGATTCCCACAGGACGGACTGGCCCTTCTCGGTCGTCTCCTCGCTGGTGCGGGGGAGCGGTTCGGGATTGTCATCAACCGTGTCCGCGCCGACCGTCGATAGCCTGTTCCGCCCGGTGCTCGAGGCCGCGATCACGCTCCTGTGGAACCAGTGGGCTGATGTCGGCGGCGTGGCGCGGCGCACCCGCGACCTGCACAGCCTGATCGATCCGGAGGTTCTGGTGCTGGCCTCCGATGCCCTGAGGCATCGTGAGCCGAGATTGGGAGAGGTGCTTCAGCCGTGGCTGCGTCATCGTGCCGATCTGCTCAGTGTCCAGCGGTTGACCAATCTGGCAGGCAGGGCCGACACCGTGCCGCGCTACGATCCCGCCGCCATCGCCGCCCTGGCTCTCCGCGGACCGAATGGGCATCGCTGGAAGCGTCTGGCGGGCAAGGCCGCCGTCGACAGTGGTTCCGATGCGGTACAGCCGATGTCGACATCGCAGGAACTCCGCGGGCCGAACACGATCATGCTCCGTCTGCGGTTGGGCATGGGTGTGGGAGTCAAAGCGGATGCCATGAGCTATCTCGTGGGTTCACCCGATTGGTGCAGCGTGAAGGAGGTGACCCGTGCCACCGGGTATACCGTGGCTGCCGTCCGTCGTGCCCTGGACGAGCTGACGCAGGCCGGTTTCATCAGTTCGGAGGAGCCATTCGCCTGGCAGTCACGGCCTGCGCGCCGCTTCCGCGCCGACCGTTCACGGTGGCAGGTCATGCTGAGCGCCGATCATCCCCTGCCGCACTGGGGGTTCTACCGTGAGCGCTTCGATTTCGTGGTCCACCTCAGTCAGTGGCTGGACGAAGGACACGGACAGCAACGGTGGGACGACCTCCAACTTGGCCAGATGGGGAAGCAGTGGATGGAGCAGCACCCACTGGCCTTCCGGTTCGGCGCCGAGGATCGCGCGGCCTTTCGGGGTCGACTGGCGGCGTGGGGAGAACACTTCCGCACATCACTGGAGATGCTGCGGGTCTGGCTGGAGGGGTGAGATCGCGGCCCTAGGAGCACGGGCGACCGGCCGGTCGCCCCTACGACGCATCCCAACATGCAGGGATGGCACACCCTCACTCGCGAATCGGCCGCGACCCCCTGAACCCCCGCCCCAGCAGCGCGCAGCCGGTCCGCACGTCATCGGCCAGGTGCAGGGTGGCCCGCCAGGCATAGCGCGCATCCGACATCGGATCGGCGCAGGTTCCCGCCTCGAGATCGAGGCGCAGCGCGCCGCTTCCGGCATCCGGCGCGAGCGGCGCCTGCCAGGACAGGTGTCCGGCGCTGTCCGTGTCCCATCCACCCGCTGAGTAGCGGATGCCGTCGAGTAGATCGGGAGTGCGGTAGAGCGCTTCGCCGTCGGCAATGGTCAGGGCCCAGAATGGTTCCTGGCCGCGCACCTCCACTTCGCCGGATGGCGGCAGATCAGCGCAGGACGGTCCTTCCACTCCGACGTAGTGGAGTGCCAGGAGCTGGTCGCCTGCACGGGTCAGCACCGTGGTGAGGCCGTCGCGCGTCGCCAGGTCGCGCAGCATCTCCTCGGCTGCTCCGCCGGTCTGATCTGCCAGCGTCAGCGTATCAGTTCCCGCACAGGCAACGAATGCCAGCACGCCGTCTCCCGACACGAGGAGTTGCCCCGCCTCGGTGCGCCCGGGAGTAGATGGCAGGCTGCACGCGAGGAGGGCGGTGAGGGCGATGAGGGACTTCAGCCGCAGCCGTACTGCTCCTGCTCGACCTCGATCTCACGACCGCGGATTGGAATGAGAGCGGGAGCGCGCATCAGATTCCGCCTCACGTGCGTGGCCTCACCCCGCCCGCCGCCGCCATCTTGTCCAGTCCGGCAAAGAGTTCGCCTCGGAAGGTCTTCAGGCCGAAGGACGCCTTCGAGCGTCTCAGCATCATGAACGGGGTGACGTATGACACACCGTGCGCGACGCACGGTTCGGGGATCTTGACCTGCTTGCGGGAATCTGACGGCACTTCCAGTGTGACGACGGTGTGGCCATGCGTCATCGCATACGCAATCAGGTGGTAGTCTGCGGACTCCAGGAACTCCCGGATGGCAGCAGGTCTGTAGCTCTGTTGATGGACCCAGGCAGCAAGCTTGTGCATCGCTGGCAGCACTGCCGGATCTGGCGCAAGGAAGAACCCCTCCGGCATCGCGCTCACCCAGTCACTCAAGTCATCGACACGGACCAGCATCTCGTCACGCACGGCCGTGATGCTGCGGACCAGGCCGGCAGCGTTTTCGGCCAGTAGCCACTCCCAGAAGCCGGGACAGATGTCGAATCCATACCAGCGCTTCGCGCCCTCGATGAAGACGTTCGTATCCAGGAGGTATGCCATCAGGTCGCGTATCCCAGTGTAGCACTGAACTCCTTGAAGGTTGCCGTCTTGGAGATGCCCAGGAGCCGGAACGCCTCGCGGTACATGGTATGGCCCTCAAGCGTGCTGGCGATCAGCGCGCTGGCGAAGCGCCGACTGACACGGACTGCTTCAGTGGCATGGAAATCTCCGCCGGCCCCCCTGGGGGCTGCATCCTTCAGCCGCTCCAGCTCAACGGCGTATCGTCGCCAGAATTCCTCTCTGCGCAATCCACCAGCATCGTACATCCGACGCAGGGCAACCAGGGTACTCACCTTGAAGAGCCGAGAGAGTCGTCGCATCTCGTGGAATGCATCCTGCCGTCGGTCGTACTCGGCATCGAAGACTGCCACCGGCACCAGGAACTCTGCCGCGACCTGATTGCACCAGCGCTCCATGTCTTCATCATGGACGCGACGCGGGCTGGCATCGGAAAGCGCCGAACGCCCGATGAAGACATGAACCAGTTCGTGCGCCAGCGTGAACATCTGCCCGGACTTCGAATCCGCTGCATTGATGAAGACCAGTGGAGCCAGATCATCGCTCAAGGCGAATCCGCGGAACTCCTCACGATCAAGCCTCCGGTGCGTGTTGTTGCCAACGACGCCGTTACGCATCACCATGACACCCGCTTCCTCCGCGTGGCGAACCATGGCAGCAAGCGCTTCCTCCCAGGTCTTCAGGGTCTGCCGGGTCTCGACCGTCATGGCAAGCGCGTCCCGCATTCGGCGCGCGGCTTCAACCACGTCGGATCCAGGCGTCATCGAGCCGACAAAGGGGATCGGTTCCTCTCCCTCGACCTGGGCATACTCCCGAAACCAGTCCTGCCGCCGCTGACACATGTAGATGGTCTCCAGCAGGTCGACGCTTGGCTTGGCGATCGGCTGGTTCCTGATGGTCCGGAAATCCGGGATCGGCAGGGACTCCGGCGGAGGTGGCGATGGCAGGAAGAAGTACCCGATCGGTGCATGGGTCCGCCGAGCATACTGCTCCAACTGTTTCAGCGTCGGCTGTGTCTCACCCGCTTCCCACGCGGGGAGTCTGGGGAACGCCTTGGTGAGCTGGGCACGCTCAATCCGGGCGCGTTCCCGCGCCCAGACCAGCAGCTCCGGTTGGACCGGCACTCGGACAGTCGTCATGACCTGAATCTATGCAGAGATCAGCAACGGTGGAGGGGCCGCCGATCTGCTGCGTAAAAAAGAACCGGGCCCACAGAACCCATCGATAAAGAGGATCCTCCCCTGGGTCATTCCCATGATCGGGAGCCAGGCCTTGAGGTATTCCCGCAGCACGAGGTGCTTGCCCGGCGTATGCGGGCCGATCGGCCAGACTACTCCCTTAGCCATCAGACACCAACTGCCACCGGTTCGGGATACTCGCTCCACTCCACCCCATCCAGCAACCGGCCTCCGGCCTTGGGTTGGATACCGCCCCACTGCTTCCAGAAGAAGGGCACCGCCTCCGCTACGCATCGATCGCGCAGCCCGCGAGCCCAGTCAAGCTGGGGTGGCCGATAGCCCGGACCACTCTCCCCGCCACCGATGACCCAGTGCACGCCGGTCAGGTCAAGCTGGTCGAGGGGGCCGAGGAGCGGTTCGGCGGAGATGAAGCGGACGGTCGCCGGGATCTCCCGCAGGGCATCGGCGCGCCGGGCGACATCCATGTGCTCGATCGAGGTACCGATCCAGATGTTGTCCGTCCAATGCAGCCGTGCCGCAAGCCGCGCCGCACGCTCGGGCCGCTTGGTGAGCACCTGGAATTCGTGATGGGTCGCTTCGTTCATGGTATCGAACACCTTCCGGATCATGTCGAAGGTGAAATGAGCATGGAAGACGTCCGACATGCTGTTCACGAAAACGCGCTTCGGTTCTTTCCAACTCAGTGGGAGTCGCAGCCGCTCCGGCCAGAACCGTGGCGCGAACGGGTCTTGCCGATGAGCAACGGTGTCCTTGACCGGGAGTTGACGAAGGTACACCTCGCGCGTCCGACGCTCAGCGACGACCTTGGCGTAGCAATGATCACAGCCCGCTGAGATCTGCGTGCACCCGGTCATCGGGTTCCACGTCGCGTTCGTCCACTCAATGCCGGTCTTGAGACTCATGCGCTGCCTCGCTCGATCAGGATACAGCCAGAACTTCTACCGAACAAAGGCCGAATGAGGCCGTTTGCGCAAGGGCTGCGGATCGCCCAGCCCCCCCCCTACAACAGCTCCTGCTGATCGTCCGGTCGCTCCGGCGCTGGCGGTTTGGGTGGTACTGGGAGCAGCCCCGCGACCACGGCCTCGATTTGCCGCATCAGCAGCTTGGCCCGCTCAGTAGTCCGGAAGGTCAACTCCTGCCGCAGCTCACCGAGCACCTGAATGTTGTGCAGGTTCTCGTGGACCAGGCGCTCCAGCTCATCGATTGTCGTATCGAAATGCGGTCGTGTCGTCATTGGTCGTGAAACTCCGAGAATCGAAAGTTCAACGTCTTGCCGTTCTCCCGGACGGTGCGGACAACCTGTTCAGGAAAGCCCTCTGGACGGTCCGCTTCAATCTCGCGTGAGACTCGGACGGGGCGAAGCGCTCGCCCTCACCACCCCCCGATTCCTCTCCACCGGATACTTCGCGGCATTCAAGACCAGTTTGGCCCGCACGGCGCTGTCGAGGTCCACTCCGAGGTCCTTGGCCAGGTAGGTCAGGAGGATGGCCACATCAGCCATCTCGTGCCGGATGGCCTCTGTCGCATCGACCGAGGCATCGTCGCTGCTCCACTGGAACTGTTCGAGCAGCTCGGCGGCTTCTACCGAGATTGCGATCGCGAGGTTCTTCGGCGTGTGGAACTGTTCCCACTCCCGCTCTCGGCGGAACGCCATCAGTTGCTCGACGGTCTCGTCAGCCAGCATCGTCGCCTCCACGCTCGAACACGTTCTCGTTGTGCCAGATCAGCATGTCGGCCCGCGGACGATCTGAGGGAAGCGTCGGCAGACTTTGCAAGGACTGCCCATGCAGGCGGTAGTAGGCTTTCCCGTTGAACCACTGATCCTTGATGCGATCGCTCACCACCACCTGGTAGTCCGGAGTGACGGTGACGAGCCCAACGTCGAACAGCTTGTGGAAGTCGGATCGCAGCAGGAGTCCGTTCCAGGTGTTGTTGAAGCCCTGCATCGCGAACGGCCTGATGTGAGCGGCTTCCAGTACGGGAAGCGTCGACTCGCCCGTGATGGCGCACCGTCGCGCGTAGGCGTTCGTCACCGCCGCCTGGAATGTCCCCTGTCCTCGGCGAGGCCTGATCAGCCGCGCCTCCCCGTAGCCAGCCGGAACTTCAGTGTCGGCAACCAGGCGCGAGTTGACAGGATGACGAAGCAGGCGCTCTGCCACCATGGCCCACAGTTCGGCACCTTCGCTTGTCTCGCTGTCGAATGTCTTCCCCCTCACGATGTTTCGCTTGAAATACTCGCCCATCGGAATCCACTCGTCCTCGGGCCAGAAGAACGGCGCCCCTAGGATGTTGCAGCCGATCTCAGGAGCAATGGTGTCCCGGTGTTGGCCGATCCGCTCGATCATCTGAGCATAGTCCTCGGCACCATTGCCCTGGCCGAACGCTTCCCACGCCAACCGTGGAGGCAGCGTCTCGAACTTCAAAAAGAACCCGCCACCGGCGATGTGATGGTACGGTGCCCTAGCCTTGAAGAGAAACGGCGTTCCCTCTGGAAGGCCGTTGAACGGCGCGCCACCACTTGGTTGCCAGAAGTTGACCTCGTCCAGTCCCGGCGTGTTGCGGAGAAACCGATACCACTCGTTGTCGGTGACGCCAACCCAGTACTTCATGCCCTCTCCTTGGTGATGCTGCGATAGCGGCGGCTCACCGCAGCCTGGAACGTTCTTTGGCCTCGGCGAGATCTAGCCAGACGCTCCTCCACCATGGCCCACAGTTCGGCGCCTTCGCTCGTTTCGCTGTCGAAGGTCTTCCCGGTCACGATGTTCGACGG
The DNA here is from genome assembly GCA_964421625.1 of uncultured Gemmatimonadaceae bacterium. Classification (GTDB taxonomy): domain Bacteria; phylum Gemmatimonadota; class Gemmatimonadetes; order Gemmatimonadales; family GWC2-71-9; genus Palsa-1233. Next base: position 5,349 of record CAYQXR010000059.1, on the reverse strand, counting down.
GAAGTACTTGGCCATCGGAATCCATTCGTCCTCGGGCCATAAGAACGGTGCAGCCAGGATGCTGCAACCGATGTCGGACGCGGCATTCCGGCGCAGCTTGCCGATGTGCCCCATCATCTGCGCATAGTCCTCAGCGCCATTGCCCTGTCCGAATGCATTCCAGGCCAACCGCGGCGGCAGCTTCTCGAACTTCAGGAAGAACCCGCCACCGGCGATGTGATGGTGCGGCGCCTTGACCTTGAAGAGGAACGGCGTTCCCTCCGGGAGGGAGTTGAACGGCGCGCGACCACTGGGCTGCCAGAAGTTGACCTCGTCCAGCCCCGGTGTACTGCGGAGAAACCGGAACCAGTCGTTGTCGGTGACGCCAACCCAGTACTTCACGAGTCCCCCTTCACTCCGTGCATCTTGGTCGCCCGTAGGCTCGATGGCCAGGACGGTGAGCCACCACGCGTTCGATCGTACCTCGTCCCTTGAATACTACCCTGCCGAGCGATCACTGCTCGGGGGCAAGGGCGGGCCGCGGGGCATTGGACCATCATTGGGCCATCTCTGGGCCCTTCCCAGACCGGCTGCCCTGTGGCTAACCATTGCCCTGTCAACAGGTTACGAATGACTGACCCATGCCATCGGTACGTCTTTGGACCACATCATTGGACCACGGCGAGAAGCACTGGTCCATGGACCAATGGTGGTTCTTTGAGAGATCTCTAAGCTGGGTGTCACGCCACACGGCCATAGAAGTCATTCTGCCACAACGACTTGGGAAGTCTATAGAGGATACTCAGTGTCCGTTCCGCTCCTCCACGGCAGCTTTAGATGCCAAAAGGCTTGGTCCATCCGGCCAGGCCACCTTCACGACCCTGAACCTGGACCAATACGGGGAGATTCTGGGAAGTACCGGAATCGGTGCCGAGCAGCTAACCCGTTGTCACGCCATGGATTACATCCTCACAGGCCCAGTCGTGGAGATGATTTGCGGGCGCACCCCATTCCGTTTTGGGTGCTACCCATATTGTCGGGCACGCGCCCGTATCACCAAGATCTCCCCACCATCCTCGGTGTTCCAGCCGCAGGGAGTCTCCCTCAGGTTGTTGACCTCGTACTGACGCCCGGCCCCGGGGACCATTTTGTTGCCGTCAACAAAATGGTGGACAGACTCGGCGCCCACACCGCCGGTGCCCATCGCCCCCCCTACCCCTTCACCGCACTCCACTTGATGCTCCCATCGACACCGATCTCGAACCGGAAATGCTCGGTGACCACCACCTCCGGTTTGCGGGGCCGCCGTGACAGGACCAGGAACACATCGCTGTCGTGGGGAAGGTCGGCGGTGATGACGGTGTGCATCCCTGCCTCGGCGGCGGCGGGGACGGCCAGGTTGAGGACGCTCTTGTGCATGATGAGCTTGTCCCGGATGGTGATGCCGTCCGCCGCCACGGCGTAGCGCAGGTCGCCGCCGTGCGGCACCACGGCCACCTGGGTCTGGCCCGGCAGAAAGTAGACCCACCACCCGCCGCGGGGATCGGGCAGCACGGCGGTGTTGTAGGGGCCATTGTAGGCGCGGGGCTCAGCCTGAAAATCTCGACTGGCGCTGCGCAGCGCCCTGAAGGCCAGCCGCTCAGTCTCGGTCCCCTGACGCTCTCGGCGCTCGACCGTGAAGGAATCGGTGCTCCCGACCTGGTCGACCGTCGCCGCAACAACGAGCGAATCGCCCGCCGCGTTCAGGCGCGCGAAGATCACCCGCCACGCCCCCCCGTTGAGTTGCTGGGCCCAGAATCCCTCGATACCAGTGGGATTGGGCCATGTCGCGAGCAGCGCATCGGTCGCCGAGGCGCTGACCTGGTCGTAGGCGGCCAACTGCCTGCCGCGTGCGGTGATACCGGCCAGCGCCGAGTCGGCTGGCGGCGGCACGGCCTGGGCCGACATGGCGAGTGGCAGGACCAGACTGACAGCGAGGAACAGGAGGTGGCGCATGGGGTCCTCCAGCGTGGGGGCGACGAACGCGAACACACAAGGTAGTCCGCAGGGCCACCGTGGTCCCGATGACGGGGCGTCCCGGGCGGGCCTGCGGCACTTGCGTAGTTGTCAGAAATCTTCTATATTTTCTGACAGTTGACCGGAGCCCCGACCATGACCATCGCCCAGCGCATCATCGAATACACCGCAACCAGCCCCGACGCAGCGCCAATCACCGCCCGGGAGCTGCTGCACCTGGGGTCGCGTGCGGGGGTAGACCAAGCCCTGGCGCGGCTCGCCCGCACCGGAGCACTCCGCCGAATCGGCCGAGGACTCTACCTCCGGCCGTCGCCATCACGGTTCGGTGAACGCCTTCCCGTCCCCGAACAGGTCGTGGCCGCACTGGCTTCCCGTTCAGGCGAGCTGGTGGCGCCAACCGGAGCGGCAACAGCCAACGCGCTGGGACTCACCACCCAGGTGCCTGTTCAGCACATCTACCTGACGTCCGGGCGCAGTCGCAGGCTCCGGATCGGCAGGCAGGTGGTTCATTTGCGCCATGCACCAGCCTGGCAACTGCGGCCGGGGCCGGCGGGAGAGGTGGCCAGGGTGCTGGCGTGGTCGGAACACGCCGGTGCAACAGCCACCATGAAGCAGTTGGCAGCGAGGCTCTCCCTTCGGCAGCGGCAGGAGGTCGTTGCGGCGCGCGCCTCACTCCCGACGTGGATGGCGGAGGCGATCAGCGGGTGGGTTCGTGCTCCCGATGCTTCCGCCCCGTCGGCGCGGGCACGGTCGGTTGGGTAACCTGTAGTCCTATGGACGTTTCCATTGAATCAGTGCCAACGGCTTTGGGCTTGGTTCATAGGACTGGTCCATAGTTCATAGACCCGGCGGAATCCGTTGAGGCTGGTCATAGGGGACCCGATTGCCCGCCGCCTTCCAGATGTTCATCTCCAATCGCCAGACGCTGGCCGCCAAGTAACGCAGTGCCACCGAATTGCTGACCTGATGGCGGTTGGCGACATCGCGCAGTATCACGGTGCCTCGAATGGCTTGAACCGCCTTACCAGCCCACCACCCCCTACCGCTGATACACCCGCGCCGCCGCCGTGAAGCCTGCCACCGGATCGTGCGTGTCGAACCACTCCATCCGGAGCGTGCGCGCCGCGGTGAGTTGCACCAGCACCGTGCCGGTGGGCCAGGTGTAGTTGGGCCCGCCGTCCGACCCCAGATTCCAGAGCTTCACCGCCACCACACCGGAGGCCGGGGTGATCGACTCCCAGTCGGGCGCCGACGGATCGGCCACCTGCAGGAAGTTGACCATCCCCGGCCACACCTCGCCGAAGGTGATCAGGCGCGTGTCGGGCCGATCGGCCCAGCGGACGAACCAGATCCACAGCGGTTCGTTGTCGCGTGTGAAGTAGAGTGGCCCACTGCCCTCCTTCACCCAGGCGCCCGAGGCGGTGCCGTCGACGTCGTACGACAGGCGACCGTACGGCGGCGCGATCGGATGCATCCGGGTGAGCAACTGCGTGCGGAGCGCGGGCGGGAACTGCGCCACCGGATGCTGACCATGCAGCCCGCCCTCCGACCAGTGCGCCGGGACGATGTAGTTGTGCGTGATGCCCAGGTGTACTGCCCCGAAATCGAACCCGTGGTCGTAGAACATCGTCGCGATCACGTCACCGGCCTTCACGGTGTCACCCACGGCGAGACCGGCCGAGGGGCTGACATGGCCGAAGTGCCAACGGAACCCCGGTGGCCCTTCGACCTCGATCTGGCCGTCGGCCGCCGGATCCATGGACCGCACTCGGCCGCTGCCCGGCGCCCGGAGCGGCAGCTTGGCCCGGGTACAGGGGAGCCCCAGCGGCGTGACATACCACATCTCGCAGGTCTCCCAGTAGGTATGCGCCACGGGAATGGACTTGTTGTTGTAGCCGATCGGCGTGATCCGGGCGAGGCGGTCGATGTCGATCGGCGACACCGAGAAGAACGGTCCCGGCCCCGGGATGGGTGGTGGCGGCGGTGGCGGGGGCGGCGGCGGGGGACCGTTGGGACCGGTGTTGTCGGTGCAGGCGGCCAGCATCGCGGCGAACAGCAGGAAGATGGTGCGGCGCATGGGTCTCTCCGCGGCAGGATTGGTGGTATCCGTATAGTAGCAGGGTTGGGGGGCGGGCGGGGGCGGGGGTAGGGATTCGACGACACCGGCTCAGGATGTGATCGCGCGGGCCTCCATCAGCCACTCGCTGGCCGCCAGCCAGCGCACCCCCGTGGGCAAGCCCTCTCTTGGCGGGGTCGTGTCCATGGTCAGCAATAGCGGCGTGGCGCCCGGGTGATCAGGCATGGCCGAGACCAGCGCCCGGACGTCCCGCGTCATCGTCTCGTCCGCATCCGTTGTGGCCGCGACCTGCACCAGCAGTGGTTCATGCGCCGGATGCGTCGCGAGAAAGTCCACCTCGTAGCCGTCGGTCGTGCGGACATACGCCACCTCATACCCGCGGCGCTCCAGTTCCAGCATCACCACCGTCTCGAGCGCTCGACCGGTCTGCTGCCTCCCGGAACGTTCAAACAGCGGGATCAGGCCCGGATCCACGGGATAGACCTTGCGCGGATTCACCATCCGCGCCCGAGCGGACGCCGAGTGCATCCAGACGGTGCGCACCAGGAAAGCATCCTCCAGCGCGAGCCAGACCAGGGACGCCCGTGGATGGCCCGCCCGCTCCCGGGCCGCGAGCTGCTGCCGGAGGAAGGTGCTCTTCCCCGCGCGCCTCGCCCCGGCAAGCGGCCCGGTAAGCCCTTGCAGCACCACGACTTACAGATTTGTCATTCTGGGAATGACAAATCTGCCCGGAGTTGTCCTTCTGCCAAGGACAACTCCGGGCCGCCTACCCATCGCCCACGACATGTATAGAAACGAGCCCTTTGCTATACATGTTGGTCGGTTCATGTATAGCTCCTGACCTTTCACAGGCGGTATGCTGCGGCCCCTCGCCCCTACCAGTCAGAGCCCCGGCGAGCCCGCACATCGCCTCAATCGGCGGCCTTCAGAATGGCCAGCCCACTGACATGCTGCTCCAGCCTGGCCCGTTCAGTCGACCGCAACAGCCCCATGCCGCCGATCTCCCGCCAGGCGTCCTGGAACACCGAAACCGTGCGCTGCACGGTGTCACCGACCAGGGAGGGCGGCACCCCGGTCCGTTCCGCAAAACGGCTGAAATGTTCCGGACCCACCTCCTGAATCGACCGGGTGCCACCGATGGACAGGCCGAGGGTGTCGTCGGGCAGGTAGAGAACCGTGGCGATCTGATCGTAGATGGGAGACAGCACCGGACGCCGTCCATCGCGATAGATGAGCGACCAGTTCTTGAGGTGCATGTCGCCGTTGCCGATCAGCAC
>CAYQXR010000058.1:0-12143 GCA_964421625.1 uncultured Gemmatimonadaceae bacterium | reverse complement strand
CGGAGGACTGGAAGACGAAGCCCCGGCGCTTGGCGAGGGAGACGAGTTTATCCATGAGAGACAGGTCGGCCATGGGGCGATACATTCCAGGGTTGAAGGACCGCAGCAGGACAGCGGCGCGGGGAAGGTAATCAGTCCACTCCCCCCTCCCCATGGGCCCCTCGGGTACCCGGGCCATGCCGGAAGGCAAGATTCTTGCATACCTTGGAGCCCCTGATGAGCTGCCAACCCTGCCCACGCCGCGCCACCCTCCTGACTGACCGGGTCGGTATGACCCTCGTCGAGGTTCTGATCGTGGCCCTCATTATCGGGATTCTTTCGGGCATGACGGCCTCCAAGCTCGACTGGGGCCGCTACCGGGCCGACTCGGTGTCCCGAGGCGTCGTAGCCGAACTGGTGGTCGCCCAGCGTCTGGCGGTCACCCTCCAGGCCAATGTCCGGGTCACGGTGGAGACGACCCGTATGGTGATCCACGAAGACGCCAACAACGACAACCTCGTCAACGGCGATGAGCGTGTCCGCAGCGTTCCGCTCGACTACGACTATCAGTTCGAGCAGGGCTCCGCGGCGGATCTGCCGGCCCCAGCCGAACCCTCGGTGATTGCCACGGTGGTTTTCCGTCGCGACGGGTCTGCGTCACGTAGTGGAACGCTGTATATCAGCGGGCCGGGCAACGACCCCACCTGCCGTCACTGCCGGGCGGCGTCGATCACCCGGTCCACTGGGCGGGTCACCTGGTACTCATATGCGACCGGCACCTGGCGGGGAGGGCACTGATGCGACAGGCACGAACGGGAGGGGCAGTGAGGCGTCCACGCAACGGATTTACGCTGGTGGAACTGCTGGTTGCCACAATTCTGCTGGTGATCGTGGTGACGGGCTCGGCCCGGTTCGCCTCAAACTTCTCCAGCAACATGTCCAAATCCTCGATCCGGCTGGTGGCCTCCGGCATTGCGGCCGGCCGCTTGGAACTGGTCCGGGCCGACCCCCGCTACGCCCGCCTGACCACGCTGTATGGTGGCGGCGCCGGGGCGGACACCACCGGCTTTACTGGGTACCCCCAGATGCGCCGGGTGACCAGGGTCAACCGGGACCAGACGGGCAACCCAGCGCGTGACCGCACCACCGTCACCGTCGTTGTGACCGACCCCGGCATGGCCGAACCGATTTCCATCACCACCGTCATCGCGAGTCCCTGATGCGCACCTCATCGCGTACGGCCGGCTTCTCGCTGGTCGAACTGCTGATCGCCATGACGGTGCTCAGCATCATCACGTTGGCAACCGTCACCCTGTTCCGCTCCCAGAACGTGGCCTTCCGAATGGGAACCGAGCGTTTTGACATGCTCCAGGGTACCCGGAACTCGATGGAGCTGACCGAACGGATCATCCGGACCATGGGGGCCGGCGTGACCGGCGCGCAGCCGGTGCTCGTCTACGGCAGCGACAACCTGCTCGCCTTCAATACCGACTACATCGAGCGCGACACCGTCGACATGCGGTGGGCGACCTATTTCAACCCGGACGCGGAAGAGGGTGAGGACACCGCCTGGGAAGACACCGATCCCGCGCTCCTGCCCGGCACCAGCTACACCTATCCGTCCATCACCTACCGGATGAGCAACGGCACCGTGTCCCCGGCCGAGACGTACCTGCTCTACTTCGAGCTGGATGCGACCACCGACCGGGCCGACGACTATGTGCTCTACCAGCGGGTCAATAACGGGACACCGGAAGTCCTGACCCGGAACATCCTGCCCTCTTCGGATGGGACGCCGTTCTTCCAGTACCTGCTGCACCGGATCACCGCCGGCGGCGACACGCTCATCCAGGCCAGCGGCTCTCTGCTGCCGCTGATCCGCCGGGAACAGATCGAGGGGATCTCCGCCGCAGACAGCGCCAGCTACGTCCGCCCAGACTCGGTACGGGCCATCCGGATTTCCTACCGTGTCACGAATGGCAAGGAAGGCACCGAGGAGCGCACCCGCGAAGTCGCGACCATGGTAGAAACGCCCAACAACGGCATCCCGATGCCGACCGTCTGTGGCCGTCCGCCCTTCGTCCCGAAAAATTTCACGGCCGTCGACGCAGGAGATGGCAGTGGCAAGGTCACCTTCACCTGGGACGCCTCGGAGGATCAGGACGGCGGCGAAGTCGACGTCCGGCAGTACATCCTCTGGCGACGACTGTCGACCGAGTCCGCCTTCGGCGCCCCGCTGCTGGTCATCCGACCCGAAACGGGCACCACGACGTACACTGCGGAAATCCTCGACCACGTCCCGGGCGTGAGCTATACCTTCGGGATCGCGGCGCAGGACTGCACCCCGAACCTTTCGACCATTCCGACCGCGTCGGTCACCATCGCTTTCCCACCGTGATCCGCCGAGGACCTTCGACCATGCGCATGCCGAACCCTGTGTCCAACCGCCGTGGCGCAGCTCTGATCCTGACGCTGCTGATCTCGATCGCTATTGCGGCCATCGCCCTCGGTGCCATTCTGGTGTCCTCCGGCGCCTACCTGACCACGCGCTTCAGCGCCCGGGAAGTCTCCATGCAGGCGGCGGCGAACGGCGGGCTCGAAATGATCCGCGACTCGGTCAACCGGGGCCAGTTCGATACGCTGCTCCCGCTGGTGGGCTATACCACGCTGGTCGACAATGCCCCCGTCCTCGACGCATCCAATGCGGTCATCCCGGGTATCACCCGCTCGCTGTATGTGGGTCGTACCGGTGGCCGGACGGGCGGCGCCGCCACGGCCGGACAGTACGGCAGCAACTTCTCCAGCGCGCTGTCGGTGATCCGCGATGCCCGCGGCGCCGTGGCCGCCCGGCGCCTGCTGATGACCCAGGAATCGTGGGCCAAGTTCGCGGTCGCCATCGACACTTGGCCGGGCAATGCCGTCTTCGGATGCAGCGAACAGGTCCAGGGGCCCTTCCACTCGAATGCCGAGCTCAAGATTCAGACCGGCTGCGCGGCCGGCCTCGGCACCCTGTTCACCGGTCCTGTTTCGGTGGTCAACGCCACCATCCAGGGAGAGGGCTCCGGGCGATTCCAGCAGACAGTAACCAAGAGTGCCAAGAAAATCGCCTGGCCCACCCCGGCCCGGGTCAACCTGATGCAGCAGTTCGCCGCAGACGGTGACGCCGTAGGCGGCGACTACGATATCACGTCCCCCAAAGACACCGTTGGTGCCACCAATCCCGCGCTCCGGATCGAGTTCCTGACCATCGATGTCAATGGCAATGGTACCATCGAGTGGAACGAAGGGTTCATGCGGGTCTGGAAGGTCAATGACCCCACCAGCGACTCGATGCGCAAGTACGTCACGGCGCGCCGGTGGGGGACCGGCACCGTCGACCCCAATCTCAGGTCCCAGAATTGTGGCGCGGTGTTCAACCCGCTGACAGCCGACGGCCCGGACTCGCTCCGCTTCCATACAGCAGCGCAGATTTGGGCCAGAGTCCCCGGGTCCAATGCCGTAAAGCAGGATTCCGTCCGCAAAGCGCTGTCCAGTGCCTCGCGGCGCTGCTACCTGGGTGGTGACCCACACATCCACTCGGCCGCAACGGGGGATACCCTCACGCCGCCCGAGACCCTCACCATGCAGGCGGGTACCACCCAGATGGGCGCGTGGGTCAAGCGGCGCACCGGTCCCTGGACTGGCATGAGCGCGGTCCGCCCCGGCGATGCCGACTACCTGATCCCGCTCGCGGACAACCCGAACTTCAAGGGCGTCATCTTCGTCACCGGTGATGTCGCCATCAGCGGCAAGCTCGCTGGCCGCGTCTCGGTGTTCGCCACCGGCAACATCGTGATGGCCGACGACCTCACCTACACCAATGCGCCGGGCACCAAGTGTACCGCCGAAGGCGACATCTTCGGAGCCATCGCCACCATCAACGTGGTGATCCAGGACAACAACCTGCAGACCCCCTTCCAGGTCAACAGCAAGGTCTACGGCGGATTCGACGACACACCAGACGCCAACTACCACATGTTCTTCCTGGCCGTGGGCGACGGCAATCCCGGCAAGGGCAACTGGTACGGTGAAGGGGTGTATGGCGGACCTCGTGCTGGCTCGAATCCCTCATTCCCTACCTGGCCCAACCACGTCCCGAATGCCTCTTGGGATATCTCCGCAGTGAACATGCACGGTGGTAGTTCGATCAACGGCTACACCCGGGTGACCGGCGGGCTGGCCCAAGGCCGGGTCCAATACGCAACCTACAACACCAACGGCTACGGCTGGGCCGAAGCCCATTCCTACGACCCCTGCGGTGCCGTCAACCCGCCGCCGTACTTCCCGACCACCGGTCGCTTCATTGAGAGCCGGTACTACGAGGTCGACCCCGTCTGGCTCAATGCCAAGGGCATCGCCAACTTCTTCGCCGAGTTGCGGGCTCAGTAACAGAGCCGCGACCCCGAGGGGCCGATACACGAACGCCGACGCAGGGACTCCCCGCGTCGGCGTTCCGATTTTCAGTACCTGGAGCGGATCAGTCCCGGGGCCGCTCGAGAATCTGGTCGCGACGAGTGCCCACGCTGACATAGCGGATCGGGCAGCCTGCCAGCGCCTCCAGGCGCTCGAGGTAGTGGCGCGCCGCCGCTGGAAGATCATCCCAGCGGGTCGCGGCCGTGGTCGGCTGCTGCCACCCCGGCATGATCTCGACCACCGGACGCACCCGCTCCAGCGCGGCCGCATCAGCCGGCATTTCGGGACAGACAGTGCCGTCGAGTTCGTATCCCACCACAATCGGGATCTCGGCGAAGGTGTCCAGCACATCCAGCTTGGTCACGGCCAGATCGGTCAGCCCGTTGACCCGCACGGAATAGCGCACCACCACTGCATCGAACCAGCCGCAGCGCCGGGCCCGGCCCGTGGTCGCCCCCCACTCACCGCCGAGCTGGCGCAACTGCTCGCCCACCTCACCCGGTGCCTCAGACGGCAGCGGTCCGTTGCCCACCCGGGTGGTATAGGCCTTCACGACGCCGAGCGCGCCATTGATCCGCGTCGGCCCGATGCCGGCCCCCACAGCCGCACCACCCGCCGTGGTGTTGGACGATGTCACGTAGGGATAGGTGCCGTGGTCGATGTCCAGCATCGCCCCCTGGGCGCCCTCGAGCAGCACCCGCTCGCCGCGCTGCAGCGCCTGGTAGACCAGCAGCCCGGTATCACAGGTCAGCGGCCCCAGGTGCGCGCGCGCCTCGGCCAGCAGCGCCAGGTGCTCCGCGACGTCGATGTCCTGCGGCTCACCCATCTGCCCCAGCAGGGCGTTGGCCCACCGCACCGCCTCGGTCACGATTGCTTCAGCGCCATCGGCCCGGCACAACTCCGCCATGCGCAGCCCGCGGCGGCCCACCTTGGCCTCGTAGGCCGGGCCGATGCCCCGTCCGGTGGTACCGATGCGCTGCTGGGCTTCGATGGCCCGGTCCAGGCGCTTGTGGAGCGGCAGAACGACATGGGCCCGGTCGGAGAGGAACAACCGGCCGCGCACGTCGACGCCTTGCGCGGTGACCTCCTCCAGCTCGGACACCAGGGTGACCGGGTCCAGCACCACGCCGTTGCCGATGACGCAGCGCACGGCCGGATGCAGAATGCCCGAGGGAATCTGATGCAGGATGAACTGCCGATCGCCGACCACCACGGTGTGACCCGCGTTGGCGCCCCCCTGGTAGCGGACCACGCAATTCGCCTGCTCCGCCAGGACGTCGACAAGCTTGCCCTTCCCCTCGTCGCCCCACTGGGCTCCGACCACCACCAGGCAGTTGTTGTTCTGATCGAACATGCCAGTCACCCTCGGACAAAAAAACGAAACGGCCCCTGCACGGGGCCGATAGCTGACTCCCCCGGAAAATAGCCGGGGAGCCGGGCACGGGTCAAATCAGGGACTAGCGCTTGGGGTCCTGGAAGAGTTCGGCCCGCCCAGCCTTCATGGCCTGGGCCAGGGCGGCCTGCACTGCCTTGCGCTCGCCCCCAGCCAGAATCGCCTGACGCACCCCCTCGGTGGCCTCGGCCCACTCGAAGGCGACCCGCCGGGACCCGTCCGGCGCGATCTCAAGCCGCTGGCCAACCATGGCGTGCAGCACCGAGGCCAGACGCACCCGGCCGATCTCCCGATCGTCCGACGACAGCGACACCAGCAACTGGGTCAGCCCGGCGGCGCAGTCATGAGCGCTCACTGCAACCAGCACCAGGCGCCCCGACTCGGCCGCATGCAGGGCCTGGTCCACCGCGACACCGTCCCGCAGCTCACTGATGACGAGCACGTCGGCATCCTGGCGCAACGCAGCGCGCACACCCAGGGCGAGGTCGCCGGTGTCGGTCCCGATCTCCCGTTGCGTGATGGAGCCACGCAGGTCGCGATGGAGGTACTCAATCGGGTCCTCCAGCGTGAGCACGTGCCGTTCCTGGGAGCGGTTGATGTGATGCACCAGCGAGGCCACGGTCGAGGTCTTCCCCGAACCGCCGTGCCCGCAGATCACCACCAGCCCGCCACCTGCCTCGACAAAGGTCGGCACTACTTCCGGGATACCCAGGCTCTCGGGCGTCGGGACCGAGAACGGGATCACCCGCAGCACCACCATGAAGGAGGAGCGCTGCCGCAGAACGTTCACCCGGAAGCGTCCCACCCCGGTGATGCCCCAGGAGCAATCCAGGTCGTGGAGCGCATCGAGTTGCGGGTCGTCCAGTGCCAGGCCGGCAAAGGTCGCGGCCAGAGCGCGGGTCTGCTGCGGCGTCAGACGCTGCTTGGTCAGCGGTACCAGCTCGCCGCCGACTCGGGCCCGGAAGACATCTCCCGCCTTGGCATGTACATCGGAGGCGCCGCGCTGCATGGCCGCTTTGAGGACCCGCGTGAGAATGGGTGGCGTGCTCATGTCGTGCGCTCCGGAAGAAAGCCCATGTGATCCGTGACCAGTGCGATGGTGTCCGCAGCCTGCGTGCGAGCCGTTGCCGCGCCGTCACCCAGAATCTGATCGACTCGGGCGGGGTTGGCCGTCAGTTCCAGAACCCGATCCCGCAGCGGCGCCAGTGTGGTCACCATGTTCTGGTGCAGCACCTTCTTGCAGTCGATGCAGCCCCAGAGTGCCCCTCGGCAGTTGACGGCCACCGTGGCCACCGTCTCCGGCGGCGAGAAGTGGCGGTGCAGCGTGTAGATGTTGCAGATCTCGGGGGTACCGGGGTCCTGTCGAGTCTTCCGCGCGGGATCCGTCATGGCCGGGCGCAGCTTGGCCCAGATTTCGTCAGGTGTCTCGGTCACCGCAATGGTGTTGCCGAGGCTCTTGGACATCTTCTGCTGGCCGTCCAGTCCCATGATGCGCCGTGCCTCCGACAGAATCGGCTGCGGCTCGGGCAGCAGGTCCTCCCCGCGACCGAACTCGGCGTTCCAGCGCCGGGCCAGTTCGCGGGCCAGTTCCAGATGCTGCAATTGATCCTCGCCCACCGGCACATGGGTGGCCCGGTAGACCAGAATATCGGCCGCCATGAGCACCGGGTAGATGAGCAGACCGGCCGGGACCGACTCGAAGCGCTGCGACTTGTCCTTGAACTGGGTCATCCGCTCCAGCTCACCCAACGGCGCGCGCGTGGTGAGCAACCAGGACAGCGTGGCATGCGCGGGCACATGGCTCTGCACGAACAACGTGGCGCGATCCGGATCGACCCCGGCGGCCAGCAGACCGATGGCCATCTCGCGGGTGCGCTGAGCCAGCGTTGCGGCATCGTACCGGCCGGTGATGGCGTGCTGATCGACCACGCAGTAGAGCGCCTGGTACTGGTCCTGCAGCGTAACCCAGTTGCGGATCGCGCCGAGCCAATTGCCGATGTGCAGCTCGCCGGATGGCTGGATCCCGGAGAAGACGCTGGCCATCAGGCATCCCTCGTGGTCAGAATGCGCGGCCCCTCGGGCAGCACCGCGACGGTGTGCTCGAAGTGCGCCGCCAGCGAGCCGTCCTTGGTCACGATGGTCCAGCGGTCCTTGAGCGTCCGGGTGGCGGGCGAGCCCATGGTGATCATCGGCTCTATGGCAATGGTCATCCCCGGCCGGAGCGCGGGCCCCCGGCGCGGCAGTCCGAAGTTGGGGACCTGCGGGTCCTCGTGGAACTTGGTGCCGATGCCGTGTCCCACCAGCTCCCGCACCACGCCGTACCCTGCCCCCTCAGCCACCGTCTGCACGGCATGGCCGATGTCGCCGATATGGTTCCCGATCACGGCAGCGGCAATGCCCGCCACCAGCGACTCCTGGGTGACGGTCAGCAGCCGCTGGGCGGCCGGGGAGATCTCGCCCACCGGCACGGTCGTGGCGGCGTCGGCATGCAGGCCGTCGAGGCAGACGCCCACGTCGATCGACACGATCGACCCGTCGGCCAGCACCCGGCGGGGCGACGGAATGCCGTGTACGATCTCTTCGTCGACCGAGATGCAGAGCGTGTGGCGGAAGCCGTAGAGCCCCTTGAACGATGGCGTGGCGCCGGGATGCGACCGGATGAACCGTTCGGCCTCGGTGTCGAGCGCCTCGGTGGTGACACCGGCCCGCACCATGGCGGCGACCACGGCATGGGTCTCGGCGACGATCCGCCCGGCCCGAGCCATGGTGTCGATCTCCCGGGCCGACTTGAGCGTGATCATTCGACCCCGACTGCCTCGCGGACCCGGGCCGCAATCTCCTCGATGGCGCCGGCAGCGACGATCCGGTGAACCGGACCACGCGCCTCGTACCAGGCGACCACCGGGGCGGTCTGCTCGCGGTAGGCTGCCAGCCGCACGGCGACCGCCGCCGGGTCGTCATCGGCCCGACCCTCGATACCGCGCCGGCGGGCCAGCCGGGCCTGGACCTCGGCATCGTCCACATCGAAGAAGAGCACATGGTCCACCCGCCGTCCCAGCTTGGCGAACATGGCCTCGACTCCTTCGGCCTGCGGGATGGTGCGGACCACGCCGTCGAGAATCACCCCGTCCGCCGCGGCAGGCATGGCCAGTTCCTCGGCGACCACCCCCAGGATGATCTCGTCGCTGACCAGGTGGCCCGCTTCCATGGCGGCCTGCGCCAGCTTGCCCAGCGGCGTCTCCAGCCGGACCGCTTCACGCAGCAGATCGCCCGTCGCGAGCTTCGGAATGCCGAGGGTGGTGGCGAGCAGGGCCCCCTGGGTCCCTTTGCCTGCCCCCGGGGCACCCATCAGGAGAATGTCCATCGATCCGTCCTCCAGAAAATTGAACCAGTCATCTGCTCGAAGATAATGCGTCGCCCCCCCATGAACGCAGGAGGGGCGCGGTACGCCGCGCCCCTCCCGGAAACTGTCCCGCAGCGGCGGTCAGATGCCGAAGCGGCTGGTCCGGCCCCGGAACTTGACCCGTCCGGACTTCATGAAGCCGTCGTAGCGCCGGAGCTGCCGGTGCTGCTCGATCTGCCCCATGGTGTCGAGGAGCACGCCGACCACGATGAGGATCGAGGTGCCGCCGAACTGGAACTCGCTCCCGACCCCGATCATCTTGGCAATCGTCATCGGCAGGATGGCGACCAGCGCCAGGAAGATCGAGCCCGGCAGGGTGATCCGCGCCAGCACGTTGTCCAGATAGTCGGCGGTCTGGCTCCCCGGCTTGACGCCGGGAATGAAGGCGCCCTGCTTCTTCAGGTTCTCGGCGATATCGACCGAGTTGAAGATGATCGACGTATAGAAGTAGCAGAAGACGACGATCAGGAGCCCGAAGAGCACGTCGTACAGCACGGAGCCCGGCGTCAGCACATTGCTGATTTCGAGCAGCATGGGCGACTGCGAGAACTGCCCCAGCGTGGCCGGAACGATGATGACCGTCTGGGCAAAGATGATGGGCATGACGCCGGCCGTGATCAGGCGGATGGGCACCATGCTCTTCTGGCCTTCCTGCACCCGACCCCGCCCCATCACCTTGCGCGGAATCTGGATGGGAATCTTGCGGACCGCCAGCGTCATCCCGACCACCGCGGCCACCATGGCCACCGCCGACAGGACGAAGATCAGCATGCCGAAGGCGCTGACAGCGCCCGCCTGGACCATGCTGATGCCGCTGGCCGTGCCCGGCCAGAGCCGTTCGAGAATCGACACGGTGATGAGCAGACTCATGCCGTTGCCGATGCCGTGCTCGGTGATCCGTTCACCCAGCCACATCACGAAGATGGCCCCGACGGTCAGAATCGCGACCATCAGGAGGCGGGTCCCGGTGCCCGGGTTCCGCATCACGCCGCCCGACAGCCCTTCGAGGAAGAGCGTGAAGGCGTAGGCCTGTGCCATCGAGATGGCAATGGCGAAGTAGCGGGTCCACTGGGTGAGCTTGCGGCGGCCGTCTTCGTCCTTCTGCATCTTGGTGACGGTGGGAATGATCCCGCCCGCCAACTGGAAGACGATGGACGCCGAGATGTACGGCATGATGCCCAGCGCGAAGATGGTCGACTGCTGGAGACCGCCCCCGAGCTGGTCATAGAGGGCCAGAAGCCCCTGAGCCGCCGAGTTGGCGATGGCCATCTGCAGCGCATTGATATCGACCAGGGGTGCCGGGATATGGGCACCGACCCGGAAGATGACCAGGGCCATGAGGGTGAAGAGGAGCTTGTCCTTCAGTTCACCGTCGATGGACGGAAGGCGCGGGGCGGTCATCAGTCCTCGACCCGGCCGCCGGCGGCTTCGATCTTGGTGCGCGCCGCCGCGGACACCGGGAAGCCGCGCACAACCAGCGCGGTCTCCAGCTCGCCGTGCCCGAGAATCTTGACCGGCACATCGGTGCGGCGGATGATCCCGGCGGCGACCAGCGCCTCCGGCGTCACCTCACCCTGCAGGCGCCCGATCTCGACCAGGTAAGCCAGCGTCGACAGGTTGACGGCGAGGGCGGTCACCTTGAACGGATTGGTGAACCCGCGCTTGGGCAGGCGCCGGTACATCGGCATCTGGCCGCCTTCGAAGCCGGGGTTGGTCGCCCCACCCGAGCGGGCCTTGCTGCCCTTGTGTCCCTTGCCGGAGGTCTTCCCCAGGCCGGAGCCTGGACCGCGACCGAGGCGCTTGCGCGACCGGTGCGACCCGGGGGCCGGGCGGAGGGTCGACAGCGTGATCGGCTCGATCACGTCGGATTCGTTAGCCATCGTTACTTCTCCCCGACCGGCGTCACCGTAATGAGGTGACGCACCTTGAAGAGCATCCCCTGCATCGACGGCGTGTTGTCGATCTCGATGGTATGCTGATAGTGGCGCAGACCGATGGCCCGCAGCGTCCGCCGCATGGTCTCGGCGTGCCCGCTTTCGGAGCGGGTCTGCTTGACCCGCAGGCGCGGCGAGGCGTCGGCGGTCGGAATGACCGCCGCGTGGTAGCCCGGCCCCTGGCGCCCGACAACTGGATTACGTCCCATGGCTCAGCCCTCCTGCCGGGCGCGATACCCGATGCGGTCCACGTCGACGCCGCGCTCGCGGGCGACCCGTTCGACCGAGACCAGTTGGCGCAGGCCGGCGATGGTGGCCCGGACCATGTTGTGCGGGTTGTTGGACCCGAGGCTCTTGGTCAGGATGTCGGTGATCCCGGCGCACTCCAGCACGGCGCGGACCGGACCGCCGGCAATGACGCCGGTACCGGTGGCCGCCGGCTTGAGCTGGACCCGACCGGCGCCGTGGCGCCCGAGGATCTCATGCGGAATGGTGGAACCGGTCCGCGGGATATCCGTCATGTCGCGCTTGGCGGCCTCAACCGCCTTGCGGACGGCCTCGGCGACTTCGTTGGCCTTCCCGGTGGCGAAACCGACCCGCCCCTTGCCGTCCCCGATGGTGACCAGGGCATTGAAGGAGAAGCGCCGACCACCCTTGACGACCTTGGCCACGCGGTTGATGGCGACCACGTTCTCGATGAACTCCTTGGGGGCCTCGGTGCGGTCATCACGACCGCGACCGCCACCAGGACCGCCGCGACCACCCCGGCCGCCGCCGCCCGGGCCACCGCGCCCGCGCCCGCCACCGGCCCCGCCACGACTGCCACCGCCGCCACCACCACCGTACCCGCCACCGCCACTGTTGCGTGGTGCCGGTGCCGTCGGGGTCTCGCTGCCGGCCTCTGCCCCTGCCGTCGACGTCACGTCTTCACTCATCAGAACTCCAATCCGCCCTCGCGGGCGCCTTCGGCAACGGCCTTGAC
>CAYQXR010000057.1:0-12469 GCA_964421625.1 uncultured Gemmatimonadaceae bacterium | reverse complement strand
TGATTGATGGTCGACATCGGTCCGCTTTCTCAGGCTCCGAAGAGTTTATCGAGTTCGTCCTCGGCTTCGCCGACGAAGGCGGCATCTACCCGCCCGTCGGTGCCGGTCTCGCGTGCGAAGATGGCTGTGAAGAGCGTGCCCAGCTCTCCCACCACCCCGCGGATCCGCAACTTCACCAGGCCCAGCGTGGTGCGGGAATCGAACAGCACCACCAGAATGACCCGCCGGGCGATGTCCGCCAGGTAGAGCGATTCCTTTTCGCCCTGGTGGAACAGCGTCCCGAACTCCGGTTCACCCAGCAGCCGGGCGAGCTGGTCGTTGGCCGAGAAGTCGGCCGCGGTCAGCGAGGCAAAGGCCGTCGGGTCGAAGGTGGGCGGCTCGCCCACGGTAATCAGCATCTGCCCGGCCCGGTCGACCAGCAGCGCGGTCCGCGACGAAGTGTCGCGCAGAAACACGGTGAGCAAGTCGCGGATCTTGGCCGCGTCCTCTTCGTGGAAGACCCAGGAGGCTGCCGCAGGCGGTTGCATCATCCGAGGGCCTCCCGGGCAGTGAGCGCGTGGGTCAGGGTCACGCCGTCGACGTACTCGAGTTCGCCGCCGACCGGCAGGCCACGGGCCAGCCGGGACACGCGGATACCCGGGTGTTCCGCCAGAATGCCCCGCAGCCAGGTCGCCGTGGCCTCGCCTTCGATCGACGCATTGGTCGCCAGAATCACTTCGCGCACGCTCCCCTCGCGCAGATGGTGCATCAGCAGGTCGACGCGCAGCCCGTCGGGGCCGACCCCGTCCAGGGGCGAAAGACGCCCTCCCAGGACGACATATCGCCCCCGGAATGCCCCGGACCGCTCCAGAATGGGGACCGCTGAGGCCTCCTCGACAATGCAGAGGAGGCCGTGGTCCCTCCGGGGATCAAGGCAAATTGCGCACCGGACGTCCTCGGTGGGCTGCCCACAGCCCGGACAGGGGTGCACCTGGTCGGCCACCACCCGGACCGCCTCCGCCAGGGCGGTCATCCGGCTGGTCGGCTGCTGGAGCAGATGGTACACCAAGCGCTGAGCCGTCTTGCGGCCGATCCCGGGAAGCCGGGCGAACTCGGTCACCAGGGTGTCCAGCGCGCCCACCCGTCAGCGGCCCTGGCGCTCGTCGTCGGTGACAGCGTCCCCGCCGAGTGCCAGGGCATCGGCCCGGCGCTGCCCCTCGGCCAGCGCCCCCATGATCAGGTCGGCCAGCAGATCGGGGTCGCGTCCTGCAAAGGCTTCGGGCGCAATCTCCAGGCTGCGGACCCGCCCGTGGCCGTCGACCCGCACCCGGACCAGCCCGCCCCCCGCAGTGGCATCGACCGTCTGCTGCGCCAGCGCGGTGGCCCGACGATGGGCGTCCCGCTCCTGGCGGCGCTGCTGGACCGTGCTCCCCCCCGGATCTGTGGCCATGGTCATCCCTCTGCTGGAGAATCCTGCCGATCGGGGCGTCTCACCCCTCGTCGATCAGTTCCAAATCTAATGCGTCCACTGCGGCGTCGAGGGCCGGGTCGGTGGCCCGGAGCTGCTGCAGCCGGTCGGCCCGGAAGTCACTGCCACTGAGCCGGCCTGGGCGCCCACCCTCCCGCTCCAGCAGCGCCGTCCGGACGGTGACGGCCCGGCCAAGTCGCTCACCCACTGCCGTCGCCACCGCGCCGAGCTGGCGCTCCACACCGTCCCGGTAGACCACCGCGTCGGCCGGGAAGGTCAGCAGGACCTCTCCCCCGCCCGACATGGTCGGCTGGGCCTGCCCCAGGGCCTGGCCCAGCAGGTAGCTCTGCGCCGAGACGGCGGTGCAGATGTCGCCCCAGACGGCCGCCACACCGGCCGTTGTGGCCGGAACCGAAAAGGCCGGCCCGGCAGGCGGTTCGGCTGCCACAGGTTCTGGTGTCGCGGTCGGCTCGGCCCGGGCGCGCGGCGGCTCCGGCGCACTCGGCGCGAGCGGCGGCAGCGGCGCACCGCTCAGCAGCGACCGCAGATCGGCCACGCGGTCGAGCATGGCCCAGCGCAACAGCAGCGTCTCCAGCACCAGCCTCGGCTGCTGGCTGCGCCGGATGGCCGGTTCGGCATCGCTCAGCAGCTTGAGCATGCGCACCGCGTCTTCGGCACCGATACTGGCCGAGGCCTCGGCCACCACCTGCAGCAGCGAGGTCGGCATCCCCTCAAGGGTGCTGCCGTAGTGGTGCAGGACCAGGGCGCGGAGCAGATCGGCCAGGCCGCCGGCAAACTCGGTGAGATCGCCGCCCGCATCGACGATCTGGTCGAGCAGCGGGAACACCTGGGCCGGCTGACGCCCCGCCACCAGGCGCAGCACCCGGGCGTAGATCTCGTCGTCGAGCAGGCCGAGCATCTCGCGCACGCGGGCGACCGTCAGTGGCCCCTCGCCGAAGGAGAGACACTGGTCGAGCACCGACAGGGCATCGCGCATGCCTCCGTCGGCCTGCCGCGCAATCACCAGCAGCGCCTCATCCTCCGCGGCAATGCCCTCGGCGGCCAGCACGGCCTGTAACCGCTGCTGGATGGCGGCCGGGCCGATCCGGCGGAAGTCGAAGCGCTGCAGGCGCGACATCACCGGGGCGGCGGTATTGGCGATCTTCTGCGGTTCGGTGGTGGCAAACACGAACACCACACCCGGCGGCGGCTCTTCCAGCACCTTCAGCAGCGCATTCCAGGCCTCACGGGTGAGCATGTGGGCTTCATCGACGATGTAGACCTTGTGGTGCCCTTCCTGGGAGGCGGCGTACATCGCGCGCTCGCGCAGGTCGCGGGCGTCGTCGACGCCACGGTTGGAGGCCGCGTCGATCTCGACCACATCGAGCGTGGCGGCGCCATTCCAGATCCGCAGACAGGGTTCACACTCACCGCAGGGCTCGCCCGTGGGTGCGGCCGCGTCACGGCGGTCGCAGTTGAGCGCCATGGCGAGGATCCGGGCCGCGGTGGTCTTGCCGACCCCGCGGGGGCCGGTGAGGAGGTAGCCATGGCCAACACGGTTCTTCGCGACGGCACCGCGCAGGGCGGCAGCGACATGATCCTGGACCAGCAGATCTGCGAATTGACGGGGCCGATACCGGCGGGCCAGCGCGATAGCCATCGAGACGCATCCGGGGGGAGAGAAAAGTGCCCCAGGCACTCCGAAGCGACACTGGACATCGCTTAGCGCTGCTACCGGCGAGGTCCTGACGCGGTTCGCGCGCCAGCGCCCTTCGGACCTGGGGCACCCCAACATACCCGCCCGGACCCGTGAAGCCAAGTCGGCCACCCTCCCGTCACACGGCCCACCTGACTACCTTCGCTGGTCACTTACCCGGATTTGCTCCGTGCCGTTCGCTTCACTCCAGCTCCATCCCGACCTTCTCCGCGGCGTTCAGGACCTCGGATTCACCCGTCCCACGCCGATCCAGCAGGACGCCATCCCGCCGGCCCTGACCGGGCGCGACGTGCTGGCCTGCGCGCAGACTGGCAGCGGCAAGACGGCGGCCTTCCTGCTGCCCACGCTCCACCAGCTCCTGCAGCGCCCCGGCAAGGGGACCAGAGTGTTGATCGTGACACCGACTCGCGAGCTGGCAGCACAGATCCTGGCGGATTTCACCGACCTGGCCAAGCACACCCGGCTGCGGGCGGCGGCCGTCTTCGGTGGCGTCGGCATGGGTCCACAGGAGGCAGCCTTCCGCCGCGGCGTCGATGTGATGATCGCCACGCCCGGTCGTCTGCTCGACCATTTCAAGGAGCCCTACGGCGCGCTGCCCGGCCTGGAAGTGCTGATCCTCGATGAGGCGGACCGGATGCTGGACATGGGCTTTCTGCCCGACATCCGCCGGGTGCTGCGCCACATCCCGGCGCCCAAGCAGACCCTGTTCTTCAGCGCCACCATGCCCGCGCCGATTCAGACGCTGACCCGCGAACTGCTGCGCAACCCGGCCCAGATCAACATCGAGCGGCAGTCGACGCCGGCCACCGGCATCACCCAGGCGCTGTATCCGGTGTCGCAGGAGTTGAAGTCCTCGCTGCTGCTGGCCCTGCTGCAGCAGGGCGGGATGAAGCAGGCGCTGGTGTTCACCCGGACCAAGCACCGCGCCAACCGGTTGCAGGCATGGCTGACCAATCACGGCGTAAACGCCGAGCGGATCCATGGCAACCGCTCGCAGGCGCAGCGCACCGCCGCGCTGGCCGACTTCAAGAGCGGCGCCTGCCAGGTGCTGGTCGCCACCGACATCATGGCCCGCGGCATCGACATCGAAGCGCTCGGCCACGTGGTGAACTTCGACGTGCCGGCAGTGCCGGAGGATTACATCCACCGGATCGGGCGGACGGCACGCGCCGAGGCGACGGGCGACGCCTTCACCTTTGTCGCGCCGGACGAAGAGAGCGATCTGCGGACCATCGAACGCGTGCTGGGCAAGCGGGTACCGCGGGTGACGCTGCCGGGGTTCGACTACAGCGCCAAGCCTGTCGGACGACTCGAGATTCCGATCGGCGAGCGGATCGCAGCCATCCGGGCGCAGAAGGCCGAGGAGCGGGCGCGTGCCAAGGTCAATGCCGAGCGGCGGGCGCAGTCGGCGGCCAACAACGCGCCGCGTCCAACGCGGGCCCCGGCGGCGAGTGGTGCTGGCAAGGGTGCGGGGGGTCAGGGCAGTGGTGCGCGGCGGCGCCCTGGATCACCAGCGGGTCCGGGACGGCGGCCGGGCGGGCGCGGGGGGCGGTAGGGGGCGTGATCATCTGGCAAGGGCGACCAGCCGGTCGCCCCTACCCATTCTGACGACGAACACCGCCCCTCATTCCCCCACGCCCCCCACACCCGCCCCCCCAAGCAGCGGAGGGGCCTCGGGATCCCGACGATGCCTGCCGCGGTCCCACGCATGGGCAATGGCCGCCCCGCCCAGAAAAACCAGCGCGGTGTACCAGATCCACAGCACCAGCAGCAGCGCCGCGCCGACACCGGCATCGACGGCATAGCGCGCTGAGGTGGCGACCGATCCGAGATACATGCCGTAGAGATACTTCGCCAGCTCGAAGGCCACCGTTGCCACGCCGCCGGCCAGCAACGCGCCGCGCCAGGCCATCCGCTTGGGCGAGGCGTACCGGTACAGCAGTGCGAACAGCACCAGCGCCGACAGGATGGCGACGCACTTCCCCAGCCACAGCCCCAGCGTCGACACCAGGAAGGCCCACTCGGGCGGCAGCGTACCGGGTGCTCCATCCAGCAGTGACAGGCCCGCGCTCACCACGGTACTCACCAGCGCCAGCGCAAAGACCACCCCGACCGTGAGCAGATCCCGCAGCTTGCCCCAGGCGTAGCCAAGCAGGTAGGACACCACCATGCCGCCGGGGAGTCGGGGACCGGCCACCTCGAAGATCGCCGAGAGGCAGATGCGCATCGAGCCGAACAGGCGGGTACTGAACCAGAGGAAGGCGGGAATGGCGAACAGCGTCAGCCGACTGCGATAGGCGCGGACCCCCTCCAGCAGACGCTCGGCGAGGGCGACGGTGCCGCCATCCTGGCCCACCGGGGCGTCGGGAAAGAGCCGCAGGATCATGGCGGATGGATCGGCAGCACCGAAGTACTGGGTGCGGTCGAGCAGCAAGCCCAGGCCACCCACGACCAGCACAGCCACGGGAATGAAGGCCAGCAGCGCATCGAAGGTGAGAGCCGAGGCCAGCAGTGGCAGGTTCGCCCGATCGATGGTCCCGAACAGGCGGGCCCAGAACCCCGGCGGGGCGACGATACCAGAAAGCCCGTCCGAGGACGGGCTTTCCGGAGAGGGCGGACTCCCCTGCGACGGGTCAGTCGTCGGCGTCATCGTCCTCGGCGACACCATCCGCCGCGATGGCGGCCCGCCGACGGGACCGGGCGCTCGACACGCGCCGCTCCAGTTCCTCGCGTGCGGCATGCGCCGAACGTTCGACCGTCCGCCGTCCCTCCTCCACACCATCGCTGACGGTGTCGACCCACTCCTCCACCGTCCCGGCGATCCGTCGGCCACGCTCACCCAGATCGTCCGTCAGTTCCTCCAGACGCTCCTCTGCCTGGGCCCGCAGACGACGGGCCTTCCGCCCCAGGTCCCGGCGCGTGCGCGCGCCCGACTGCGGTGCCAGCAGCAGCCCAACCCCGGCGCCGATCAGCGCCCCGACCACGAACCACTTGAATCCGGCCCCACCGTCCGTCTCGATCACCGTCACATCGGGGCCCTCTCGACGACCTGCCATCGCATCCTCCTCGGTTCGGGGTGTCCTACTCGCCGGCATCGGGATCATCCTCGGCCACCGCGCCGGTGTGGGTCAGCGCGTCGTGCCGCAGCGCCGTGGCCGTCACGAACTGGCGCACCAGCGCCGCCGTGCCACCCACCTGCAACTGCTCGAACAGGAAGCGGAAGGTCCGCTCCAGCTCCCCACTCACCTCGTGACGAATGGCCGCTGGAAGTTCCCACATCTCCCGCTTGAAGGGCCCGATCGCCTTCTTCCGCGTCTTGTAGTAGAACTGCTCGTCGGAGTCCTTGGCCCCCCGCTCCCCGACGGCATGCTCGTCCAGCCAGCGGTAGGCCCGGGCCTTCAACTCGGCAGGCAATGCCGGGTGATCCCACACGATGTTCTGGAAGTTGGTCGCCAGGTGGATCTCAGCCGTCTCGATCCGCGGGAAATTCCCGAAGGCATTGCTCGGCAGGGTCGACGCGCCGTGCTGCACCGCGCCACCCAGACCGTACTTCTCGCGGGACACGCGGGAGAGAGCCTCGAGCGCCTCGAGATCGAGCTTGACGTCGGCGATCGACCCGTCGGGCAGCACCACCCCGCCATGCGACGTACCGGTCTGGACCGAGATCTTGCTGATCCCCGCGAAGCCACCGCGTGCCGCCCGGGTAGCCTCGAAGCCTTCCATGAAGGCCTCCAGCTCCTCGACCGTCGAGTTCTTGTGACCCACTTCACCAATCTCGGCACCAACCGAGACGGTCACGCCCGCCGGCTCCACACGCCGGATGAAGGCGGTGATTTCGGCCGCGCGCTCGAAGTTGGCCCGCTGCTGTTCGGTGAGGGTCGGGTGCGAGAGATCGACCAGCGTCGACGTGTCGACGTCGATGTTGAAGAAGCCGGCCGCGATTTCCTCGCCGATCAGCTTGATCACCTCACCCACCTCGGCCTCGGCATCCACCGCGTACTTCTTGGCATTGACCTGACAGTGGTCGCCCTGGATGAACAGCGGCAGATGGTACCCCTCGCGCAATGCCGCGCCGATCATCACCGCCACATACTCGGCCGGGCGCTGATCGGTGTAGGCAATCTCGGAACGGGCGATCTCCAGGATGATGGCACCGGCGTCGAGCCCGCGCGCTGCCCGGAAGACCGCGCGCGCCGTGTCGTAGGCGATCATCCGCACGTTGATGGCCGGCACCGTGAAGCCACTGCACTCGCCGCGGCCGCGGGCGAGATAGAGATCGTGGATCGACGCTGGCCGCGCGCCCATCGCCTGCCCCAGTTCCCAGAGCAGCGCCCGTGCGCCCGCGCGCACCGTCGGCTCACCGAAGACGGCGTCGAACACCAGCGCATCCATCGCGTCCGACTGCAGCACCTCCGGCCGCTCGACCACAACGCCCTGCGACTCGACCCGAACACCACCCCCGAAACGCTCCGCTGCCTGCGCGGCTCCTGTGACCATGATTCCCCTCAGGTTGAATGATGCCAACTCAGCGGAATGTAGATCGACCGGTCCACCGCAGCAATCGGCAGGTGCCTCCGAAGGGGTCGCCGCGCGGGGCGATGCGACACGCCAAGTGCCCATCAGGGATGCAACTACGCAGTCTTTCCACAGATTCCCAGGATCTCCACTCGATGTGGATCCACCGTGCGCGGAAAGGTCGCGGTGTGGAGAACAGCGCCCGGGCGCAGGACGTTGTCCCGTCTGGAGTTGCGCCCGTGGCACGGGAAGTTGTCCCCGTCCCGCGCGTGGATAAGTTCTGTGATCCACACGTGTGAGGAAACCGGATTCGGATTCAGCCCCCACGGAGGCTGCTGTGGACAGAATGTGCTGGGGTGAGTGGGCGCCCCCCACGCCCCTCAGCAGCCATGGGGCATCCCGACCGACGGGTAGTGGAAAAGGGACAATCCACAATCCACACCATTTGTGGAGGATTGGCCGGACTGTGACACGCCCGGGCCTGCCACAAGGCTGAAAATGCAGTATATTTCCGGCTTCTCTGGCTCATGCGTTCTGCCCGGCCCACTGGGGGTCGGCGCGTGTCCCTGAATGGAGTAGCTGGTGCCCCTCGACACAGACGCCATCCGTCGTACCAAGATCGTCGCCACGCTCGGTCCTGCCTGGGAAACCGAGGATCGCATGCATGCCATGCTGGACGCCGGCGTGAATATCGTCCGCATCAACGCATCCCACGGGACGCCGGAGGCTCGCGAGGTCTGGATCCGGCGGCTGCAGCAGGTGCGCGCGGCGAGGAAGGCGCCAACCGGCATCCTGGTCGATCTGCATGGCCCGCGCATCCGGGTCGGTCGGCTGCCGGAGGCAATCACCATCGCGCCCGGGCAGATTCTTTCCTTCGCGCCCGAAGCCATCGCCACCGACAGCGACATTCCCACCACCTACCCCGAGCTGGCCCGCGACGTGGCGGCCGGGTCCCGCATCCTGATCGACGACGGTCTGCTCGCCATCGACGTCATCGGCGTCAAGGGTGACCGGGTCGAGGGCCGCGTCCGCTACGGTGGTCTGCTGAAGCCGAACAAGGGCATGAACCTCCCCGGGGCCGATGTCAGTGCCCCTGCCGTCACCGAGCACGACCGCGAGGAAGTGCTCCGCGTTGCAGCGCTGGGCGTGGAGTTCATCGGAGTGTCGTTCGTGCGCCGCGCCGAAGACCTGCAGGATGTCCGCCGCCTGGTGCCGCCGGGTGTCCGACTGGTGGCCAAGATCGAGAAGGACACCGCCCTCGGCAACCTCGACGCCATCATTGCGGCCGCCGATGCCCTGATGGTGGCCCGCGGCGATCTCGGCGTCGAACTGCCCTTCGAGCAGGTCCCGCTGGTCCAGAAGCGGATCATTGCCCGTGCTGCGCGGCACGGCAAGCCGGTGATTACCGCCACCCAGATGCTCGAGTCGATGATCACCAATCCGCGCCCGACGCGCGCGGAAGCCTCCGACGTGGCCAACGCGATTCTCGATGGCACCGACGCCGTCATGCTCTCCGCCGAGGCGGCGGTCGGCTCCTATCCGATTGAGGCCGTGCTGGCCATGGACCGGATTGCCCGCGAAATCGAGGCACACCGTCATCGCCCGAGCGAGAACGATCGCCGCCGCTGGACCGTGCCCATGTCCCACCTCGGGCGCAACGAGTCGGGTGCGGTTCCCACCGAAGACGCCATCGCGGTCGCCGTGTCGGCCGCAGCCGACCTGCTGAGCGCTGCAGCCATCGTCTGCTTCACCTCCAGCGGCTTCACTGCACGCACCGCCGCCTCCTACCGCCCGCGCGTTCCCATCCTCGGCCTCACCGCCGAAGAGATCACCTTCCAGCAGCTCGGCCTGGTCTGGGGCGTGGTCCCTTCCCTGATGCCCCACATGTACCAGTACGAGCCCATGTGGGAGGTCGCCCGGCAGGAACTGCTCCGGCGCGGCATGGCCCGCGACGGTGACCGCGTGGTGGTCACCTGCGGCGTGCCCTTCGATGTTCCGGGAACGACCAATCTCCTGAAGGTGGAAACCGTCTAGTCGCATGCGGCTCACGCTGCTGGGCACCGGCACCTCGATGGGGATTCCCCAGATCGGGTGCGGTTGCGGGGTCTGCCGCTCCACAGACCCCCGCGACCGACGGAGCCGCTGCGCCGCCCTGCTCAGCACCGACACCACCACCCTCCTGATCGACACACCGCCCGAACTCCGGCTCCAGCTCCTGGCCTGCGGTGTCGGGCACGTCGACGCCGTGCTCTACACCCATCACCACGCCGATCACATCCACGGCATCGACGATCTGCGCTCATTCTCGCTCGACCGGCCGGCGCCCGTCCCCATCTACGGATCGGTCGAAACGATGGATCACCTCCGCACCGCGTTCAGCTACATCTTCGATGGCACGCCAGCGGTCGAGGGCACCTCCAAGCCCGGCCTGAGCCCGCATCACCTGGAGGCCGGGGAGTGGACCACCATCAGCGGCCTCCCGATTCTGCCGCTGCGCTTTGCCCACGGGACCATGCCGGTGCTCGGCTACCGCAGCGGCTCCATGGCCTACCTGACCGATATCAAGACCATCGATCACGAGGCCGTCGCCCACCTGCGCGGCGTTGATACGCTGGTGCTCAATGCCCTGCGCTGGGAGCCGCACCCGACGCACCTGACCATCGACGAAGCCATCGCAGCAGCCCGTGCCATCGGTGCACGCCGCACCGTGCTGACGCACCTGACCCATGCCACCAGCCACACCGACCTCCTCCGCGACCTCCCCGACGGCGTCGAGCCCGGATACGACGGCCTCACCCTGGAGATTCCCTGATGTCCGCTCTGACGCTCGACACCACGCGCATGTTCCGGCCAGCCCTGGACCAGATCCATGGCCTGGATCCCGCCGTCCTGGCCCGTCTGGAGGCCCGCTTCCCCGCCGTGTGCGACACCGTTGCCGCCGCCCGTGCCGCCGGGGGCTACGCCTTCCTCGGGCTGGGCGACCAGGACGACCAGGTCGCTGGCATCACCGTCTGGGCCAACGCCAACCGGGCCCGCTTCGCCCATCTGCTCCTGCTGGGCATCGGTGGCTCGGCGCTCGGTGCGCGTGCCATGCTGACCGCGCTCAAGGGACCGGCGTGGAATGAGCGGAGTTCGAGCGATCGTCGCGGCGCCCCCACCCTCACGGTGCTCGACAATGTCGACCCGGTGACCATGCAGTCCACGCTGGCCCGACTGGAACCGGCCGAGACGATGGTGCTGGTCATCTCCAAGTCGGGCGGTACGGCCGAAACCTTCGCCCAGTACCTCATCGCCCGGCAGTGGCTCGATCGCGCCCTCGGCGCAGAGCGGGCGCGCGAGCATCTGGTACTCATCACCGATCCGCAGAAGGGGCCACTGCGCGCCATCGCCCGCAGCGAAGAACTCATCAGCTTTCCGGTGCCAACCGCCGTGGGCGGCCGCTTCTCGGTGCTGTCTCCCGTCGGCCTGGTGCCGGCCGCGCTGCTGGGAATTCCCATCGACGAGATGCTCGCCGGTGCGCGCGACGCCGTCCGCGCCGCCGAGTCACCCGATCTGAGCAGCAACCCCGCCGCACTCTGGGCGGCACTTCAGTGGCAGGCGCAGGCCACGACCGCCGCCAACATCCACGTGATGATGCCCTACAGTGACCGGCTCCGCGACTTCGCGGAATGGTTCCGCCAGCTCTGGGCCGAGAGTCTGGGCAAGCGCTACGACCGCAACGGCGCCGACGTCTTCCGGGGCCCAACCCCGGTGGCAGCCATCGGCGCCACCGACCAGCACTCCCAGATCCAGCTCTTCATGGAAGGCCCCTTCGACAAGACCATCACCTTCCTCCGGGTCCGCGACGTCCTCCCCGATCTGGTGATCCCGGCGCACCCGTCCCTGCCTGCGGACATGCAGTATCTCGCCGACCGGCCGCTGGGTGCGCTGCTCGACGCCGAGTTCGTGGCCACGCGCGAAGCGCTCTCGCGACAGGGGCGCATGAATGCCACCATCGAACTGCCCACGGTGACCCCGCGCCTGTTCGGCGAACTGGTCATGTTCTTCCAGATCGCCACTGGCTATGCCGGCGTCTGGTACGATGTCGATCCGTTCGATCAGCCCGGCGTGGAACTGGGCAAGGTGCTCACCCGCGAGGCCATGCAGCAGGGATAGCGGTCCGGCACATTCCGCGCGTGAAGCAGGAAGGGGTCAACCGTCGTTGACCCCTTCGCACATTACCCCGGTGACGCCAGCTCAGTCACTCAGTCGCGACTCAGCAGAAAGGCCCGCCGCTGCTCGGCGAAGGAGCGCAGCGTAGCCACGCCCTGGTCGAAGGCCTCGGTCGTGCCGAGCTTGCGGGTGTCGGTGCGCGCCACCGGAGCGATCAGGTCGTGATGCTTCTGGACCATCGGACCCAGGGTGCCCCAGTCGAGCCAGCGGGTGGCGATATCGCGGACATGGCTGAGGTAACGCTCGCGCAGCGCGGGGACGGCGAGGAGCTTGGTGCGCAGCGCCTTGGTGGGGTCGTCCAGACCCACCAATGGATCGAGCGTCACGGTGCCGGACATCATCCCGCCCCGGCCGGGACCGCCCCCGCCGCGACCAGGCGCGCCACCACCAGCCCGACCCGGCGGGCCGCCCATCTGGCCGCCCCGCCCGCCCGGAGGTCCGCCGCGCATCCCGCCGCCCTGTCCACCAGCCATATCCGGCGGGCCACCGAATCCACCGGGGCCGGCCGCCATGCCGCGGCCACCGCCCATGGGGAAGGTCTCATTGGCGTCGTGCGGCAGTACGTGGAACCGTCCAGT
>CAYQXR010000056.1:0-12548 GCA_964421625.1 uncultured Gemmatimonadaceae bacterium | reverse complement strand
TGCTCTGGACCCGCTGGCCGACGCTGGAGCCGGAGGCGGAACTGGAGTCGCTGGTCTCGCGCGAATCCGCCTTCCTGTTCAACAACCTGGCGCTGGTGGGGCTCACCTTCGCCGTGCTCTGGGGCACGCTCTTCCCGATTCTGTCCGAGTGGGTCCGGGGCGAGAAGATGTCGCTCGGCGTCGAGTTCTTCAACAGGGTGAACGTGCCGATCGGGCTCTTCCTGCTGCTGCTGACCGGCATCGGACCGTTGATCGCGTGGCGCAAAGCCTCGGTGGCCAATCTGCGGCGACAGTTCATCCTGCCCACGCTGGCCGGTCTGCTGACCGGCGCGGCCGTGGTGATCGGCGGCATCCGCGATCTCTACCCGGTCATGGCGCTGGCGCTGTCGGGCTTCGTGCTCGGCACGATCGTCCAGGAGTTCTGGCGCGGGGTCCGGGCCCGACGCGCGCTGCACGGCGAAGGACCACTGCTGGGGCTGCTCCACCTGGTGGGTCGCAACCGGCGCCGCTACGGCGGTTACATCGTCCACGTGGCGATCGTGATCTACTTCGTGGCCTTCACCGGCAGCGCCTTCAAGCGGGAGAAGGAAGTCGAACTCCGCCCCGGCGAAAGCGCCACGATCACCTCGCCCTTCGGCCACACCTACACGCTGACCCACGTGAGCGTGTCCCAGTACAACCACCTCAACCGCGTGGTGACGGCGGCGCTGATGACGGTGGCAGTGGATGGCAAACCGGCGGGACAACTGGTGCCCGAGAAGCGGCAGCACTTCAAGAGCGACGGCAACTCCTTCCAGCCTTCCACCGAAGTGGCGCTGCGCAGCACGCTGCAGGAAGATCTGTACGTGATCTACGCCGGATCGCGGGACGGGTCGGAGTTCACGTCCTACAAGATCATCGTCAATCCGCTGGTGAGCTGGTTCTGGATCGGCTGCGGCGTGCTGGTGCTCGGGGGGCTGCTGGCAATGTGGCCCGGCGGGCCCCAGGTCCGGACGGTCCGGCGGGCTGCGCCCCAATCGGGCTATCACGTCCCACTGCCGAGGGAGAGCGCGTGAACGCATCGCGGCGGCAGTTTCTCGGGGCGGTGTTCGG
Source organism: uncultured Gemmatimonadaceae bacterium (assembly GCA_964421625.1). Taxonomy (GTDB): domain Bacteria; phylum Gemmatimonadota; class Gemmatimonadetes; order Gemmatimonadales; family GWC2-71-9; genus Palsa-1233. The sequence continues at coordinate 11,456 of CAYQXR010000056.1, read as the reverse complement.
CGGCACGGCCCTGCTCGGTGCCACGCGCCTGGTGGCCCAGCAGGGGACCGACACCCTGTCGGGCGCGGCAGATCCGCTGCGCGATCCCACTCTGATCGGAGCACCGCGGGCGCCGCTCCATCCGCTCGACAACGACCCCACCATCATTGGGATTGAGCGGAAACTGCGCTGCACCTGCGGCTGCACGCTCGACATCTACACCTGCCGCACCACTGACTTCAGTTGCACCGTGTCGCCCGCGCTGCATCGGGAGATCCGGGCGATGCACGAGGAAGGGCGCACGCCCCAGCAGATCATCGACTTCATGGTGGCGCGCGAGGGGCCGGAGATGCTGCTGAGCCATCCGGCCAGCGGCTTCAATCTGGCCGGGTATCTGGTGCCCGGGCTCTCGATCCTGGTCGCGGGATTGCTCCTGGCCGCCTGGCTGCTGCGCAAGCGCACCCCCGTGGTGGTAGCGACCGTGGAGCCGAGTCCGGCGCCACCAGTGGACGCGGCCGCTCAGGCCCGCCTGCAGCGCGCGCTCGACGAGGTAGACTCCTGATGGCCCCCGAGCTGGTCGAAGCCATTGCGGCGGGGGTCGTCGGTGCGACGGTGCTGTTCCTGGTGGGCCAGCCCTTCTGGGATGCCCGACCGCAGGCGCCCGCGCCCTGGGAACCGCCCGACCCGGAGGAGACACCGCGCGGTCAAGCGCTGCTGGCGCTCCGCGAGATCGAGTTCGACCGGGCAACCGGCAAACTCTCCGAGGCGGATTTCGCCGCCCTGCATGCCCGGTACAGCGCGCGCGCACTGGCCCTGCTCGACACCGAGCCCGATGCCGCAGCCGCCGACGCGGTCCGCGATCCGGTGGAGCAGTTGATCCAGGCACATGCGGCGTCACGGGAACTGCTCACCGATGACGGGCGCTGCGCGGGCTGTGGCGCGATGGTCCCGATGGACGGGCGGTTCTGCCCCGGCTGCGGACGCGCGGTCCGCCCCGGGGCCTGAGGCTCACACTTCCAGTTCGCGCAGTCGCTGCAATCCGCTGCGCAGCGGCAGGGTTCCGACCGCCAGACAGAGCAGCGCCGCAGCCAGCAGGCAGCCCCATTCCAGCAGCCCCAGGTGGGTCGCGACCCGGTCCTGCTCGGCGAGCAGGTGAAGCCGGACCGGCAGCGCCTCCAGCAACAGGATCAGCCCCAACAGCCCAACGGCCAGCAGCATGAACACCAGGCCGCCGTATGAGGTCGGGATCTGGGCGGCGTTCTCGGTGTCGAACTGCGGGTACAGCGCGCCGATGCCCAGCGCGAGGCCGCCGACCGCCAGGGTGTACAGCGTCACCGTCCCGACACTCAGCCACATCATGAAGCCGCTCACCTGCAGCAGCCGGTTGGTGGCGATGGTAAGGATCATCGCCAGGGTGAGCAGCGGCACCATGCCCACCAGGTACTTCGAGAGCAGCATGGCGCGAGTGTCGAGCGGGGCCGAACGGAGGAGCCAGAGCTGGCGCCCCTCCAGCGAGATTGAGGGAAAGATGAAGCGCGCCGCCACCGCCGCAATCACGAAGCCCGAGAGGCCCTGATTGGCGAAGACGATCATGGTGATCATGAAGAACGGCAGGCGTTCACCACTGTAGAGTGGCAGGGACTGGACATTGTAGAGGTAGACCATGACCAGCACGCCCAGCAGGATGAGCTGGCTCCACTGGGTCGCGTCGCGCAGGAAGACGGTGATGTCCTTGATGATGAACTCGCGGGTCAGCGGACGCACCCGGGACAGCAGGCGGCGGAGCACCGTCGGCCAGGTGGTGCCGTGCCGGGACTGGTCGGAACCTTCCTGCGCGCGTGAGAAGCCCACGGTGTGGAACCGCGCATGGATCATCCCGCCGAGGACCACGAAGGCCCCGGCGGTGCTCCAGAGCAGCGCGATCGGCAGCGGATCGCCCACATGCATCAGCCAGTTCATCAGCATGCCACCCGCCCACTCGCTGGGCAGCAGCGGATGGGATGGTGTCCGCAGTACCGCGATGAAATCCACCAGCGAGGCGTAGCCTTCCGGGCGCGCCAGTTGTTCCGGGCGCACGAAACGCAGGACCACGACCAGCGCACCGACCGCCAGGAGGAGAACCAGCGCGAGCAGGTCGCGGGCGCGACGGGCGGGAAAGACATTGACCAGTACCACGGTGATCACTGTGCCCACCGTCGCCGGGATCACGAAGAAGGGCAGCAGCGCCCCCAGCACCACCAGCGGAAAGAGCGGCCCGCCACCCCAGACGACGCCATAGGCCGTGAGGATGGGCAGCATCAGCAGGGCCACCATCCAGGAGGAATGGACGATGGTCTCGGTGAGGCGCGCCAGGTAGAAGCGGGTCCGTTCCAGCGGCGCCGACATCAGGATGTCGAGGTCCTTCGCCAGGAAGAAGGTCGACAGCGACGCGATCACATTCGAGATCAGCAGGATGGCTCCGAAGGCCAGAAAGGCCATCGCGAGCAGCTTGGAGGCCAGCAGTGGGCCGATCTCCGGCACCGACCGCAGGTAGACGAGGGTGCGCCAGGAGATGGCGAAGAAGATGCCCAGGAAGAACAGCCCGGCCAGCCCCATCAGCAGGGTGCGCCCCCAGCGCGGCTGATCCGACCGCCGCTGCATCCGGCTCCGGGTCGTCAGCCACTTGGGGCGCAGGATGGCGGTCAGCGCCGCCTGCGGTACGGTGTCAGCCGAGGACGGCATCGAGGTTCCGCTCGGTCTGGTCGCCGGTCAGTCGGAAGAACAGTTCCTCCAGGGAGGCGCCCTGATCCGATGCGTCGCGGCGCAGGTCGTCCACCGTACCGCAGGCCGCCACCTGGCCGCGGGCCAGAATGCCGATCCGGTCGCACAGGCCTTCGACGATCTCCAGCGTGTGGGTGCTCATCAGCACCGTGCCGCCCCGGTTCACAAATTCGCGGAACAGCGTCCGGAGCAGCCGGGCACTCTTCGGATCAAGGCCGACCATGGGCTCATCGACCACGATCACCTCGGGCCGGTGGACCAGGGCGCTCGAGATGATGAGCTTCTGGCGCATCCCGTGGCTGTAGGACTCGGTCAACTCGTTGCCCCAGGGCGTCAGCTCGAACAGCTCCAGCAGTTCGGCGATCCGCCGTTCGGTTTCCGGTCCGTCCTGGCCGTAGAGTGCGGCGGCGAAACGGAGGAACTCGATACCGGTCACCTTGTCGTAGACGTAGGGGCGGTCGGGGATGAAGCCCATCAAGGCCTTGGCGCGCATCGGGTCCGTGGCCATGTCGATGCCGCCGATGGTGATGCGGCCGCTGGTGGGCAGCAGGATCCCGGCGATCATCCGCATCGAGGTGGTCTTGCCGGCGCCGTTCGGGCCCAGAAAGCCGAATAGTTCCCCCCGGCGGATCTCGAGATCGATCCCGTTGACGGCCGGGAATCGACCGTAGCGCTTCACCACCTGTTCGAGCCGGATCATGGCGGACTCATCGGAGAGGGGAGGAGAGTGAGACGAGCGTTGGCCAGGTGCGACCACATCGCCCAGGGTGCCGAGAAGCCGCCGCGCCCCAGCCGGACCAGCGCCGGGGAGGCCACCGCGTCGCCCCGTACCGGATCGATGCTCCGCCAGCCGTCGGCCGTGCGGAGTTCCACCCAGGCATGGGTATACAGGATATCACCGGCGGGCAGGATGCCGGTGACTACCCGGGCCTCCAGGCCCATCTGGCGGGCAAGTACGACGAACAGGCGGGCCACGGCGTCGGGGTGCCCCCGGCCGGTGTTCAGCAGGGCCAGCACACTCTGTGGCGCGTCGTCAGTGGTATCGATGGTCAGATGGCGATCGACCCAGGCGAGCAGGGCGGCCACGGTGTCGGGCGCTTCACTGGGCAGGCCCGGCACCTCCGGCTCGTTCCCGTCCGGCCAGCTCCGCGGCAGGCTGAGGAGCGGGTCGATGGTGGTCGGTTCGTCGGCCTGAAGCATGACCAGGCCGGTGGTGACAACGAGCGTGTCGCCGACAACGGTCTGCCGCCCGTCGGTCAGGAGTGCCGCCAGGCTGGCGCGCAGGGGAGTGCCGTCCCGATGCCCGAGCAGGATGCGCTGCGGCGAACCGGAACCCGCCGTGCCCTCGGGGCGAGCGGTCCCCAGCGTCCGGATCGTCGGATAGGCCGAGCGGATCTGGTGTGCCTGGGCGTTGCGCGTCTGGAGGAAAGCCGTCTGCGCCAGGTCCAGGTCCTGGCGGACCCAGCGGACGCCGAACAGCGTCTCCAGTCCCTGGATGGTGCCGCGCTGGTCGACCAGAACCTGCAAGGGCCCAGTGCCGCCGTCCACGGTCATCAGCCGGGTGGTCACGCTGCGGGTGGTGACCACCGACCAGGCCCCGGTCACGGGGTCGGACGCGGTGCTGTCGGGAAAGACCACCACCGAGTCGGCGCCCAACTGAAGGCGACCGCTGTGCACCTGCGTGGGCCAGGCGTCGAGCAGGGTAAACCGGGCCACGCGGCCCGCCCGCAGGCCCTCCGCCAGCGCCATCTGGTAGGGTGCCACATGGAGGCCACTCAGGCCCAGCATCGGCCCCAGACTGCCCCGCAGGTTCCCTGGTGCGGCGGTCAGCATGACCGAGTCCCGGACCCGTTCCGAGGTCACCCCCAGCCGACTGCCGGGGAGCGACCAGCTCCCAGTCAGATCCTGCATCAGCAGGGTGGGGCTGAGGGTCATCTGCGTCACCCGGGCGGAATGCACGACGGTGTCGCCCGTCGGGATGGTCAGGGCCACCGACTCGGTGATCCGGAAGCCGGGCGACAGCGTGTCCAGGGTGACGCTGGCGGTGCCGACCTGGGTGGGACCAACCATGACCGCGAACCAGGCATCGCTCGGGGCGATCTGCAAGGCCGCCCTGTCGGCCAGAGCCGCCGTGGTCGGGGCCGTAAGGTGCCGGGCGGCCAGCCAGGCAAGGCTGGCCACCCAGCTCAGGAGGATCAGGGCCGCCACGATGGTCAACGGGCGCAGAACGGGACGCGACATGCCCGGTGACTCAGCAAGGGTCAGGCCCGGCCGGGATGTCGTTCCCGGTCCATCGTGTTCATCACCCTCCGAGGATTGCTCTTCCCCGGCGGACCCGGTACACTTCGCGGCTATGGCCGAAATGTTCCTGACCGTTCGCGGTGCGCGCGAGCACAATCTCAAGAACGTCACGGTCACCCTGCCGCGCAACGCCCTCACCGTCTTCACCGGCCTCTCCGGCTCGGGGAAGTCCTCGCTTGCCTTCGACACCATCTACGCCGAGGGTCAGCGGCGCTACGTGGAGTCGCTCTCGGCGTATGCGCGGCAGTTCCTCGGGCTGATGGAGAAGCCCGATGTCGATGCCATCGAGGGGCTGTCGCCGGCCATCTCCATTGAGCAGAAGACCACTGGCCACAATCCGCGCTCCACCGTGGGGACAGTGACCGAGGTCTACGACTACATGCGCCTGCTGTGGGCGCGGGCCGGTACGCCGCACTGCCCCAACGACGGGTCGCCCATCACCCGCTCCAGCGCGGCGCAGATCACCTCCACCGTGCTGGGCTGGCCTGAAGGCACCCGCATCGAGGTGCTGGGCCCCATGGTCCGCGGGCGCAAGGGCGAGTTCCGCGAGCTGTTCGATGATCTGCGCCGCGCCGGGTTCGTGCGGGTGCGGATCAACGGCACCACCCACGACCTCAACGACCTGCCCAAGCTCCAGCGCCGTCAGAATCACGACATTGCCGTGGTGGTGGACCGCCTGGTGGTGCGCGCCAGCGACCGGGGACGTCTGGCCGATTCGATCGAGACCGCCCTGCGTGTCGCCGAGGGGCTGGTCGAGGTGGTCCGCGCACCCGAGACCACCGGCACCCTGTTCTCCGAGCGCTTCGCCTGCCCCACCTGCGGACTCTCGATTCCCGAACTTGAGCCGCGACAGTTCTCGTTCAATTCGCCGTTCGGCGCCTGCACCGAATGCCACGGCGTGGGCACTTCACGGATGCCCACCGAGTCGCTGGTGCTGGGCGACGACCGGATCTCGATTCTCGAAGGCGTGGTGCTGCCCTGGGGCGAGCCGAGCGGCTACCTGAAGAAGGTGGTTCTGCCCACGCTGGCGAAGGCGTTCCGGTTCGATCCTGCCGCGCCCTGGGGCGCCATGTCGGCCTCGGCGCGCAAGATCCTGCTCCACGGCGCGCCGGGCCGGACCCTGCGCTTTCTGGCCGAGGGGTCGCGCACCCGTGAGGTGGAAACCGAGTGGGAGGGCATTCTGGCCAATCTCCTGCAGCGCTGGAAGGCCACCTCCAGCGATACCCACCGGTCGGAACTCGAAGCGTACATGGTGGAGCACCCCTGCCCGGCCTGCCACGGCCAGCGCCTCAAGCCGGAATCGCTGGCGGTGCATGTCGGTGGCCGCTCCATCGGCGAGATCGTCGATCTGCCGGTAGATGCCGCCGTCACCTGGTTCGAGCAGGTGCCGCTGCGCCGCGACGATCCCCGCGGCGTCGATCCGGAGATCGGCGGGCCGATCTTCAAGGAGATCGTCGAACGGCTCCGCTTCCTGTGTGATGTCGGACTGGAATATCTGACGCTGGGGCGGGCTGCCGGCACACTCTCCGGCGGTGAGGCCCAGCGGATCCGTCTGGCGACACAGATCGGCTCGCGCCTGGTGGGTGTGTTGTACATCCTGGACGAGCCGAGCATCGGGCTGCATCAGCGCGACAACGAGCGGCTGCTCGCCACCCTGCGCGGTCTGCGCGACCTCGGCAATACCGTGCTGGTGGTCGAGCACGATGAGGACACCATCCGCGCCGCCGATCACATCGTCGACATGGGGCCGCGGGCCGGACGGTTCGGCGGTGAGGTGATTGTCGAGGGCACCCTCGACGATGTGCTCAAGCATCCCGAGTCGCTCACGGCGCGCTATCTCCGCGGTGAACTCCGGATTCCGGTGCCGGCCACCCGGCGGCCGGTCGATCCCGCCCGGGTGCTGCGGATCGTCGATGCCACGCAGAACAATCTGCGCCAGGTGACCACCAGTATTCCGCTGGGCGCCTTCGTGACGGTGACCGGCGTGTCGGGGTCCGGCAAGTCGACCCTGGTCAACGACATTCTCTACCGCGCCCTGGCCCGGCATCTGACCCACAGCCGGGTCGTGCCCGGCAGTCACGCACGCATCGACGGGCTCGATCTGCTCGACAAGGTGATCGAGATCGATCAGTCGCCGATCGGCCGCACCCCGCGCTCGAACCCGGCCACCTACACCGGCCTGTTCACGCCGATCCGCGATCTCTTCTCGCAGCTTCCCGAAGCGAAGATCCGCGGCTACGGGCCGGGGCGCTTCTCGTTCAACGTGAAGGGCGGACGCTGCGAGGCCTGTCAGGGCGACGGTCTGGTCAAGATCGAGATGCATTTCCTGCCGGACGTGTACGTGTCCTGCGACGTGTGTCACGGCAAGCGGTACAATCGGGAGACGCTCGAGGTCCGCTACCGCGGGCTGACCATTGCCGACATCCTTGAGCTGACGGTGGCCGACGCCCTCGGTGTCTTTGCCGCCCAGAGCCGGATCACTGAGCGGCTGGAACTGCTGAACGACGTGGGCCTGGGCTACCTCCACCTGGGGCAGGCGGCCACGACGCTCTCGGGCGGTGAGGCCCAGCGGGTCAAGCTGGCCACCGAACTGGCCAAGCGCGACACGGGGCGCACACTCTACATCCTCGATGAGCCCACCACCGGCCTGCATTTCGAGGATGTCCGGCTTCTGCTCGAAGTGCTCCACCGGCTGGTGGCCAAGGGCAACAGCGTCCTGGTGATCGAGCACAACCTCGATGTCATCAAGACGGCCGACTGGGTGATCGACCTGGGCCCCGAGGGGGGCATTGGTGGCGGGGCCATCGTGGCTGAGGGGACCCCCGAAACGGTCGCGCGGCACCCGACCTCCCACACCGGCCGCTTTCTGGCCCGGCTGCTGGCGACCTAGCCGACCCCGACCTGCCGCACCCGGCTAGATTGAAGGGTCCCCTGTGATGGAGGATCCATGACGCCGACTGAGATCATTGAAGTGCTGGGCTACGCCAACGGGGCCGACCTGACGGTCCGCCTGCTGCTGACCGATGGCACCACCGTCACCGGTCTGCCGACCAGCGTGGATCTGCACCCGACTGCCCACGAGGTCTTCTTGCGTCCGCTGGGCGCTGAGGAGACCGAAATCGCCGTATCCCTCGGCGCCATCGCCTCTGCCGAACTGGTCTGATCCCATGGTTTCACTGCTCGATATCATTGGCCCGGTCATGGTGGGGCCTTCGTCTTCCCACACGGCAGGTGCCTGTCGGCTCGGCCTGATCGCCCGTGCCCTGGTCGGGGGTACACCCGATGAGGCACTGGCCGAACTGCACGGGTCGTTTGCGCGGACCGGCGTCGGTCACGGCACCGACCGGGCGCTGGCCGGTGGCCTGCTGGGCTTTGCTCCCGACGATGAACGACTGCGCGAATCGCTGGAGCATGCCACCGAGGCCGGCATGCAGATCACCTTCAAGAACACCACGCTGCGCGGTGAGCATCATCCCAACTCCACCCGGCTGACTGTCCGTCGGGGTGGTCGCAAGGCGGTGATGGTCGGGTCTTCGCTCGGCGCGGGTCGGATCTTGGTGACCAGCATCGACGGCTTCCCGGTGGAGCTGACCGGCGCCTACACCACACTGGTCGTCGTGGCGCACGATGAGCCGGGGATCGTGGCGCGAGTCGCCACGTCGCTGGCTTCCAACGACGTGAACCTGGCCACCATGCGCGTCTCGCGGCGGCAGAAGGGCGGCGAAGCCATTCACATCTACGAACTCGATTCCGTGCCCGATTCGGCAGCCGTCGAGGCCATTCAGTCGTTGAGCGCCGTCACCACGGTCCGCGTGATCGAGCGGGTGGCCTGATGTTTGATTCTCTGCTGGAAGCGGTCGAAGCCGCCGAAGCCGACGGACTGTCGCTGGGTGAACTGGCAATGCGGACCGAGGCCGCTGAAGGCCTGCGTACGCGCGAGGAAATCGAGGCCAACCTGCAACGCGCCCTCACCGTCATGCGGGACGCCGTCACCCGCGGGCTCGAAGGCGACCTGCGGTCGGTATCCGGCCTGGTGGGTGGCGATGCCGCCAAAGTCGCTCGGTCGACCGGGCCGATGGCGGGCACACCGTTCATCGACGCGCTCGCGGCGGCCCTGGCAGTCCAGGAGGTCAACGCGGCCATGGGCGTCATCGTGGCAGCGCCCACGGCCGGCGGCGCCGGGGTGCTCCCCGGTACCCTGTTCGGGTTGGCGCGCCATCATCACCTGTCCGACGAGGCCCTGGTGCGCGGGCTCGCGACGGCGGGGCTGATCGGTGCCGTGGTGGCGGTGCGAGCCTCGCTGAGTGGCGCCGAAGGCGGCTGCCAGGCCGAGACCGGTGCTGCGGCCGGGATGGCGGCCGGTGCCGGGGTGGAACTGCTGGGCGGGACACCGCGTCAGGCCATGTTCGCGGTGGCGGTCACCATGCAGGGTACCCTCGGGCTGATCTGTGACCCGCTGGGCGGGCTGGTGGAAGTGCCCTGTGTCTACCGGAATGCGACCGGGGCCGCCATGGCCCTGGCTGGCATCGAGATGGCGCTGGCCGGGGTGGAGTTCCCCATTCCCGTGGACGAGGTCATCGACACCATGGGCAAGATCGGCCGTGAGATGGACGTCCGGTACCGCGAGACCGCCGGGGGTGGGCTGGCCGCGACGCCCACGGGCCGCAAGTTGGCCCGGGAGCGGCTGGTGCAGCTCAAGCCGCGCAAGGGGTCGGGCCAGAGCGCCTGAGGCATGTCAGGGGTCGAAATGTTCCCCGGTGAAACACTCGGGGGTGTTGTCTCGTAGGGCACCCGGTCAAGGCTGATCGCCGTCCACCGGGGCGGCAGGCGTGACCGGAAAGGGGGGCTGGGAGTGAGCATTATCTGGGTGGCGCTGGCGATTCCCTTGCTGGCGGTGTTCATGAAGAGCACGGTTGCCGAGGCGATTGCTGATTCCATCCGCGCCAACAGTGGCGCGGCCCAAGTCGGCTATCCTCGGCATGTGGTGGACGAACTCCGCGCCGAGGTGGAGGCCCTGCGGATGGAACTGGACGATGTGCGCGGCCACCTGCTGGAGAGCGCCGAACGACTGGACTTCGCCGAGCGGCTGCTGGCCAGTCACCGGTCGGAACGGGGAGGGGAGGCGGCATGAGCAGCGGTCGTGGTGGGCGCATTTTTGCGCTGATCCTGGTGCTGTTCATCGTAGGGGTCGCCATGATTTCGGCAGTCGGAATCCTGGATACCGCCGGACGCCGAGGCCTTGAATGGCTGATCGTGGGTCTGCTGGCTGAGGCGGGCATGTTGTCGATCCTGTTTCTGGGCCCGGTGGGTCGGGCGATCGCGGGCCTGCTCGAAGGCGAGAAGCCCGGACCGGACGCGCAGCTTCAGGAGCGGGTGGTCGAGCTGGAGGATCGGCTGTTCTACCTGAGCAACGAAGTGCAGCGCGTGGGCGATCTGGAGCAGCGGCTGGAGTTCACCGAACGGCTGCTGGTGCGGCCGCCCCGTGAGCCGGGTCAGGTGAGCTGATGGGGCCCAGGATGCGGCAGCATGACCCGGGTGCCGGGCGGATATTCTTCGCGGCGGCCATGACCATGGTGGCCCTGGTGGTCGGGCTGGGAGTGGTTACGGCTCAGCTCGGGCCGATCGCCGTACCAATCTGGGCCATCGCCATCGGTGGCTTCGTCGCGGTGGGGCGGGGGCCGATTGGCAAAGCGATCGCTGCACGGATCCATCCCGAGACCGCGCTGGGAGACGGCAACAGCATGGAGACCCAGGCCGTCTCCGAGGCGGTCTACGCCGAACTGGATGAGCTGCGGGGTCGGGTGGCGGAGCTGGAAGAACGGCAGGACTTTGCCGAGCGGCTGCTGGCCGGGCGGGATGCCCCGTCACCGGGGTGAGTATTCTCAGGTTGGGCCGATCCGCTGACGGATCGGCGTGTTTTCCTCAATGCCCGGCCCGGCCGGGATGGAGTACGGACCGATGACGAGTCGTGAGGACATCCAGTCCTTTCTGGACCGCCTCGAACTCCCGGCGGAGTCGGTGGCGGAGGACATGTGGCGGATCGAGACCCCGGAGGGCGCCGAGCTGGTGGTTCACCACGCCCCGCCGGTGCTGGTGCTGCGGGTCCGGATCATGGAGCTGCCGCAGGATGCCGTCCGCGCGGGCGAGCTGTCCCGCAAGCTCCTGGAGTTCAATGCCCGCGACCTGGTGCACGGGTCCTACGGCATCGAGGGCGAGCATGTGGTGCTGACCGACGCGCTGCTCCTCGACGACCTGAACTTCCGCGAGTTCGAGGCGAGCGTGGAATCTCTCCTGCTTGCCCTCTCGTCCCACCTGAGCGCCCTGGCGCCGTTCGGAGACCGATAAGCCATGGGGATCTTTGACCGTTTCGCCACGATGCTCCGCTCGAACATCAACGACCTCATCTCCCGGGCCGA
>CAYQXR010000055.1:0-12903 GCA_964421625.1 uncultured Gemmatimonadaceae bacterium | reverse complement strand
GCCTACCCGACCAACGAGATGTCCTATGATGCGCGGATGCAGAGCATGCGGGGCAACAACCCGTTCTTCTCGCATGCCACCGTGCACCACGAGCTGATTCCCGGGCACAACCTCACCGGGTATCTCAATGCCCGCTACACCGGCCACCGGGCCGGGTACGCCAGCACGCCCTTCCACACCGAGGGCTGGGCGCTCTACTGGGAACTGGTGCTCTACGACAAGGGTTTCAACGTGAGTCCGGAGGACCGCATCGGGGCGCTGTTCTGGCGGATGCACCGCTGTGCCCGGATCATCTTCTCGCTCAAGTTCCACATGGGACTCTGGTCACCGCAGGAGGCGGTCGACTTCCTGGTCGACAAGGTCGGCCATGAGCGCGACAACGCACGGGCCGAAGTGCTCCGGTCCTTCCAGGGGAACTATCCTCCGCTCTACCAGGCCGGGTACCTGCTGGGCGGGATCCAGCTCCGGGGGCTCCGCAAGGAACTGGTCGATACCGGGCTGATGACCGAGCGGGAGTTCCACGACGCCATCCTGCTGCAGGGGACCATGCCGATCAATCTGATCCGGCTGGCGGTCGGGAAGCAGAAGCTGACCCGGGACATGAACATCGACTGGGACTTCTACGGCCCGCTGCCCGCCGAGGAGTAGGGGGGGAGGGTGTGGACCGGGGGGACATCGGGCCGGGGGGAGACCCCGGCCCGAATCGTTTCGGGGCCCTTCGCGGGCCGGACCAACGGCTGGGGGGAGGGGGCTGTACAGGAGTGAGCAGCGGGTAGTCCGGCGGGGCCTGCTTGAGTCAAGTCGTTGTATGGCAAGGCGATGCGACCAAATGGGCCGGTGGGGCATCCCGGGAGTGAGCACCGTAACGTTTCGGAGGGTCGGTGCGTAGTATGATTCAGATCGGAGTACCTTCCCGGTAGACGGGGAGCAACGCGCACCGTTTGCCCAGGGGATCGGGTCAACGTCAAACCGGGGGTGAGGACATGGCACAGCAGACAGCTTCTCTTATGCATCGCGCCGCGCGGCTGGGTCGCCGCGGCTTCACGCTGATCGAAATCCTGGTCGTGATCGTGGTCATCGCGATTCTGGCCAGTGTGGTGGCACCGGAGGTGATGCGGAACGTCGACGATGCGCGGTGGAACACCACCAAGAACCAGATCGTGTCGATCGGCTCAGCCCTGGCCAAGTACCGGATGGACACCGGGTCCTACCCGCTGACGGAAGACGGTCTTGAGGCCCTGGTCAACCCGCCGGGCGAGGCCAGCCAGGCCAGCAAGTGGCGGGGCCCGTACATGAGCGGCTCGATTCCGCTCGACCAGTGGGGCAATCCGTACTACTACAACTTCCCCGGGGTGTACAACCCGAATGGCTACGACCTCTACTCGCTGGGGGCCGACGGTCAAGAGGGTGGCGAAGGGGTCAATGCCGATATCCTGAGCTGGCAGTAGGCAGGCGCAGCGGAGCGCGACGATGCCAACCTACGCGTACCAGGTCGTGGACGGAGGCGGGAAGCAGACCCGTGGCGTGAGCAATGCCGCGAGTGCCGCCGCACTGACGCGCACCCTGGAGGACCGCGGCCTGATGGTGCTCGAGGTCAACGAGACCAAGGCCGAGGCGGCTGCCAGCGGTGGCGGCTTCAAGTTCGGGAGCGGGCGCCGCGAAGTGCTCGAGTTCACCCGGGCCATGGGGTCGCTGCTGCCGGTCGGCATGCCGCTGGCTCAGGCCCTGAACGCTGCGGCGGGCGTTTGCACCGGTGAGGTCAACGCGGCCGTGATTGACGTGCGCGAACGGGTGGAGCGGGGCGAACAGCTCGCCGATGCCCTGGCCGAGCACCGCCGCTTCTTCCCGCCGCTGTACGAGGGACTGGTCCGGGCCGGCGAGCGGTCCGGCGACCTCGACACTGCCTTCGTGCGGCTCACCCAGCAGCTCGAGCGTGACGAAGAACTCCGCAGCAAGATCACCTCGGCGGCCGTCTACCCCATCATTCTGGCGGTGGCCGGAACGCTGGCGGTCTTCGTGCTCATGTACTTCGTCATTCCGAAGTTCTTGACCGCCTTGTCGACCGATCCGGAACAGTTGCCCGGCACCACCCGCCTGGTCGTCTCGCTCTCGGAGATGCTGCGGCAGTACTGGTACATCTGTCTGGCCATCCCGGCGGCGTTCATGGCCTTTCTGGCCTGGACGCGGAACTCCGAGGATGGGCAGCGGGTCATGTCCCGGCTGCTGCTGTCGCTCCCCGGCGTCAAGACGCTGCGTCAGTATGCCATCGCGGCGCGGTTCGCCCGTCTGATGGGCGTGCTGCTGGGCGGCGGCGCGCCGCTGCTGACGGCCTTGGACGATACCGTTGAGTCGCTGACCGATCCGATCGCCAAGGACGACGCGGTGCGGATCCGGGCCCGGGTGCGCGAGGGTGTGTCGCTGCGCGCGGCCGTGGCTGAAGGCGGTCTGTTCCCGCCGCTGCTGACCCAGCTCATCGGCGTCGGCGAAGATGCCGGCGAACTGCGGATCTTCCTGGTCAAGTCCGCCGAGATTTTCGAGGAACGGACCGAGCGGGCCGCCACCCGGCTCTCGACCATGCTGGAACCGCTGATGATCATCTTCTTCGGCGGACTGGTCATGTTCGTGGCGCTCGCCCTGATGCAGGCCATCTACAGCATGAACGCCGGGGCGCTCTGATGCAGCGCCTCCGCTCCCGCGTCGGCATGACCCTCCTGGAAATCGGAGTGGTCATGGCTATCCTGGGAGTGCTGGCGACGCTGGTCGTGCCGGCCCTGACCGACCTGACGCGCACCACGCCGCGGCTGCCCGGGCAGGAACTGATCGACCTGCTCACCTATGCCCGCCGTCTCGCGGTCGACAGCAGCGTCAATGTGGCGGTGTTGCTCGACCCCTGGTCCGGGTCCTACCGGATCGATTCCACCGGTCTCGGTGGGGCTGCCATCGTCGAAGAGGGCTCACTCGATCTCGGCTCGATGGATCCGCTCCAGACTGAGGCGGTGCGGCTGCGGTACTATTTCCGTCCTACTGGTGCCGGTCTCGGTGATACCGTGCGCGTGCTGGGGGCCGACTCGTCGGTAATCCTCTGGGTCGATCCGTGGAGTGGCGTGCCGCGGGCCGGGAATCACTGGTCGTCCGACATGGGGTTCTTCCCGTGAACCGGCGCGGTATCAGTCTGATCGAGACCATCGCGTCTGTTCTGATGGTGGCGCTGGTCGCGACGGCCGTCATGCAGTTGGTGGCGCAGGAGTTTGACACGGCCGAGCGGGCCCGGCGCGCCGTCGAGCTGGAACCGATGGTCAAGTCGCGACTGGATGTGCTGGGACTGCTGACCGAGGACGATCTGCTGTCGTTGCCCGATACCCTGCAGGGCGGGGTGTTCGACTGGCCGCTCGACGAATACGCCTGGACGATGACCGCAATCCCGTCGTCCGAGGACATCGGCGTCTTCGATATCGAGCTGGAGATCACCTGGCCGCCCGACCACAGCTATCTGGTGCAAACGTCGGTCTATCGTCGCCCTGCCATCACGACGGTGCAATGATGACGACACTCGGCAACCGTCGCGGGATGACCCTGATCGAGGTGCTGGCCACCATGATCCTGCTCAGCCTGACCGTCGCCGTCGGCGGGGCGGCACTGACCGCAGTGGTAGACGGCCAGGAGCGGATGGAAGAGGCCTCGCTGGACGTTGAGCGGGCGGCCGCGATCCGCGATCAGATCCACTCGTGGATTGCGGCGGGTACCATCACGACCAACATCACGGGCACGCCGATCGCCGGCAATTCGGCCAACCTCACCATCACCAATCCCGATGGGACGCCGGCCATCGTGCCGGCCGTGGTCAGCGCGCCGGCGCTCAATTTCACCACCACCGCCGATAACCCGGCCCGGTCGCCGACGGCGACCATGCGGCTGTTCATCGACGACGACGACGTCACGCCCGAGATGGGTCTGACGCTCGAGTACCGCGCCAGCAACACCGCGCCGTGGCGCCGGATGCAGCTCGAACCGAACATTACCTACCTCACCATCGAGTTCCTCGATAATGTGACGGGGTTCTGGTACGAGGCGAGCCAGGCCAACGGGGCCACCGCCCGCGCGGTGCGGATCACGCTGGCCGGGGCGGACGACGTCTACTTCCCGGGCATCCTGAGTCTGCCCATCATCCAGACCATGAATCCCACCGCCGTGAATAACCCGACGGCGGAGGAGCCGGTCCAGTGACGGCGGCGGCCCGTATGGGACAGCGCGGCGTCGCGATGCTGGCGGCGATCTGGCTGGTGCTGGTGCTGTCGGCGGCGGCCATGGACTTCGCCGTGGTGGCGGCAGATCGCCGGGCCCTCGGTGAGGCGGCCTCCGATCGGGGGCGGGCCTTCGCCGCCGGACTGGGCGCCATCCAGATCATGCAGTCCCGGCTCGATCAGGCGCTGATCCAGACCTCCATCAACGGGTCGCCGGCGGCCACCCGTCTGGCCGACGCCTGGCTCGATGCCGACTCGCTCTACGGCGGGTGGCTGACCATGGCCGACGGCACCGAAGTCGAGGTCTGGCTCGAAGATGTCGCCAGCCGACTGAACATCAATACGGCCAACGACGCGTCGCTGCGCTCCTTCCTCGGACGCTTTGTCGATGCCACGGTGGCCGGGACGCTGAGTGCCGCCATTCAGGATTGGCGCGACATCGACGTCAATACCCGCGTGAACGGCGCCGAAGAGGGCGAATACCTGGACGCCGGCATGCTGGCCCTGCCGACTAACGCGCCATTCCGTGACCCGGGCGACCTGCTGCAGGTCTACGGCATGACCCAGGAGATGTACGATCTGATTGCACCGTATGTGACTACCTACGGTACCGGACAGATCAACGTGAATACCGCGCCCGAGGAAGTCCTCTGGGGCCTGCCCAATGCCAGTGAGGCGCTGATCGCCATGATCGTCTCGGCTCGGTCGGTCCAGGGGGCCCGGATTTCGAACCTGACCCAGGTGACAGCGGTCATTCCTGAAGGACTGCAGGCGGCCTTCACCGCCGGGGCGACGGCCCAGAGCAACCAGATGATTCTCACCGCAACCGCGTACGCCAGCCCGATGGCGAAGCCGGTTCGGATGCGCGCTCTGCTGACCCGCAATGGGACCACCACAACGATCGGATGGAAGCAATGGTGATGACGGTGCGACGCGGTGGCGGGGTCGGCATGACTCTGACACCGACGACACTGACCCTCGCGACGCCGGGGGCGACCCGCCCCACGATCACGCGTCGAACGCTGGAGCCGCCGGTGGAGAATGGCACCTGGCCGGCGCTGGAAGCCGCATTGCGCGAGCTGGGTCTGGGCGATGGGACGCCCGCCGTTGCGGTGGCGCTGCTGCCCCCTCTGGCGGATACGCGGCGGCTGCCCTTCCCGCCGCTGATGGACGACCAGGTGGCAGCACTCGCGTCCAAGAATGCCAGCCGGTACTTCCTGACGGCCCGGGGGCCCCAGTCGGTCGGCGTGCTGCGGACCGGTGGGGCACGTGGCGGTCCGATTCCGTTCATCGCCTCGGCCATGTCCACCCGCCTGCTCAACGGCATTCACTCGGCTGTCCGTCAGGCCGGGGGATCGGTCAGCGGGGTGGGCCCGGTGGAGAGCGCCTGGGCGGCAGCCGGCGTGGCACTCTGGCCGGCCCTCGGGCGTCGGGTTGGTCATCTGCTGGTGCACGAAGAGGGGCGCATCTCGCTGCTGGAGCTGCAGCGTGGCTCGCTGGCGGCCATCCGCCGCTTCCGGCCGGGCGCCGAAGATGCCGACCTGCTGGCGCAGGCGATTCTGGCCGCACTGCCTGATGGGGACCTGCCGCAGGTCGGTTCCTTCGGGCAGTCGCAGGGGCAGAGCGAGTTGCTGCGCGCGCTCGCACCGCGCGGGGTGACCGTGGCGGCCGTCCCGGGCGACTGGACCGATGTGGCCGAAGAGGCTGATGCCATGGCGGCGGCCTTCGCTGGTCGCGCCACGGGGCCCCACATCCTGACCGATGGCGATCGCGCCCGGCACGCGGGACGACTGAAGGGCATCATGTATGCCGTCGCGGCCGCCGCCGTGCTGTTGCTGCTGGGCGCCGCCGTGCTGGAATACTGGGGCACCAAGCGCGAACTGTCGCATGTCGTGGCGCAGCGCGAGGCACTGGCACCGGCGGTCACCTCGACCATGCTGGGACGCACCTCGGTGCTGGAGGCCTACGACCGGATGGCCGCCATTGCCCAGGCCGAGCGCTCGGCGCCCCGGTGGGCGCCGATCATCGGCGAGGTGACGCGCTACCTGCCGCGGGATTCGTATCTGACCGCGCTGCACCTGCGGGGCGACACGCTGCTGATGCAGGGGCTGACCAGCGACTATGTCGGCGTGTTCGACGGCCTGGACCGCAGCGCCGAACTGACCGCCCTGCGCTCACCCGGCCAGGTCCGGCGTGAGGCACAGGAAGGGGGCGGCGCGAGGGAACACTTCGTGATTGCGGCCGTGCGTCGGGATACGACTCGGGTCGCCGTCACATCGGCCGCGGCCACGTCGCGACCGGGAGCGCCCGGACGGAGCGGCGCAGGCGGACGTGGACCAGGAGGGACCCGATAATGAAAACCAGGAAGCTGGCACTGCCCAGCATCTCGGATCGCGACAAACGCACCATCCGGCTCGCGCTGATGGTTCTGATCCCGGCGGCACTCTGGTTCCGGGTGGTCAAACCGGTCACGGCGGATTTCCGCAATGTCCGGACGGAAACGGCGCGGGAGCGCGAACTGCTGGCCGCCGAGCGGAGCGCGGTGGAGACGGCCAAGCAGAACCCGGAGCTGCAGGCCATGACGGACTCGGCGGTCAAGGCGATGGAGCCGCGGCTGTTCGAGGGACGTGATGACGCCGTCGCCACCTCGGCGCTGGCCTCGTACGTCGGCGAGCTGGCGTGGGCCAATCAGGTCCATCTGCCCAATGCGACTACGCGGCCGGTCACCATGGTGACCGACGGGGTCCGGATGCTGCACCTCGATATCCGGGGCGAGTCGGATCTGCACGGCACCCTCGCCTTCCTGAGGGCGTTGGAGCGCGGTCCCAAGGCGGTGATCGTGGAGCGGGTCGATCTCACCCGCCCCGCCCGGAGCGTGACGGCCAGCGAGTCGGACGCCGAGGTCGAGGTGCTCACCATCAACGCGACCATTGCGGCCTTTGCGCTGGGCAACTCCAGTGCCGGGGTCAGCGTCCAGTCCGGACGGGTGGGCGGCGGACGCGGGGCCGCAGCGACCGGCGCACCCGGCCGCGGCAGCGCGCCAGGAGGTGGGCGATGACAGTCCAGGAATTGATGTCCGTCAAGGGGATGCGGCCGGCGCTGCTGGCCCTCGTGGTCGGAGCCGGGCTCTGCACCTGGACCTGGCGTCGGGCCATGGCGCTGGATGAGACCCCGCCCGCGGGGGGGCCGGTGACCATCGTCCCTGGTGCGCTCGATCCGCCCAGCCAGGTGGACAACGTCGATGTGGCGGCAGCAGTCGCCTCCGGCATTTTCTCGCAGGAACGTCGGGCCCCGGTCCGCCGCTACTGGCTGGCGGGGCAGCCCCTGCCGCCCCTGCCGCCAGCCGTACCGGTGGTGCTCGGCGTCGTGCTGGGCGACTCCGGCTCCAGTTTCTGTGCCTGTCGGCTCGATTCCGACCGGCTGTACTTCCCGCGCGTCGGTGACGTCGTGGGCACCTATACCGTGAAGTCGATCGCCCTCAGTGGGGTCACCTTCATTACCAAAGCCGGCAAGGAACTCACCATCCCCACGGCGAAACGCGGGAGTTGATCGTCATGCAGCCATCCATTCGTCTCATGTGTGTCATGGCCCTGCCTGCGCTGGTGCTCCCGCTGACGGGACAGCAGCAGCAGCAGGGGGGCCGCCAGCAAGCGACCACCCAGGTCCAGGGGGCCGGCATGCAGGCTGGCGCGGTCCAGATGCAGCAGGGTCAGGGGAACGCCCAGCAGCAGGTGCACAGCGGCTTCACCGCCGACTTCCAGGGCCAGGAGGTTCAGACCGTCCTGTCGGCCCTGGCAGAAGCCGGGCGCCTCAACCTGAGCGTCGCTTCCGGCGTGTACGGCAAGTACGTGTCCTTCCGGGCCGTGACGCCGATGCGGACGACCCAGGAGTTCATCGACGCGATTCAGATGATCGCCGAAGGGAACGACCTGATCTTCTCGCAGCGCGGCAACGCCCTGTCGGTGTCGGCCAAGCCGGTGCTGACGGCGCAGCAGCAGAACCAGCAGTTCCAGATGGAGCAGCAGCGGCGCATTCAGGAGTTGAACGCCCAGACCCTGCGCACCTACCAGTTGCGGCATATCACGGCGCAGTCGGCAGCGCAGACGGTGACGTCGCTGTTCCAGCAGCAGGCGGGCCGGAGCGTCGGCGGCACCAACTTCAACCAGAACTTCAACCAGGGCCGGGGCGGTGGGATGAACACCAACCAGGGCCGTGGGAACAACAATGCCGGTGGGCGCGGCAACGCGGCTGGCGGTCGTGGTGGCAACACTGGCGGCCGTGGCGGGCGCGGGCTGAGCGGGGATTTTGACCTGGTCGACCCGATGAATGACGTCGCCTTCGCCGACACCACCTGGATGCTGGACGAAGACGGCGTGCCCCAGATCCAGGCAGTCCGGACCGTCGATCGTGCGGGACAGGTCACGGTGCAGATGGGTGCTGCCCAGGCTGGCCGTGGCGGGCAGGGGATGGCCGGCGGGGCCAATCTGCTTCAGGGGCTTCAGGGGCTCTTCCAGGGCCCCGGCGGCGGCGGGTTCGGCGGCCAGTTCGCCAACCAGCAGTTGCAGCTCCCCCGCATTTCGATCGAGGCCACCACCAATCAGCTCCTGGTGATGGCCAACGACTCGGACTGGATCCAGATTGAACAGTTGCTGCGATCGATCGACCTGCGGCCGCAGCAGGTCCTGATCGAGGTCACCATTGCCGAGGTCTCGCGCAACAACGATCTCAATGCCGGGTTGGCCGGCAATGTCACCTACCGGTCGGGCCGGACGCTGGACAGTCTCGGCCGGGCCCTTCCGGCCGCGTCGACGGCCCGGGAGATCATCTCCCGGTTCATCGGGAGTTCGGGGTCCATTGATTACAACCTGGCGCTCTCTGCTCTGCAGACACAGGGCGATGTCCGGGTGCTTTCATTGCCGATCATCATTGCGCAGAACAACTTTCCAGCCTACCTGAACGTCGGTCAGACGCTGCCGTTCCCGGCGACTTCCTCCACGTCGCTGACCGGTGGCGTGCCCACCACGGTGGTGACCTATAACCAGGTCGGCGTCGGGACCACGCTGAACATCACGCCCATCATCAATCGGGACGGCTACGTCAACCTGACGGTCAGCCAGACCGACAACAGCGCCTCGCCCGACCCGATCTCGGGGTCGTACATCATCTCGAACCGCGAGGCCTCGACCAGCATCTTCCTGCGCAGCGGGCAGACCACGGTGGTCGGCGGGCTGGCCGGCCGGTCGCAGACCAAGTCCAGCACGGGCATTCCCGTGCTCCGCAACATCCCCATCATCGGGCCCCTGTTGTTCGGATCGGTGCAGCAGCAGGACCGCACCTCGGAACTCTTCCTCTTCCTGACGCCGCACATCATTTCGTCGGATGAGGACGTGGATACCATGAAGCAACTGCTCAAGGACAGCAGCGAACTGCTGAAGGACGTGCCCGTGGCTCGGATTCGGCCGGACACCATCCGCCCCGACACCACGCAGGGCAACCCGGAGAGGAGCTTCCGTTGAGCGGACTCGCGATGGCAGGCATCCGCCCCGCTGCGGATCTCCTGGACGTCGATCGGCTCTCCGAGACGCTGACCCCGGACTGGCTGGAGACGTTCGGGGTGATGCCCCTCCATCGCGAGGGGGATACCGTCAGTGTGGGCACCTGGCTCGACGCTCCAGATCCCTCGGCCCTGGACGACCTGCGGCTGATCCTCGACGCCGATCTGGTGCTGGAACGGTACGAAGAGCATGATCTCAAGACCGCCATCCGGCGGATCTACACGGTCGAGTCGCAGACGGCCGAGGGCCTGATTGCCGGCATGGCCGGCGAAGGCACGGTCCGCGGCAGCGAAGAGATTCCGCTCGACGACCTGATGCACCTGGCCAACGAAGCCCCGGTGGTGCGTCTGGTCAACCTGCTGCTGATTGAGGCGCTGGATGCCCGCGCCTCCGACGTGCACCTGGAAGGCTATGCCGACGGGCTGCGGGTCCGCTACCGCGTCGACGGCGTGCTGCAGAATGCCCCGTCACCGCCGGCCCATCTGACGGCCGCTATCGTCTCGCGTCTCAAGATCATGGCCGATCTCGACATCGCCGAACGGCGCATGCCGCAGGACGGCCGGATCCGGCTGCGGCTTCAGCAGCGGCAGGTCGACGTCCGTATGTCGACCGTGCCGACGCTGCGCGGCGAGTCGGTGGTGCTGCGTATCCTGGACAAGGAACGTGGCCGGATCTCGCTCCAGGAACTCGGCATGGCCGCCGATACGCTGGAGCAGTTCGGCGAGGTGATCGCCCGGCCGCACGGCATCATCCTGGTGACCGGCCCGACGGGTTCCGGCAAGTCGACCACGCTGTATGGTGCCGTCGAAATGCTGCGGACCGGCCGTGAGAAGATCATCACGGTGGAGGACCCGGTCGAGTACGAACTGGCCGGGGTACCCCAGGTGCCGGTGAACGACAAGGTCGGTGTCACCTTCGCCGCCGCACTCCGGTCGCTGCTCCGCCAGGACCCTGACGTCATCCTGCTCGGCGAAATTCGTGACGGCGAAACGGCGCAGATCGCCACCCAGGCGGCGTTGACGGGCCACTTGGTGCTCTCCACCCTTCACACCAATGACGCCCCTACGGCGCTGACCCGTCTGCTCGACCTCGACGTGGCACCCTACCTGGTGGCCAGTACCGTCGATGCCGTGCTGGCGCAGCGTCTGGTCCGCCGCATCTGTCCGCACTGCAAGGTGCAGACGACCCCGGACGTGCTGGCCCGGCGTCGCCTCGATGTCGAGGCGCTCAACCTGGAGACGGTCTGGAAGGGCGAAGGCTGCGACCAGTGCCGGGGTTCCGGTTACCTCGGGCGGCGCGGCATCTACGAGCTGATGGTGATGGACAACGACCTCCGGGTCGAACTCCAGCGGCGTCGCGGCTCGGAGGAAATGCGGGCCATGGCGCTGGAGCGCGGTATGCGCTCCCTGCTGGACGACGGGCTCCGCCAGGTGCGCGAAGGCGTCACCACCATCGCCGAAGTGCTCCGGGTCGCCCGGGCCTGACGGTCGTCCGCTGTCTGCATACCTCGCGGGGGGTCGCCACTGGCGGCTCCCCGCGTGGCATTGAGGGGGGGCGGGCTCCGGGGCGTTGTGTCGTCCCGGCCAGTGGCGTTGGCCCGGATCCGCTGCCATCTTTCCGGCGTACCTGGTTCCCCGGGTCCGGGTGCGGGCTTCCCTTCCGATCGAGCGAGTCATGACGAGCATACTTCTGGGGCGCGGCGAATCGCCGGTCCATCTCCTGGCCCGGTACGGGAACCGGCACGGCCTCATCGCCGGGGCCACCGGCACCGGCAAGACCGTCTCCCTGCTGGTGCTCGCCGAAGGGTTCTCGCGGCTGGGCGTTCCGGTGTTCATGGCCGACGTGAAAGGCGATGTGGCCGGGCTCGCCATGGCCGGCACGCCCCAGGAGAAACTGGTGCAGCGGGCCGCCGAGATCGGGGTGGAGGGCTACGGGCCGGAGGCCAGCCCGGTGGTGTTCTGGGACCTCCTGGGTGAGGCGGGGCATCCGGTCCGGACCACCATCAGCGAAATGGGTCCGGCCCTGCTGGCGCGGATCTTCGAACTGAGCGATGTCCAGACCGGTGTGCTCGAAGTGGTCTTCCGGCTGGCCGACGAACAGGGTCTGCTGCTGCTCGACCTGGACGACCTGCGCGCCGTCCTCACCTTCGTGTCAGAGGAACGCAAGACCATCTCGGCCCAGTACGGTCTGGTGACGCCGCAGTCGGTGGCCGCGATTCAGCGGTCCCTGCTCGCCTTCGAGCGTGAGGGCGGGGCGGGATTGTTCGGCGAGCCGGCGCTCGACCTGAACGACCTGCTGCGGACCGACCTGAGTGGTCGCGGGATGATCAACGTGCTCGCGGCCGACAAGCTGATTCTCCGACCACGCCTCTACAGCACCTTCCTGCTGTGGATGCTGTCGGAACTCTACGAGAATCTCCCTGAGGTCGGCGATCTCGACCGTCCCCGCCTGGTGTTCCTCTTCGACGAGGCTCACCTCCTCTTCAACGATGCGCCACCCGCGCTGCGCCAGAAGGTTGAGCAGGTCGTCCGGCTGATCCGGTCCAAAGGGGTCGGGGTCTATTTCTGCTCCCAGTTCCCCGACGACATCCCCAGCGAGATTCTCGGCCAGCTCGGCAACCGCGTCCAGCACGCCCTGCGCGCCTACACGCCCCGCGATCAGAAGGCCGTCCGCGCGGCCGCCGAGACCTTCGTCAGCAATCCGGATCTCGATGTGCGGGCCCTGCTGCCGCAATTGGCGGTGGGCGAAGCGCTGGTCTCGACCCTGCAGGACCGTGGCGTGCCGATGCCGGTGCAGCGTGCGATGATCGCCCCGCCGCGTTGCCGCATGGGGACCATCACGCCGGAGGAACGGCGGGCCCTCATGGACCGCTCGCCAGTGCGTGGCCGGTACGACACCCCGGTGAACCGCGAATCGGCCTATGAACTGCTCACCCGGCGCGCCGCCGAGGCGCGGACCACGGCAGAGGCCCCGGCCGCGGCATCGGGCAAGAAGAGTGGGGCGACCGGTGGGGGAGGCAGCGGCAGCTCCGGGGGGATGCTCCAGGACATGATCTGGGGGACGGGGCGACGCCAGGGGATGGTCGAGACTATGGCCAAGCAGGCGGC
>CAYQXR010000054.1:0-13230 GCA_964421625.1 uncultured Gemmatimonadaceae bacterium | reverse complement strand
AGGAGCGCTACGCTGCGGCGGCGGCGATCTTCGTGATCGCGCTGCTCAACTACCTGGGGATCGGCTACGCGGCCATCCTGATGAACCTGACCACCATCCTGAAGTACGGGGCGCTGATCGGGTTGACGCTGTTCGCCTTCACCGGCGGCACCGGGTCGGTGACCCACTTCGAGACGCCCACCACCGGCGGCACGGTGACGCTCTCGCTGATGCTGACGGCGCTGATCAAGGTGATGTGGACCTACGACGGCTGGTCCAACCTCTCCTTCGTGGGCGGTGAGGTGAAGGATCCTGCCCGCAACCTGCCGCGCGCGCTGATCCTCGGCACGGCATCGATTCTGGTGGCCTACCTGCTGATCAACGCGGCCTATCTGTACCTGATGCCGGTGGGTGAGATTGCCGCCTCGACCCGGGTGGCGGCAGACGCGGCCACGCGGATTCCCCTGTTCGGTGCGGCCGGTGCCTCGATCATCGCCGGCGTGGTGATGGTGTCCTGCTTCGGGTCGGTGAACGGCTCGATCATGACGGGGCCCCGGGTGTTCTTCGCGCTGTCCGACCGCGGGCTGTTCTTCCCGTCGCTGGCGCGGGTGTCGCCCAAGTTCCAGACGCCGTCGGTGGCGATCTGGCTGGCCGCGACGCTGGGCATCATCTACGTGCTGTTCAACTCGTTCTCCGAGCTGGCGGACCGCTTCGTGATCGGGGCCTGGCCCTTCTACGCGCTGGCGGTGGGGGCGGTGTTCGTGCTGCGGCGGCGGCAGCCCGACCTGGCGCGGCCCTACAGCACCTGGGGCTGGCCGGTGGTGCCGATCATCTTCCTGCTGGGCGCGGTGATGATGGTGGGCAATGCGCTGATCACCAACCCGGGCGACAACGTGGTGACCTTCGGGATCATCTTCGCCGGGGTACCGGCCTACTTCCTCTACCAGCGGTTCGCCGGGACGACGCAGGCGTAACCGGATCCGGCCACGGGTGGGGATGCTCCCCGCCCGTGGTCGGCGTCAGGACCGGACCCGGGACAGCAGCACCAGGGCCAGCACTCCAAACAGCAGGTTCATCGACCAGGCACCGAGCAGCGGGGTGATCATGCCCTTGCCGCCGACGGCTTTCATGATCTGCGTACCGGTCAGATAGATCAGCGTGGTGCCCAGCGCCATGGCCAGTCCCAGCGCCGCCCCGGCGCGCGGGTTGGTCACGGCCAGCGGCGCGCCGAACAGGGCGACGATGATGCAGGCCACCGGCAGCGCCAGCTTCAGGTGGAAGTCCACCTCGAGTTGCCCCGGCACGGCGGCGGCGCGCCGCAACTGATCCAGATAGGCCTCCAGCTCGCGGTAGCGCATCTCTTCGGCCTTCTTCTGCTCATCCACCAGCACCCGGGGCGGGTCGGTGAGCATGGGCATTTCCATGGTCTGGAACCGGGCCAGGCCGAGGATCTCGTTGGTGGTGGCATCGACGAAGGTCTGCGAGCCGCGGTGGATGGTCCAGCTCTGGCGGCTGGGTGACCAGGTGGCACTGTCGCCGACCACCACCTGACGCACGCCATCGATGGGCGGACTGTCGAGGATCACGGCGTGCAGTCGTCCGGCCAGCCGCTGGCCGTCCTGCTCGATCTCGCGCCGCGCCTCGGAGGCGCCGTACACCCAGCGATTGGCCGCGACGAAGGTGGCGTTGGTACGGAACTGCGAGGTGCTGGGGGGCTTCTCCCGGTGCAGCTCGCGCTTGTGCGCCGAGGACACTGCCGCCAGTTCCTGGATGGCGAAGTTCGCCGGGACGGCGAGGGTCGCCAGCAGGAGCATGGGCAGGATCAGGCGCAGAAAGGACACGCCGCCGGCTTTGGCGGCTGTGAGTTCGCTGCGGCGCCCCATCGCGTTGAGCGTGAACACGGTGGCGAACAGGACGGCGGCCGGCAGCAGCGTGGCCACCTGGTAGGGATAGAAGAACACCTCCCCGAGCAGGATGTCGCGCACCGGCACCTGCCGGGAGGTCAGCGGTCCGAAGCGTTCCGAGAGGTTGATCAGCACGGCCACGGCGGGGATGCCCAGGCCCGAGACCAGGAAGATGCTCAGCCACTGCCGCAGGATGTAGCGGTCCAGTACGCCCAGGGGCTTCATGGGGCGCTCCGGCGCCGGAGACGGAAACGGAAGAGGTCGCGCAGCGGGCCCAGGATGTCGGTGCTGCGCGAGGAGCCGATCTCCTGGTTGGCCGAATGGACGGCGAGGAGGCCGACCACCGAGAACAGCACCAGGGGCGCGTGGACCGCCAGGGTGGGATCGACGAAGCCCTTCTTGGCCAGGTTCTCCCCCAGGGAGAGCATGATGTAGAAGATCATGAAGATCACCAGCGAGCCACCAATCACCAGGCCGATGCCGCCCTGCGGGTAGCGCAGCGCCAGTGCCAGGCCGATGAGCACGAAGCAGATGGAGGCCAGGGGAATGGCGAACTTCTTGTGGAACTCCACCTGGAAGCTGAGGATCTGCGACTCCGCGCCGCGCACTTCCTGGATGGCCCCCTGGACCTCGATCAGGGAGGTCATCGGCTCCAGGGGATGTCGAGCTGGCACGGCCCGGCCCTCCCCGAGGCGACCCAGGTAATCCTGCGGGAGGGCCTCAAGACTCGGGTCGCCCGGGAGCATGCCGGTCATCGGTGTCGGCTCGAACAGGGGTACCTGCGGCAGCGGTTCGGTCACCACCGGCGGTGGGGTCGTGGTACCGGAATCGCCGCTGGCGGTGACCGGGGGCACCGCGAGCTGCCGCAGCGAGTCGGCCACCTGTAGCGAGTCCGGGGTGGTCCGGAGTGAGTCCGGTGGGCGGGTCGAATCCGGCAGCGCGCCCCGGAGTGAATCGGGTACGCCGCCGACCGAGTCGGGCGGCGGGACCAGCGAATCCGGCACCAGCGAGTCCGGCACCGTGGCGGCACGCTGACTGTCACTGACCGGGGGGCGGAAGGTATCGACCGGGATCATCGGCGGCAGCGGCTCGGGCTGCGGCGGCTCAAGGGCGGGCAGGTCCTGCGGTCGCGGCAGCATGACCGGTGGGCCCTCCTCGGCCTGGCGCCGCTGCCGGTCGATCTCGTCCTGCTGCCGCTGGAAGTTCTCGGCGACACGGATCGAGTCGGCCCGGAGCGCGTCGAGAGTGGCCACGGGGAGCATCAGCCGCTGGAACCAGCGCTCCACCTGGCGGTAGGCTCCGCAGTGCGGCGTGACTGGCGGCTTGGTCTGAATCGGGGGCCGGGTGGCGGCCGGCAGGCCGGACAGTCGCCGGAGGTCACGCCGGGTGGCGGTGGCCCGGCGGTCCGTCCCATCCTGGACATACCAGGATTGATCCGTGATGGCATCGCGGAGCTGGCAACTGCTCAGTTCTCGATCGCCCCGGTCGAATTCCTGGGTGCGCTGGAGCTGGTTGGTCACATCGCGCAGCCGGATCTGGTCCGAGAGGAAGGCGGTATGCTCCACCCGACCCTGGAGCTGCGGGCGGTAGTCGAGTGCCGAGCCATTGTGGAGCGTCATCAGCATGTCGCGCCCGTTGGGAGCGATCCGCAGGTGGCCGCTGTCGGCGCGGATCACCTGCCGGGCGTCGGCGCTGCTGAGCGTATAGATGGTGACATCACGGACGATGCCGCCCGAGTCGACCTGCTGGGCCAGCATCACATAGGGGGAGGTGGTGCCGATGCGGGTCAGTTCGCCGGCCCGCAGGGACAGGGTCGGATGCTTGTTGCCCACGTCGATCATCAGCCCCCGCAGCCGGGCGTTACTGTTGGGAATGACCTGGTCGAAGAACAGGAAGTTCACCAGCGCCACGCCGCCGGCCGCCAGGAGCGCCGGTCGGGCCATCCGCCACACCGAGACCCCATTGGCGTACATTGCCACCATCTCGGCGTCGGACGCGAGCTGTCCGAAGCCGTACAGGGTGGCGGTGAGCACGGCCATCGGTATGGTGAGGACCAGCAGGGCGGGGATGGCGAGGAAAATGGCTTCGGCCATGACCTGCCACTCGAGCCCCTTGCCGCCGAGGCGGTCGATCAGCGAGGAGAGCGTGTTGAGCAGCAGCAGTCCCGTCAGGGCAATCACCCCCCAGAGGAACGGTGCTACGAGGGAGCGAAGAATATGACGGGAAAGCAGGCTCATCCGGGTTCCCGTGCGGCGGGTCGTGGCGCCCGGGGAGCTGGGCGCCTAGCTTACGGTTGCTGTCTGCAAACTAATCGCATTCCGTCGAGCCCCGTGGCCCGTTTCGTTTTCATACTCCTGGTCTGCTGCTGCGTCGTGGTCCCACTGGCGGCACAGGTCCCCGTCGATTCGGGGCCGCCATCGGTGCTGCGCAGTTCCCGGACACCGCTGCCAGGGCTGGTGGCGCCCCCGCTGTTGCAGGCCTGGTGGTTCACCCGGGCGGCCCCGCCGCGGCTCACCTCGCTGCTTGGGGGGCCGACGACCCCCTTCGCCGATACCACCAACGCGGCGCGGCTGCGGCTCGGGACTCGCTCCACCGGCGTCCTGCTCCCGATGTCCTTCCCCTTCTCCGAGGCGGCGGCCACCGACCGGCTGCTGCATCGGCTGGGCTACGAACGGGACGACCGCGGCGGCATGACCGAGATGCGGACGCCGTTGGGGCTCTCGCCCCGCACCGCCGACATCTCCCTGGACGGTGAACTGCGGGTGGCGCTGAGCACCTCCCGGCAGCGGGCCCTCAATTGCACGCCGGTGATGCTGGCCTCCCCCTACTCGGGGTGCCGCGGGACCTTCTCGGCGCCCCGGATCGAGAACCTGCTGGTGCTCCGGTCGCGGGGCGTCTTCGGGCAGCGGCTCCACGCCGACATCGACATGGATACCGGCCGAAGCTACGAGGGCAACAACATTTTCCGGCTCTACTTCCAGGGGTTGGAGGATGAGGTCATCCAGCGGGTCGACGCCGGGTCGGTGCAGTTCCGGGCGCCGACGTCGCGCTTTCTCGGCGCCTCGGTCCCGGTCAACAACCAGGGCCTGAGTGCCGACCTGCAACTGGGACCCGTGGCGATTCAGGCGATCATGGCGCGGCAGGAAGGCGACCAGACCGCCGAGCGGATCTTCGCCATCGGCGAGCAGACCACTCAGGCGCAGGATCGTCGGGCCGGCGATCAGGATTTTGAACGCGACCGGTTCTTCTGGGTGGTGGATCCCGCGACGCTGCCGGGGTGGCCCGCCATCGACATTCTGTCGCTGGACCAGGTGGCTGTGCCGGACCTCCAGCGCCCGGTCGAAGTCCAGGTGTACCGGTACGTGGCGGCCAACCAGCCGGGCACGGTGGGCGCAACCTACGACGGCATCATGGCGACGGGCTGGAATGGCGAGGAACGGGCCGGACCGCTGCGCTGGCAACTGCTGCAGCCCGGGGTCGACTACTGGCTGGACCCGTCCGGGCTGTGGTTTGCCCTGGCGGGTGCGATCGATTTCAACGACTTCCTGGCGGTCAGCTACCGGACCCAGGCCGGCACCATGGTGGGGACCATGCCGATGGTGGATCGTCCCGAGGGTGCCGATTCAGTACGGCTGATCGCGATGCCCAACCGGGGGCCCGCCTCACCGCTGTTCCTCCACGGGATGCGGCAGGTGTACCGAGTCGGGGGCGAGCTGGTGCGGTCCTCGCTGCGGGTGGCGCTGGAGGTGGGGCGTTCGGAACAGCCCGCCACCGGGGCGGGGACCTATCTCTCGCTGCTGGGGCTGGCGACACCGGGAGACGAAGCACTGTTCGACCTGGACAATCGGCTGTTCCCGCGCACCCGCGACCCCGGGGCGAACCAGGTCATCCGGGACCAGCTCATCGTCTTTCCGCATGCCCAGCCCTTCGCAGATGCTGTCCGGCTGTCCCCGGCCGAGCGGAACGACTCGCTCTACCGGACGCCGGAGTATCTGCTGGCCTCGCAGGGCCCGCCGACCCGCTTCCAACTGCTGCTGCGGTACGACGCGCTGAGCAGCGGCGACCGTTCGGGCTTTTTCCTCGGCGAGATCCGGGAGGGGACCGAGCGGATCACCGTCAATGGCCGCCCGCTGGAGCGCGGGGTCGACTATCGCATCTCCTATGAGAGCGGGCAGGTCACCTTCCTCAAACCGAATGAGCTGTTTCCGTCGACGACCGGTTCGGCCATCGTGTCGGTGAGCTATGTGCGGCAGAGCTTCTTCGCCGTCGCGCCCACCTCGCTGCAGGGGCTGTCCGCGACCTGGGTGCTGGGGCGCCTGGGGTCGGTCTCCCTGGTGTCGTTGTATCAGCGGGAGCAGTCGGCCTATCGCCGTCCGCCGGTGGGGTCGGAACCCAAGGCCGGCTTCCTGGGGGGCATCACGTCGACGTTCAACCTCGACCTGCCGGGGGTCACCGCCTGGTTCTCGGGATTGTCGCGCCGCTCGCTGGGGGCGCCCTCGACACTGGCGCTGACCGGGGAGGTCGCCCTGTCGCGGCCCGATCCGAACCGGTACGGCGAGGCCTTCCTGGAGGAATTCGAGAACGACGGCGGGATTCCGATTCTGCTCACCGAGACGAACTGGCTGCCGGGCTCGCAGCCGCAACAGCCCACCGGCCTGGAGCTGCTCGGGTTCTCCGGCGGCTTCCAGTTGCCGCATGCCACGCAGCTCACCTGGCAGAATCTGATCCAGTACGGCAATGGCTTTTTCGAGGTTACGTCGCAGGACATCGACAGCACCATCCGGGTCGCCGACACCCGGACGCTGAATCTGGAAACCGTGCTCTGGACGGCGCTGCATGCCGACACCGCCGGCGGGATGGTCGATTCGCTGCGGCGCTCGCACTGGACCCTCCCGCACACGCCCGCCCAGCCGCGCTGGCGCAGCATCACCACGCCGCTGTCCAATACCGGCGTCGATCTCACCCAGAACGAGTATCTCGAGTTCTGGCTCTACCAGACCCGCGACTCACTGATCCAGAAAACCGGCATGCGGATCGTCGTCGACCTCGGCAAGGTCAGTGAAGATGCCGTGTCCCTGGCTCCGACGGATTTTACCGTGTCGGGGAACGACACCACCTGGAGCGGGCGGCAGTACCCGGGGCTCGGTGTTCTCAATACCGAGCGGACCCCCCTGGGGACCTGGAATGCCCTGACCGACGACAAGGGGATCCTGGGCGATCGTCCGGACAGCGTCGTCGGCCCCGGCGGTGTGGTGCTGCCGTTGCCGGCCCTGTGTCAGGCCCGACAGGTAGATGGCCTGGTGGCCTTCCCGTGGGCCGATCTCAGCAGCCGGTGTACCAACGGCAACGGCGTGCTCGATACCGAAGACCTCGATGGTGACGGCGTGCTCAACGCGCTCGGCTCCAACGAAGATGTCCACCGCTACATCGTCGACATCCGCGACCCGAAGTACTTCGTGCGGGACCGCAATGTGGTGCTCGACGAGAGCGGCCGCTCGGCCACCTGGACCCTCTACCGGATCCCCCTGCGTGATCCCGATGCGGTCCTGGGTCAGGCCGATCTCCGCCTCGCCCGACAGATGCGGCTGACCTTCGTGACGCCGCCGGGGACTGGCGGGATCGATCCCACGATCTTCTTCGGACTGGCCCGGATGCGGTTGACGGGCGCGCCCTGGGTGCGACGCTCGGACCGGCCGATCCTGGGGCTGTCCGGCGCGATCGCCGAAGCGCACGGCAGTGTGCTGGTCGGGTCCATCTCGACCCAGAATGTCGAACTGGGCTACACCTCGCCGCCGGGCCTCGGCAACACGCCGAATGAACACAACCCGGTGATCGGGGTGATGCCGACGCAGGTCAACGAGAAGTCGCTGCGGATCATCGCCCGGGACCTGCAGGGTGGTGAGCGGGCCGAAGCCTATCACCGGCTGGGGAGTGGCCAGCAGAACCTGCTGGCCTACGAACAGCTCCGCGTCTGGTTGCGCGGGTCCGGCCCGGGCTGGGCCAGTGGCGATCTCGAAGCGTATCTCAAGGTGGGCAGTGATGCCTACAACTTCTATCTGTACCGGGCGCCCGCTTCAACGGTTTCATGGGAGCCCGATCATGTGATCGAGATGGAGCGTTGGCGGGCCTTGCGCGCCGACATCGAGGAACGGTTCCAGCGCGGCGAGGCACCGAGCGGGGCGGCTGAGTGCGGCGGCGATCCGGAGGCGTGGATCGCCTGCGACGGTCGCTACATGGTGCAGATCCGCGACCCGCAGATCAATCCGCCCAACCTGGCGGCGGTGCAGGAGTTGGCCACCGGCATCTGGCGCCAGAACGGCGGGACACCGATTCCGGAGACCGAACTCTGGGTCGACGATATCCGGGTGCGGGAGCCGGTCTCCGAGACCGGCGTGGCGGCGGCGATGTCGGGGCGGTTGATCGCCTCGGATGTCGGCACCCTGGATGTCGACTGGTCGCGTCGCGACGGGCGCTTCCGGCAACTGGGCGAAGTGCCCTCGTATCGGACGGTGACGACGGCCCGGGTGGGCGGCAGCTTCCGGCTCGACCGTCTGATCCCGACGATGGGCTTCGAGATTCCGATCAGCTACTCCCTGCTGGCGGTCGGGACCGATCCGCAACTGGTCGGCGGCAGTGACATCCGCGGCTCCTCCCTGGTCGATCTGCGGCGGCCCGCCACGGCCACCCACACCTGGTCGGTCTCGGTGCGGCGGACGGCGGGATACTCGAAGACCGAACTGTCCCGCTTCCTGCTGGATCCGCTGACCATCTCCCTGTCGGGCGGGGACGCGTCGAACACCACGGAGTTGAGCAACTCGTCGGTGCACAATTTCAGCGCCAACCTCAACTACCAGCGCAGTGTGCCGCGCCGCGGCCGCCCGCTGGGGCTGGGGGGCGTGGTGCGGGCGCTGCCCGATTGGCTGGAGCGCGGTGTCATGGGGCAGAGTCTGGCCCGATCCTCGGTGGCACTGTCGCCGCACAGCCTGCGGTTCGGGTCGTCGCTCACCCGCAGTGCCGGGGACTACCTCTCCTTCAAGTCCCCGATGGAGCGGCTGAGTGATACCATCCTGCGACCGGTGACGTCGCTCCAGCATCTCTGGAGCAACAATCTGGGAGCCACCTGGCAGCCGATCGGTCTGCTGAGCCTGAGCGCGGACTGGCGCAGTACCCGGGATCTGCGGCAGTACCCGGATTCGACCTCCCTGGGTCGACTGGTGGGGATGTCACGGGAAGCCCTGCTGGGACAGGATATCGGCGTCGAGCGCGACCGGACCGTCACCTCGACCGCGGTGGTGTCCCCGGTCCTCGCCACCTGGCTGCGCCCGACCATCACCAGCACCAGCAACTTCTATCTGTCCCGGTCGCTGACTTCGCGGGCACCGGTGCGGCTGATCGACGATTCCCTGGGCGGATACATCCTGCCCCAGACGCTCACCAACTCCCGGGCAACCCGGTGGGCGCTGGATCTCGACCCCCTGCAATTGGTCCGGTCGCTGGCAGGCGATTCCAGCTCCCTCGTGGCGGCCCTCAGCCGGCTCCGGCCGATCACCGGCTCGCGGACGCGCACCCGGCTGTCGGTCTTCGATCTGGCCGCGTTCACCCCGCGACTCTCCTACCAGCTTGCCCTGGGCGGGATGGACAACTTCCTGACCACCCAGGGGCAGGCGGCCATCAGTGCCGGCGAAATGATCACGGATGAGTTCACCGTGGACCTGGACCTGCCCGCCAGCCTGACTGTGAGCACCCGCTATGTCGTGGCGACCAGCGAGCGCTACCAGAGTCTGATCGGTGGGGGGAGACTCCAGACCTCCAGTCGTCAGGAAACCTGGCCCTCCGGGAACGCGTCCTGGGGCACCATGGTGGGCCTGGGTCCGCTGACGCGGTTGTCCACCCGACTGCAGTTCGATCGCCAGGCAACCTCCTCGGCGACCCAACTGGCCTCGGGTGATGTGTCCCGCGCCACGACGACCACCCGGCAACTGCGCCCCTCGTTGGACCTCTTCTTCGACGGCGGTGTCTCCATGTCGATCCAGAACACGGTTGATCGGGGTGTGACCACCGGGCTGGGCAGCCTGACGCGTCGGAACGTCGACCAGTTCAATGTGACGGTGATGACCACGACGCGGCTCCCCCGGGTGGTCTCGCGCCTGCGCCGAGCCTTGACCATCTCGCTGGATGCCCTGCAACGATCGGAACGGAGCTGTCTGGAACGCGACCAGGCCGATGGCTGTGTGCCCTACTCCGATTTCGAGCGGATCAGCGTGCGGGGGAGTGTGTTCGCCGTCCTGGGCAGCAGCGCGCAACGCGCCGGGATGGACTTCTCCTGGTCCCTGGACAACAACCGGAGCTTGCGCCAGAAGATGTCCGGGATCAACTTGCGGACCTACTTTGTTTTCCCGCTCTCCTTCCTGGAGAACTGACCATGCGCTGCCGGACTGCTGTACTCCTCCTCGCCCTGACGGCCTGCCAGGCCGCCGATGCCGCGCCCCAGGCGGCCGAATTCAGCGGCGATCGGGCCCTGGCCCGCGTTTCCGACCAGGTCGGCTTCGGCCCCCGGGTGCCCGGCACCCCCGGGCATCGCCGGACCGCCGAGTGGCTGGATTCCATCAGCCGCCACCTGGCCGATACCACCATCCGGCAGGAATGGACCCATCGGACCGCCTCGGGCGACACCATCCCGCTGATCAACGTCATGGCCCGGTTCAACCCCGGGGCCACCGATCGGGTGCTCTACATGGCCCACTGGGACACCCGGCCCCGCGCCGACGCCTATGGCGATCAGCGATACAACCCGATCCAGGGCGCCAACGACGGCGCCTCCGGGG
This sequence comes from uncultured Gemmatimonadaceae bacterium, assembly GCA_964421625.1. Lineage (GTDB taxonomy): Bacteria > Gemmatimonadota > Gemmatimonadetes > Gemmatimonadales > GWC2-71-9 > Palsa-1233. The sequence goes on along the minus strand of CAYQXR010000054.1, from coordinate 2,522 downwards.
TGGCCGTGCTGATCGGGGTGATGGAGGCGCTCAAGAAGACCCCGCCCAAGGGCGGCGTGGACATCCTCTTCGTCGATGGTGAGGACTACGGGCACTTCACGCCGGAACAGGTCGATGTCCTGCTGGGGTCGACCTACTACGTCGCCCATCCCATCGCGGCCGAGAAGCCGCGGTTCGTGGTGCTGTTCGATCTGGTGGGGCAGTTCGACCTGCGGCTGCCGATCGAACAGGAGTCGCAGATCGCCGCGCCCGACGTGGTGGATCTGGTCTGGAGCACCGCTGAGCGCCTCGGCTACGGCAACATCTTCGTGCGGCGCAATGGCGGAGCGGTCATCGATGACCACATCCCCTTCATCCGGGCGGGCTACAAGGCCATCAACCTGATTCCTGAGATCAGCGCCTATCCCCAATGGCACACCACCAACGACACCTACGACAAGGTGTCGGCCCGGTCCCTGGGGGCGGTGGGCAATGTTGCCGTCGCAGTGATCCGCAGCACGTTCAAATAGTCCATCGGCCCCGCCGGAGGGTGACACCTTCGGGGGGTGACGCACCACGAACGCCGCTCGCTGATCCTGCTCGCCGGTCTGGCGCTGCTCGGGCACGGGGTCCGGGGGGCGCTGGTCGGGCCCGGTGAGCGCCCGGGGGCGGTGTCCCTGCTCGATCAGGCCTCCGACGGGGACCCGGGTGCCCAGGCCGCCCTGGTCGAGACCGCCATGCGCCCTCTGGGGCGCGGCGAGCGGGTCGACGTTGATCGGGCCTCGGTGCTGGAGCTGCGTCGAATTCCGGGGGTCGGGCCCGCGCTGGCCGCCCGGATTGTGGCGGATCGCGAGACCAACGGGGCATTCGGCAGTCTGGCGGGCCTGGACCGGGTACCCGGGGTGGGCGATGTCACTCTGAAACGTCTGGCGCCCATGCTGGCTTTCGGTGGTCGAGCGGCCGATGCCCCGACCACGGGTGCGGCGGGCGCGCAGGTGCGGTTGAATCAGGCCACGGAGTCGGAGTTGATGGCGCTGCCGGGGATCGGGCCGGTCCGGGCCCGTGCAATTGCGGCATTTCGCGACAGTGCCGGGCCGTTTCGCAGTGTGGCAGACCTCCACCGGGTGCCCGGGTTGACCAAGGCTGTAGTGGCGGGATTGGCCAGTCTGGTGGCAATTCCCTAGGACGGTCCCAGTGTTGCCTCTCCCGGACCCAGTGACCCGGTCGGAGCCGGGTGCCCGGGCCATCCGCTGGGGATGGTTGCCGGGTGGGCATCCCCTTTGCACCTCTGAGCGACGATGACAGCAACCCACGCACCTCCTGTCCGGACTTCCCAGGTTCACTCGGCCGACATGCTGGGAGATCTGCTGGTGTCCCAGGGCCTGGTGACCCCGGCCCAACTCGCCGCGGCCGTGAAGGAGCAGCAGACCAGCCACCAGCGTCTGGGGTTGATTCTGGTCCGGCAGAAGGCCATCGACGAACTCGAGCTGACCAAGGTCCTGGCCCGCCAGCACAAGATGCCCGCGGTCGACCTCTCCCAGTTCGAGGTCAACACCAGGCTGCTGAAGCTGATTCCGGCCGATCTGGCCATCAAGCGCATGGTCCTGCCGGTGCGCCGCGAGGCGAAGACCCTGACCGTCGCGGTGGCTGATCCCCACGATCTGGGGCTGCTGGACGACCTGAAGTTCATCACCGGCTACGACCTGTTCCCGGTCCTGGCGGGCGAGCACACCCTGCAGACGCTGATCGACCGGCACTACGAAACCGGCGACCAGCAGCTCCAGACCATCCTGAAGGAGATGGAAGGCGTCGGCGACGACGTCGAGGTGGTCGAAGAACTCGACGACGACGCAGCCAGTCAGGCCTCGGTCGACGACGCCCCCGTCGTCAAGCTCATCAACGGCCTGCTCACCGATGCGGTCAACCGGGGTGCCTCCGACATCCATATCGAGCCGTTCGAGCACGAGATCCGGATCCGCTACCGGCTGGACGGTGCGCTGGTCGATGTCATGAAGCCGCCCCTCAAGATGCGCGCGGCGCTGACCTCGCGCGTGAAGATTCTGTCCCAGCTCAACATCGCCGAGCGGCGGGTGCCGCAGGATGGCCGACTCAAGCTCAAGATGGGCTCGCGGGTCATCGACTTCCGCGTGTCCACCCTGCCGGTGCTGTTCGGCGAGAAGATCGTGCTCCGGATTCTGGACAAGGGCAACCTGACGCTGGACCTGACCAAGTTCGGCTTCGAGCCCAAGGCCGAGCAGGACCTGATGCGGGCGATTCTGAACCCCTACGGCATGGTGCTGGTGACCGGCCCGACGGGTTCCGGCAAGACCACCACGCTCTACTCGGCGCTGCAGCGGATCAACACGGTCGACACCAACATCATGACGGCCGAAGATCCGGTGGAGTACAACCTGCCGGGGATCAATCAGGTCCAGGTCCGCAACGAGATCGGGCTGACCTTCGCCTCGGCGCTGAAGTCGTTTCTGCGGCAGGACCCGAACATCATCATGATCGGCGAGATCCGCGATCTCGAAACGGGCGGC
>CAYQXR010000053.1:0-13276 GCA_964421625.1 uncultured Gemmatimonadaceae bacterium | reverse complement strand
GTCTCGGTCAGCGTAGACAGCCGAACATCGGCCGCCCCCCGCTCGAGGCGCGAAATGGTGGCCTGGTTGGTCCCCGCCGCGGCCGCGATGGCCTGCTGACTAACCCCCATGGCCCTGCGGCGCTGGACGATGGCCTCAATGGCCGGGTGCGTATAATGCATAAAAGCATGAAACTCTGTCATGTCATATGGTATACGCATGGCAGGCTTGCGGCAAGCCGCTCCTGCGGTCGACAAGCAGGCCCCGGGAGAGGGACACCGCCCCTCCCCCGGAAGCCCATCCCCCTACTGCACCCCCACGATGACGAACCGCGTATCTGCCAGGGTGCCTGCCGGGGTGCCGCAGAGGACCCGAACCAAGATGCCGGCACCGGAGAGTCCCCAATTCGAGATCGTGCACCGTGCCGCGGTCGACCCCATCGGGGCGACCTGGAAACTCTCGCGCACGCCATCCGCCCTGGTCAGCCCGTTGAAGGACACATCGTAGCTTCCGACGCCCGTGCGGTGAATCGAGACGGAACCACCTCCCGTTACCCGGCTGTTGGTCGGCGTATAGTCCACGGTGGTGGTCGGCTGATCGGCCACGGCAAACCCGAGCTTGGCGCCGGCCCGGGCCTCGGACACCACCCCCACCGTGAAGAGTCCGTCCACCGGCGCTCCGGCGGCGCTGAAGCAACGGACCGTCGCCACCAGATCCTCGCCAGCAGAGTTCCAGCCGTCGAGCTGACAGGAGTGGTTCCCGCCGTAGGCACTGACCATCATGCCCTCGCGGTCAGCAGCGCTCTGGCGACCCAGACCAAGGAAGGTCACCTGGTAGACCCCGATACCACTGCGGGCCACACTGATCGGGCGCTGCGCCGACGAATAGCGATAGGACGGGGTGGCGACATAGGGCGCAGCACTGGAACCGCCGCTGGCCCAGGCGTAGGCGGACCGGCCGCCGAAGGTGGCCGACCCGACGACCAGGAAGGTGAAGGAGGTCGCCACAGGGGTACCAGCAGGGCCCCGGCAGCCCATTTCAGTGTCCTCGTTCGACCACGAACTGATGTTGCAGTAGACACCGGCGGAGGAACCGTAGGGGGTCACGAACAGATTCTCCGTCTCGCCGCCCTGCCGACTGAGACCGGCGTACTCGACTTGGTAGACTCCCGGGCTGAGCGACCTGACGTGGAAGTTGGTCCCAGCCACCGTGCTGTAACGGTAGAACTCGTCGGGAGCCACGCCGGTGCCCCCCGGCGAGGAGGCATGCAACCAGAAGAACCCGAGACGGGGGGCCGCCACGGTGACCTCAGCCTCGGCAAACGGGTCCCCGGCACTGGCCCTCACCATGGTGGTCCCCCGGGCGAGACCGGACACCAGGCCACCCGCAACCGAGGCCGTGGCCGCCTGCGTGCTGCTCCAGGTGAACGGCCAGTCCGGCAGCATCGCGTCGGCAGCATCGAAGGCGGCAGCGGTGAGCTGCCAGGTCTGTCCGGGCGCCAGCACCAGCCTGGCCTCGCTCAGCTCGACGCGGGCAGCGACCGGTGCCGTCACGGTGATCTGGACCGTGCCGCTCTGTCCACCGGCCGAGGCCGTGATGGTCACCGGTCCCCCTGCGGCCAGCCCGGTGACCACGCCCGCCCCGCTGACGCTGACCAGGGCCGGATGACTGCTGTTCCAGGAAACCGTGAGACCGGTACACCCTTCCTGAGTGACCTGGGCCGTCAGACTCGCTGAACTGCCGACGGACAGCGTGGCGGGCGCGCCGGTGATGGCGACCGTCTGCACCTGGCAGGTGCTGGAGGTGGGACTGTCGGTACAGGCCGCCAGGACCAGGCCGACACCAAGAACAACGAACGGCAAACGCATGTGGACTCCGACAGTAGAAGAGGAGAACCCAAACAGCTTGTGAGGAACCCGACAGCCTATCTCAGAGAGTCTCGGCCGTTGACCAGGGTTTCTGAAGAGGACGACACCCCCGGTCCGGGAGACACACACCCACCCCTATCTTCCCAGCCATACCGTCCCACCGACGCCCCGCACCCGGAAGGCTCCATGGACCCCACACCCCTGGTCACCCTGTCCCGCCACCCGACGCGCGGCGGCCATTCCCTCGGTGTCGCCACGCTGCGGAGCGAAGCGACGCTGAACGCGCTGTCGCTGCCGATGATTGCCGACCTGGACCAGGCCCTGAGGGAGTGGGCGGCCGACCCGACCGTGGCGGCGGTGGTGCTCCAGGGCGCCGGCCGGGCCTTCTGCGCCGGCGGCGATGTCCGCGCCCTCCATCGACTCATGGTGGCCCACACGGAACCGGGCGTGGCCCCGGAGGTCGCCGCCTTCTTCGCGGCGGAGTATCGCCTGGATCACCGCATCCACACCTTCCCGAAACCGATTCTGTGCTGGGGCCACGGCGCCGTGATGGGCGGCGGCATCGGCCTGATGGTGGGCGCCTCGCACCGCGTCGTCACGGAATCCAGTCGCCTGGCGATGCCCGAGATCACCATCGGCCTCTACCCCGACGTGGGCGCCTCCTGGTTCCTGCCGCGCCTGCCGGGACAGCTCGGCCTCTTCCTCGCCTGTACCGGCGCCCGGCTCGACGCCGCCGACGCACTGGCCGCCGGACTAGCCGACCACCTGGTCCCGGCGGAACGCCAGGACAAGCTGATGCAGCAGTTGCATGAGACCGACTGGACCGGCGACGCGCCCACCGACCGCAACCTCCTGACCCGAGCCCTCCAGGGCGTTGCCATCCAGCCCGCCGAGACCGCCCGTCTCACACACTACCGCGCGAGGATCGACGCCCTGATCGGTGCGCCCGACCCGCTCCAGGTGGTGGTCGATCGACTCGTCGCGCTGGCCGATGACTCCGACCCCTGGCTGGCCGCCGCCGGTGCCCTGGTCCGAGGCGGTTCTCCGACCTCGCAGGCGCTGATCCGCGCGCTCTGGGAACGGGCCGCCGGACGATCGCTCGCCGACGTCTTCCGCCTGGAGTACGCCCTCTCGACCGGATGCAGCCTGCACCCCGACTTCCGCGAAGGGGTCCGCGCCCTCCTCGTCGACCGCGATCAGTCCCCCCGCTGGACTCCGGCGACTCTCGCCGAGGTGAGCGAGACCTGGGTGGCCGGACACTTCCTTCCAATCGCTCCCGCGACACACCCCCTGGCCGATCTGTCCTGAGCGTTGCAACCTGCGGGGCAGAGCCGCCGCCACTGCTATTGCTAATGCATGTGCAATAGCATTACTATGGACCAGCGCGTACGGCGCGTCACGCGGCCCGTGCACTGCCCCCGACACCGCCCCGTGTCGGCGGGGTCCGGCAACAACGTTCGAAGGAGAGATCCCCATGACCCTATCCCGCATCCTGACGCTCGCCACCGTGGTCCTGACGGTGGCAGCCTGCTCCGACAAATCGACCGGCCCGTCGGCGGCCCCACCGGTGATCACGCTGACGGAGGTCGGCGAAGAGATCGAGAACACCGCCATCGTCGGCGAGGACCTGCACCTCGAAGCCGAGATCGAAGCCGAAGGGCGCATCGAGACGGTGCAGCTCCGCATCGCCCAGCAGACGGGGAAGACGTACTCCCGCCCGTGGAGCCTGGACGTCACCTGGGATCAGTATCGCGGGGAGACCGACGCGCATGTCCACAAGCACGTCGACATCCCTGCCGATGCGCCAATCGGCACCTACGACCTGGTGATGATCGTGAAGGATCAGAAGGGGAAGACCGCCCAGGTCCGGCGCGACCTGCAGATCATTGCGGCAGCGGAATAGTCCACCCCACAAGACCACGCCGCCTCCGACTGCTCGGGGGCGGCGTGGTGCATTCAGGCCCGGCCGGGCGCTACTGGCAGGCGCTCAAACGGCCGCTGTCGAAGCCTCGGCGGAACGAGGCCATCCGCTGGGCCGAGGAGCCGTGAGTCCACGACTCGGGATGGACGGTGGCGCCGCTCATCCGCTGGATGCGATCATCGCCGACAGCGGCCGCTGCGGCCAGACCCGCTTCCAGGTCACCGGGCTGGACGATGCCGTCGCGCGCGGCGCTGTGGGCCCAGAGCCCGGCCAGGCAGTCGGCCTGCAGTTCGAAGTTGACGGAGTACTGGTTGGCCTGATCGGGGCGCCGCCGCTGCGCCTCGCGAAGCTGGTTCTCCAGCCCGAGCAGCGTCTGCACATGATGACCGATCTCGTGGGCCAGCACGTAGGCGCGGGCGAACTCGCCGGGTGCCCCGAAGCGGGAGGCCAGCTCTTCGTAGAAGCCGAGGTCGAGGTAGATCTGCCCGTCACCGGGGCAGTAGAAGGGTCCCGATGCCGCCGAGGCCCGACCGCAGGCGGAGGTGACCTGGTCGCGGAACAGCACCAGACGCGCGTCCTGATACTGTACACCGGCGGCGGGGAGCACATCGTTCCACAGCGCCTGTGCCGTATCGAGCACGAACGACACGAAGCGCACCTCCCGCTCCTCGGCGGCATCCTCAATCGGAGCCGGGGCGGTGGTCTCCGTCTGGGAGAGGCCACCGGTCTGCTCCAGCAGCGCCAGCGGGTTCTGCTTGGTGAGCAGTGCGAAGACGACGATCAGGGCCACCCCGCCCAGACCGATCTTCCCCATGCCGCCGCCACCGCCACCGCCACGCCGATCCTCGAGATTCCGGGATCGTCCCTGATCACTCCACCGCATCGGTCGTACTCCTGAAGGGGTCCGCCCCAAAACTTCACCGGTGGCGGCGATTGCGGAAGGGGGAGCCTATCGGGAGGTCTTCACGCTGTCCTTGGGCGCTGGCACCCGCCGGGCGAGGAAGGTCTCCTCGAACCCGCCGCCGAAATCGACGATCCCGCGCAGGGTGTCGGCCTGCACCTGGCCGCGCAGCGTCATCAGGAACGGACTGTCGCCGTACTGGATGGTGTAGCGGAAGAACACCGAATCGCGCCGGACGGTGCCGTTCAGCGCCACGTCACCCGTGGCCCGCTTGACCGTCCCGCGGAGGGAGTCGCCCTTCAGCGTGAAGATCGCCCGCCAGGGCGTGACGGCGCCCGGCGTGTTGAGGGTCCCGTCCCATTCGCCGACGATGCCCTGGGCGTGGGCGGCCGGCGCGACGAGGAGCGAGAGGAGCAGCAGAGCGGTGGAACGGCGCATGAAATCTCCGAGAACGAGGAACGGTGCTGTCGGAGAAAATAACGTAGGGGCGACCGGCTGGTCGCCCGTGTTCATCAGAGGACTACCGCGGGGTGGTCAATGCGTAGGGGCGACCGGCTGGTCGCCCTCACGCCCCTGCCGCTCCTTCCGCCCCAGCCAGAGCGCCAACCCCGCCCAGACGGCACACAGCGGCACCATCAGAAACGAGAGAGTGGTCATCCCCAGCGCCAGCAGCGCCACCAGCCGCTCGTATCCCCAGGCCCCGAGCTGATCCCCCGCGCGGTAGACGAAGGTGTCGTTGAAGCTCTTCGCCTTGTACTTCTCCGCGCGGGAGAGACTGGTGTAGAGCATCTCGCGGGCGGGGCGCTGCAGGCCGAAGTTGCCGATCCGCCGCACCACATCGAAGGCCATCAGCCCCATCAGGGTCGGGTACAGTCCGAGCAGCAGAAACCCGACCATGGAGAGCACCGGCAGGAATGCCAGCGCGGCTCCCACGCCGAACCAGCGCACCAGGCGGCCCGTCAGGAAGAGCTGAATGGTCAGCGTGCCGAGGTTGACGATCAGATCCCGGCGACTGAAGAAGATCGTGCGGGCGGCGGAGTCGCTGCCGAAATAGGCCCGGGTCAGATCCGCCTGGAGGAAGTAGATGAAGGTGGCCGTGACGGTAAAGAAGAGCATCAGCCCGGCAATGCCGAGGAGATAGGGAGACCGCAGCACATCGCGGATGCCGTCGAACATCCCGCCCCCGATCACCGCTTCGGGCGCGGTGGGCGGCGGCGTGTCGCCGTCGGCGACGGCTGCCGCCGTCAGGGCATGGGCCTGATTGCTGACCCCGCGACCGACATGCACAGCCAGCTCCAGCAGGGCCGCCGCCAGCAGCAGCAGCATGGACGAACTCAGATGCTCGGCCAGACGGGAGGTGATGACCGAGCCGGTGGCGGCACCGATGGAACCACCGATCGCGACCATACCGAACAGCCGCTTCCCCTGCCGCGGGCGGTAGAGGTCGTTCATGAACGACCAGAAGAGCGACACCACGAAGACGTTGAAGACCGAGAGCCAGACGAAGAAGACGCGCCCGGCCCAGACCGAGTCGGCCAGCGCACCACCCTGTACCAGCAGGTAGAACCCGAGCAGCCAGAGGACGAAGAAGCGGTGACTCCAGGCCAGGAACTGCCGCCGGGGCACCCGTGCGACCAGGGAGGCATAGAGGGGATGCAGCAGCAGCATGCCCAGCAGCGTGCCGGTGAAGAGCAGGGCCAGGTTGTCGCTGTCGACCGCGCCGAAATCGTCGCGGATCGGGCGCATGATGTAGTACGCCGCGAGGATCAGGAAGTAGTAGACCACCGAACCGACGAGGGCCGCCCCCTCGCCCGGTCGCAGATCGAGCCGGGCGAGCAGGGGGATCCCGCGGGAGGATCGGTGGTCAGTTGGCATCGAAGAAGGCCAGCATCTTCTTCCGGGTGGCCTCATCGGGCACCGGACTCTGCGCGGCGCCCATGTTGTCCGTGAGGTACTTCATCTGCGCCGTGCCCGGAATCACCGCCGTGATAGCGGGATGGCCGATGATCCACTTGAGGGCGAACTGGGCCCAGGTGGTGATGCCGATCTCGGTGGCCCACTCGGGGATCTTCTTGTCGGCAAAGCCGCTGAGCACGCGCCCCCGTCCGAACGGCCCGTTCACCAGCACACCGACACCACGGTCCAGCGCCAGCGGCAGGAGACGGTCCTCCACCTCGCGGTTGTCGATGGCGTAGTCCACCTGGATGAAGTCCATCTTCTCGGTCCGCAGCAGGCGCTCGAGTTCCTCATACTGACGGTCGCTCGATGTGGTGACGCCGTAGTAGCGGATCTTCTTGGCATCCTTCCACTCGCGCAGCACCGGGAAGGTCTCGGTCACGCCGTTGAGGTTCCAGACCTGCATCAGGTCGATCATGTCGGTCTTGAACAGTCCGAATGAGCGCTCCATCTCGGTGACCGCAGCGGCCCGGCCACCGCGACCACCGGCGCTGACCTTGGTCGCGATGAAGTAGTCCTTGCGGTTGCCGAGGCCGCTGATGAGCTGCCCGCTCACCGCTTCGGCGCGGCCGTAGCCCGGGGCGGTGTCGATCACCCGACCACCCAGGCGCGGGAACTCGCGCAGCACCTCGCGCAGCGGCGCCAGATTCTCCTCGGTGGCGTCGACATCGTAGCGGCGGGCAGTGCCGATCCCCACCACCGGGATCTTCTCGCCGGACGAAGGAATGGCGCGTGTCACCAGCTCGGCGGCCGGGATCACGTTGTGGGTGGCCTGCGCCGCCAGCCGCTGCTGGTCCAGCAGGAGGGCGGCACCAGCGCCGAGACAGAGTGTCAGCATTTCCCGGCGATCGAGTGTCGCCGGTCGGGGGGACGTGGACATGGTTCCTCCGCAGATGAGATGAGGGATAACCCGGGAAGTTTCGGCCATTCCGGGATCCTCCGCAAGGGGACATCCGTAGCAATCCGGAACTGAGAGAACGATTGCCCGCCTAGCTTTCCCGCCATGATGCTCCGTCACCTCGCGGGCCACGCGCCCCTCGCCTTGCTCGTCCCCATCGGGCTCACCGCCCAGATGACCACGCCGGCCTCCACCACCTGGCATGACCCGCTCCCCAGTGAATCCCGGCTCGGCAAGATCCGTCAGCTCACCTTCGAGGGCAACAACGCCGAGGCCTACTTCTCGGCGGATGGCACTCATCTGATCTTCCAGCGCCAGATCGATGTGGTCTCGGGCTGCGACCAGCAGTACATCATGCGGGTCGATGGTTCCGGCATGCGCCGCGTCTCGAACGGCGAGGGCCGCACCACCTGCGGCTACTTCTATCAGAACGACCAGCGGATTCTCTACTCGTCAACCTTCGCGAACGGTCCCGCCTGTCCGGCACCGCCCGATCGGTCGCAGGGCTATGTCTGGCCGCTGAACCGCCTGGAGATCTATTCCGCCGCGCTCGACGGCAGCGACATCCGCCCACTGACGAAGACCGGCGGCTACAACGCCGAGGCCACGCTCTCACCCGACGGTAAGCGGCTCATCTTCACCAGTACGCGCGACGGTGACCTCGAACTGTACACCATGAATGTGGATGGCAGCGACGTCCGCCGGATCACGCATCGGGTCGGCTACGACGGCGGCGCCTTCTTTTCGCCCGACGGCCGGTCGATCGTCTGGCGGGCGTGGTATCCGGAAACGGCGAGCGACAGTGCCGACTACCTGGGACTGCTGAAGGCCGAGATGGTCCGCCCGTCGCGTATGGAACTGTGGATCGCCGACGCCGACGGCCGCAATGCCCGGCAGATCACCAACCTGGGCGGGGCGGCCTTCGCGCCCTTCTTCGCGCCGGACGGCAAGAGCATCATCTTCTCGTCCAACCATCACGACCCGCAGAAGCGGAACTTCGATCTCTATCTGATCGGGATCGACGGCACCGGCCTGGAGCGGGTGACCTGGGACCCGGACTTCGATTCCTTCCCGATGTTCTCACCCGACGGCCGCTACCTGGTCTGGGGCGCCAACCGTCACGCGGCCACTGAGGGTGACACCAACATCTTCATCGCCGAGTGGAAGGGGACGCCGCGCCGGTAACACCAGCGTGAGTCCCCTGATGCCAAACGGCCCATCCGCCACACTGGTGGATGGGCCGTTGTTGTACGAACCGGTTGCTTACGGGCGACGCGATGGCGGGCGCGGCGTCAGACGGGTCATCACGGCGCGGTGGTCCGAGGTGACCTGGTCGTCGATCACCGTGGCCGCACCGATCTGCCACGGCGCATTGGCCGTCAGGAAGATGTGGTCGATCTCCTGCTCGGGCCGGGTGGAGGAGAAGGTGAACCGCTGGTTGGCGGGTTTGGCGGACGCCACGGCGCGGTCGGCCCAGAGCCTCAGGGTGCGCGACCCGGGCTGGTCGTTGAAATCCCCCATGATCAGATAGGGAATCGACAGCGCGTCGAGCCAGACCGTCAGCGCCTGCGCCTGCGCGTAGCGGAAGTTGTCGTTGCTGACCCAGTCGAAGTGGACATTCACCACCATCAGGCGGGTGCCGTCGGCGAAGGAGAGTTCAACAGCCAGCGCAATCCGCGGTTCGTTGCCGGGGGGCAGCGGCACCTGCGTGGCCGCCAGGATCGGGCGGCGCGACAGGATCGCCATGCCGTACTGGCCGCCTTCCAGCGGCATGAAGGCACCGAAGGCGTGATGCATGCCCAGCAGGCGCCCGAGTTCGGCGGCCTGGTCCACCCGGCCACTGCGCGAGGCCTGATTGTCGACTTCCTGCAGCCCGACGAGATCCGGCTCCAGTCGACGGAGCGCCGTCGCGGTCCGCGCCAGGTCGACCTTGTCGTCCATGCCGCGACCATGCCGGATGTTGTAGCTCACCACGGTCAGGGCTGGCAGCGGCTCGACCGGCGTCGCCGTCGTGGCGGGCCTGGAGCCCGACCCGCAGGCGGCGAGGAAGGCGAGAACGGTCAGACGAGCAGCGCGCATGGGCAGATCCGGTGAAGAGAAGTCGGAAAGGTGGCACGATGGCGGGGTCGGGGGAAGGCATGACCCGGGGCCGACCCCGTAGTTCCCCGGATCGGCGACTCCGGAGCCCGGCCGATTGAGTCCAGCGGGGGGATTCGCCATCTTTGGGGCGTGACTGATCGGCTTTCCTTTCAACAGCTTGGCGTCTCGCACCACCGAGCCGACGTCGCCGCCCGGGAGCGGCTGGCCGACACAGTGGTTGCCCTGGCGGCCGTGGTGCGCGAGGCCGGATTGCCGCATCTGCTGCTGGCCACCTGCAACCGCGTCGAACTCTACTGGCAGGGCCCGCTGCCGCTCGACCGCGACGACGCGGCGCTTGCCGCCCCGCAACTGGTTCAGCATCGAGGGCGCGCCGCCATCCAGCACCTGATTGCCGTCGCGGCCGGCCGCGATTCACAGATCCTCGGGGAAGCCGAGATCCTGGGCCAGGTCCGGCGCGCCTGGCAGCAGGCGCAGGCCGCGGGGCATACCTCGCCACGCTTCGACCAGCGGGTCCGCCGGGCGCTGGCAGTGGCCCGCAGAGTCCGGCGCGAGTTTCCGCTGGCCAGCCACGCCCGCTCGGTCGCCGACGTCGCCATCCAACTCGCCCAGCAGCATCTGCCGACCCGCCCGGTCCGGGTCCTGGTCCTGGGCGCGGGAGAGGCCGCGGTCGGCGCCGTCCGGGCGCTGCACACCTGGCAGCCCCCCGTGAGCATCGCGCTGGCTGCCCGGCGGCGTGATCGGGCCGACCGGGCGGCAGCGGCCACCGGCGCCACGGTGGTGCCGTGGGCCGACCTGAGCGCGGCGATCCCGTCGGTGGATCTGATCGTGGCGGCCACCGCCGCCCGCTCGACGATTCTGACCGCGGACCTGCTGGCCGGACATGCCGGCCCCGTGGTGCTGGTCGACCTGGGAGCGCCGCGCAACATCGATCCGACGCTGCGGCAGCGGACCGGGGTCACACTCCTCGACCTGGACGACCTGCGGGATGTCGGCTGCCCCGCCCCGGCCGCACATGCCGACGACCTCCTGATGCAGATCGACGCCCGCATCGCGGCCGCAGCGACCCGGATCATGGATCGTCGTCTGCCGCCGATGCTGGCTGCCCTGCACCACGACGCCGAGCGATTGGCCACCGCCGAAGCGGAAGCACTGAGCGCGTCGCTGGGTGTGACCGAGGAACATGCCCGCGACCTGATCCGGGACAGCATGCAGCGCCTGGTCCGCCGCGCGCTTTTCCCCGCCTCCCGGGCGTTGCGGCGCGCGCCGGTGGATCCCGTCGCTCCCGCCGGGCTGCCCGACTAGGTTTCTTCACCGGCTGTTTCCGGACGATCCTCCACCATCCCCGACCGGGAGGTGTGCATGGGTACTCCTTCACGACCCCGCGTGCGGCATGGCGAGGGTGATGTCTATCAGTTCCGCCTCGATCTCCAGGGCTTTCTCCCGGCCATCTGGCGTCGGGTGCTGGTGGCCGACCGCGCCTCGCTGCACGAACTGCACGAGGTGATCCAGGCCGTGCTCGGTCCCGACGAAGACCTCGGCTATCACCTGCTGGTCGACGGCGTCCTCTTCCAGGAACCCGACGACGAACGATCCGCTCTCGACACGACGTCCGTCCCCCTGCGCTCGCTCGGGCTGCGGCCGGGAGCACGCCTGGTCCATGTGGCCGAGCGGCCGGGGGCGCCGTGGGAAGAGGTTGTCACCCTCGAACGCGTGCTCCCGCGGGTGGTCGGGCAACGGCTCCCGGTCTGTCTTGCGGGAGCGGGCGCCGCACCGCCGCTCGACCACGACGACCCGGCCCAATACGCGGCGCTGGTCGCCGCCTGGCAGCTTGGCGCGGAGGAACGCCCTTGGCTGCCCGACGATTTCGACCCCGACTTCGTCGACCTGGTGTCCATGAACGCCGCCCTGGGACGCATCGTCCGCAGTTGATCTCCTGCGGCCGCCTCCCGACCTGAACCCGCCTTCACCCGACTCGGTACTCATGCCACTGCTGCTGCTCCTTGCGCTCCTCGCCCCCGTCGTCCTTCCGGCGCAGACCGCCGATCTGGTGCTCCGCCGCACCCGCATTTACACCGGCACCACGCAACAGCCCACCGCCGAAGCGGTGGCCGTGCAGAACGGGCGGATCATCTATGTCGGCACCGATGCGGGCGTCGCCCGGCACATCGGGGGCAGTACCCGGGTGGTCGATCTCGCCGGGCGCGTGGTCTTCCCGGGATTCGTCGACGCGCACGCCCATGTGACCGGCATCGGCCAGCGGGAGATGACGCTCAACCTCGAAGGGCTGCGCACCAAGGAAGACTTTCTCGCCAAGGTCGCCGAACGGGTCCGCACGGCGCGACCGGGTGAGTGGATCACCGGCCGGGGGTGGATCGAGACCTTCTGGTCGCCTCCCATCTTCCCGACCCGGCACGACCTCGACCGCATTGCCCCGAACAATCCCGTGCTGCTGACCCGCGCCGATGGCCACGCCTCAATCGCCAACTCCATGGCACTGCGGCTGGCCGGTGTGACCGGCAACTCGGCGGCGCCTCCGGGTGGCGCGATCAACCGCGATGCCGACGGCGAGGCCAGCGGCATGCTGATCGACGCGGCGCAGGGACTGGTCTCGCGGCTGGTGCCGCCGCCGACGGAAGCCGACCTGGAGCGCGCGCTGGAGCTGGCCTCGCAACGCGAGATCGCGCTGGGCTGGACCGCCGTCCACGACGCGCACGGGACCATGCGGGAAGTCGAACGGATGCGGAAGCTGTATCGCGAGGATCGTCTGGCCCTGCGCATCTACAAGTCGATCGACGGGCCCGGCCGCGAGGCGGATGCGTTGATTGCCAGTGGCCCCGGCGCGCCGGAGTTCGACGGGCGCTTCACGCTGCGGTCCATCAAGGTGGTAATGGACGGCGCGCTGGGCTCGCGCGGCGCGGCGCTGCTGGCCCCATACAGCGATGAACCCCAGAGCCTCGGCCTGATCACCACCGACACGGTCGCGGTTCAGCGGATGCTGCTGGCGGCGCTGCGCAACGGCATCCAGGTCTGGACCCACGCCATCGGCGATCGCGGCAACCGGTTGACGCTGAATCTTTACGAGCAGGCCTTCCGGGCCGTGCCGACGGCCCAGCGGCGGGTGGCGGCGCCGCGCTGGCGCGATGAGCACTCGCAGATCGTCCATGTCGACGACCTGTCGCGCTTCAAGTCCCTGGACGTGATCGCCTCGATGCAGCCGTCTCACGCCATCGGCGATCTGTTCTTCGTCCCGTCGCGGATCGGCCTGAACCGCACCCGCGGCGCCTATGCCTGGCGGACTTTCCTGGACATGGGCGTGCCGGTCGCCGGGGGATCGGATGCGCCGGTGGAGCGGGGCGAGCCGATGATCGAGTTTTATGCGGCGGTGGAGCGGAAGGATCTGACGGGCCAGTCCGGTGAAGGATGGCACCCCGAAGAGCGGGTCACCCGCGAGCAGGCGCTGGCGATGTTCACCAGGCATCCGGCATTCGCTTCGTTCCGCGAAGAGGACTACGGCATGATCACCGTGGGGCGGGTGGCGGATTTCACCGTGCTCGATCGCGACATCATGACCATCCCGGCGCCGCAGATCCTGACCACCACCAATGTGATGACCATCATCGGCGGGCGCATCGTCTACCAGCGGCCGTAGCGGA
>CAYQXR010000052.1:0-13477 GCA_964421625.1 uncultured Gemmatimonadaceae bacterium | reverse complement strand
TAGAGCTGCTTGCGCGGAATCACCGCGAAGTTGCGATTGGTGCCGCCGTGAAAGGGACAGGGCCCGCGGTAGTCGCTGCCCTGCCGCTTGAGCGTGACGCTCTCCTGCACGATCTCCAGCAGATCCGCGGCATCGCGGACCCGCTCGATCACCTCGTCGGGGATGCGCGCCATCAGCGGAGCACGGCGATGGTCACGCCGGTGCCACCCTGATTGCGCGCTGCGAAGTCGAAGGAGGCCACCCGCCGGTCGGCCGTGAGCAGCCGTCGGACGGCATCGCGCAGCACCCCCGTCCCCATGCCGTGGATGATGCGCAACTGCGGCTGGTCGGCGAGCACGGCGCCATCCAGCGAGGACCAGACCAGCGACTCCGCTTCGTCGGCGCGCATGCCGCGCAGATCGATTTCCCAGGCAGCGTCGGTGGTGGGCCCGTCGCCGAGCGGTATCGCCTTTTTCGGGGCGGGCGTGGTGCCGGCCGCCGCCACCAGCACCAGTTCGCGCAGCCGGACGACCAGGCGCATCGCCCCGACCAGCACCACGCCCTTGCCGTCGCCGCGCCGCTCCACCAGCTCGCCCACCGCTCCGGTGGGCAGACGGACCCGATCGCCTACGCCGACGGTGGCGTCGGAGGTCGTCGCCGTGACAGTGGCGGCATCGGCCTCGGCTTCCTGGGTGGCGCGGATGCCCTCCTCCACCAGGCGGCGGGCCTCGCGGGCCAGCGCATCGTCGGCCGCCCCGCGGGCCACGGCCAGCGCCTCCTCGACCCGCTTGCGGGCTTCCATCAGGTAGGCCTTGGCCTGGCGGGTCCGGTCGCGCTCAGCCTCGCGTTCACGCCGCTGCCATTCCGCCTCACGTGCGGCCAGGTCGCGTTCGGTGGCTGCCGCCACAGCCTCGCGCCGCTCGACCTCCACGCTGCGTTCGAGCAGGTCTGCCTGTGCGGCCTGGAGCTGCTGCCCACGCGCTTCGACCCGGGCCAGCAGCCGATCGAGCTGCCGCTCCGCTTCCGGCACCAGGCGCTCCGCTTCGGCGAGAATCGCCGAGTCGATGCCGAGACGACGGGCGATGGCCAGGCCGTAGGACCGTCCGGGAATGCCCTTGGTGAATCGGTAGGTTGGGGACAGCGTCTCGGCATCGAACTGGAGCGACCCGTTCACCACCCCCGGGACCCGCATCGCCAGATCCTTCAGCGCACCGAGATGCGTGGTTGCCAGCGTCAGCGTACCGCGTTGCGTCAGCGCTTCGAGGACCGCCATGGCCAGGGCGCCGCCTTCGGACGGATCGGTGCCGGAACCGACTTCGTCCAGGATCACCAGCGTGGCCGCATTGGCGCGAGCGAGCATGTCGCGCAGCGCGGCCACGTGGGCCGAGAACGTCGACAGATTAGCGGCCAGCGACTGATGGTCCCCGATATCCACGAACCAGTCGTGGATGATGGGCAACGACGATTCGGCCCCGATCGGCGGCACGATACCGGCCTGGGTCAGGGCCATGGCGAGGGCCGCAGCCTTCAGCAGCACCGTCTTGCCGCCGGTGTTCGGCCCCGAGATCAGCAGCGTCCGTTCGGGGCCGTCGAGCGTCAGATCGAAGGGCACCACGGCCACGCCACGCGCCAGCAGCAGCGGGTGACGCACCTGATGCATCTGGAGAGCGCCGCCCGGGCCCGACAGCGTGGGCACCTCACCGTCCATGGCGAGCGCCCAGCGGGCGCGGGCGACGATGGTGTCGACCAGCACGGCCATGGCATGCAGCGCAGCCAGGGCCTCGCGTTCGGGCTGGAGCATGGCGGTCAGCGCACGAAGCACCGCCAGCACTTCGCGCTCCTCGCGGAGGATGGCCTCCCGCATCGCGTTGCCCAGCTCG
Source organism: uncultured Gemmatimonadaceae bacterium (assembly GCA_964421625.1). Classification (GTDB taxonomy): domain Bacteria; phylum Gemmatimonadota; class Gemmatimonadetes; order Gemmatimonadales; family GWC2-71-9; genus Palsa-1233. The sequence goes on along the minus strand of CAYQXR010000052.1, from coordinate 11,618 downwards.
ATGGCGGCGCTCGGCTCCAGGAAGAGCGTCGCGCCGGCGCCCGACTCATCGTGGATGATCCCTTCCGGCCGCGCACGGGCATCGCGACGGACCGGAATCACGTAGCGGCCGTCGCGCATGGTGACCGTCGCGCCGCCGGGGACGGCGGCGGGATCGAGGTCACGCAGCATGGTCTCGAGACGGCGGATCAGGCGCTGTCGGGATGCATGCACCTCGCGCCGGGCGGCGGCGAGGCCGGGTGAGGCGCTGTCGAGCAGGCGGCCGTCCTCGCCGATGGCGCGATCGAGCCCCGCTTCGATGCGACGGTCGACGGCGGGCACCATCCGCACGGCCAGACTGGGGCAGGTGGGCGCCAGCCGCTGCATTTCGGTCAGCAGCGTGCGACCGGCCCGCAGCGTGAGCTGGACGGCAGCGAGGTCGTCCAGATCGAGCACGGAACCCTCCACCCGGAGACGCCCGAGGGCCGACCGGAGCGGCGGGACGGGCGGAACCTCCAGCCGCTCGCCGCGACGCAGAGCGGCCAGCACCTCACCGACCAGACCGAGTTCGGTAGCGATCCAGTCGGCATCGGTGCGGGGATGGCGCGCGCGCAACTCCGCAGCGGCGAGCGGCCCGACCGCGCAGGCGGCAACCAGGTCCAGCACGGCCGGGAATTCAATGGCGGCGAGGGGAGCGGTGTGGTGGCCGACCCGGTCGGAATCATTCGTCTGGGGAGGCTGTCCGCTCCGGGTCGCGGCGGCGGGACCCGGAATCATCCCGGCAAGATAGCGGGGGGAGGACACCAGAGCGCCCGCCGGAATCGAGTCGGGCGGGCGCTGCATTCGGCTGGCGAGGGGACCGGGCAAGGCTCAGCCCTGCAGGACCTCACGGGCGATCTGGTTGATGACCTTGCCGTCGGCCTGCCCCTTGAAGCGCCCCATCAGGGCGCCCATCAGGCGGCCCAGGTCGGTGGCGCCACCGGCCAGCAGCTCCTGGGCAGCGGCGCGGATGACCGCTGGGTCGAGTTCGGCCGGGAGGTAGCCCTTGAGCACCCCGATCTCGTACTCTTCCCGGGCAACCAACTCCGGCCGTCCGGCGGCACCGTACTGTTCGGCGGCATCCTGACGCTGCTTGATCTGCTTGCGCAGCACCTGGACGCTGTCGTCGTCGGTCAGACCGTCGGGCCGGTCGATTTCGAGGTTCTTCAACGCAGCAAGGACCGTCCCCAGTACCAGGGTGCGGTCCTTGTCGGAAGCCTTGCGCGCCGCGATCTGATCGGCGCGCAGTCGGCTCATGATCTCAGACATGCGACGGACGGCCACGACGGGTCTTGCGCTGCGCGGCGTTCATCTTGCGCTTGCGCTTCTCGCTCGGCTTCTCGTAGTGGCGATGCTTGCGGAGATCAGAGAGGATACCGGCCTTCTCGCACTTCTTCTTGAAGCGCTTGAGTGCCCGCTCGAAGCTCTCATCGTCGTGAATGACGACTTCGGACATGTACTGGATCACCCCTCTCAGGCCCCCCGAGGGGCGGTTCTGGTACAGACAGGCAAAGATAGCCCCCCGGGGCCCGCGACGCCACTACCCTGTTGCGTCGGTCGGGATACCTCTACTATTCAGTCGTTCGTGTTGCGAATCATTCTCAACGAGCAGGATCCCTGTGACCACCACGTCGAGCCCATCCCCAGCCCATGCGGCCCACGCGCACCACTGCCTCTTGGCGGAATGCCGGGTCGGCAGCCGGGCCACGGTAGTCGGCCTCGAAGGCTGTGATGTGGACGACGCCTGCCGCCTCCGGGCGCTGGGGGTCTGCGAGGGTTCGACCCTGGGTGTCATTGCCGACCGTCACACGATGATCCTCGACGTTCGCGGCACCCGGCTGGCGCTGGGCCGATCAATCGCCACCGCCGTCACGGTCCACCCCGCCCCGCACGCCGGGTGACCCCCGAGGGCGCTCCGTCGGCCGCCCCATCGGCAGCCAGGACATCGCCGAGCACGCCCCTCCGCGTGGCGCTGGTTGGCAACCCCAACACTGGTAAATCGACCCTCTTCAACGCCCTGACCGGACTGCGGCAGAAGGTCGGCAACTTCCCCGGCGTTACCGTCGAACGGCTCGAAGGGCGTCTCCAGTCCCGCGCCGGGACGCCCATCGCCTGCCTCGATCTCCCCGGCACCTACTCGCTCTCGGCCACCTCGCCCGACGAGCAGATCGCCCTGGACATCCTTTTCGGCCGCGCTCCGGACGGCTGGCTACCCGATGTCGTGGTGGCCGTAGTCGATGCGGCCCACCTCGAACGCAACCTGTTCCTCACCTCGCAGCTTCTCGAACTCGGGCTGCCGCTGGTGGTGGCGCTGAACCAATTCGACGTAGCCGAATCCCACGGCCTGACCATCGATATTCCTGAACTGATTCAGCTCTTGGGCGTGCCGGTGGTCCCGACCATCGCGCGGCGCGGTGAGGGCGTGGACGCGCTGATCCGCGCCTGCGAGATCGCCGCCACGCTGCCGCCCCCGGGCCGACAGTTCACGCTGCAGCCCGCCGTCACCGATGCGCTGGCGCCAGTGGTCCAAACTCTGGAGCAGGCGGGCTTCGCGCCGTCGGCCGCACACCTGGAGGCGCTGCGCCTGCTCTCGGTCTCCGCCTCGGACCTGCACCTGAGCACCATCCCCGATGTGGCTGACGCCCGCCACCGGGCCATGACCACGCTGGGCCAGATCGGCATCGCGCCGCAGCGGCTGGAGGCCGACGAGCGCTACCGGTGGATCGGACAGGTCATTGCCGCCACAGTGACCGGGCGGGAGAACCGGAAGCAGATGCGCTCGGACCGGATCGATGCCGTGGTCCTGCACCGGGTGGCGGGACCGATCCTCTTCCTGCTGCTGATGGCGATCGTCTTCCAATCGGTTTTCACCTGGGCCGCCCCGCTGCAGGATGCCATCGAGACCGGCATCGGAACGATGGGCACTGCCATCGGTGGCCTGCTCCCCGAAGGCGACCTGCAATCGCTGCTGGTCGACGGCGTCATCGCCGGGGTCGGGTCGGTGCTGGTGTTCGTGCCACAGATCGCCATCCTCTTCCTGGCCATCGGCCTGCTCGAGGACACCGGCTACATGGCTCGCGCTGCGTACCTGATGGACCGGGTGATGCGCCGAGTGGGGTTGCATGGCCGCAGCTTCATTCCGATGCTCTCCGGCTACGCCTGCGCGGTCCCCGCCATCATGGCCACCCGGGTGATCGACTCGAAGCAGGACCGCCTCGCCACCATCATGGTGGTGCCGCTGATGAGCTGCTCGGCGCGCCTGCCCGTCTACACCCTGCTGATCGGGACCTTCATTCCCGCGACCACACTGCCGCTGGGCCTCGGCCTCCAGGGCGTGACGATGCTGGGCATGTACCTGCTGGGGACCGTCACGGCCCTGGCGGTGGCGGCGATCTTCAAGCGGACATTGCTGCGAGCTGCGGTGCGGCCGATGATCCTGGAACTGCCGCCCTATCGCCTGCCCAGCGCGCGGACGCTGGCCACCACCGTGTGGCAGCGGGTGATGATGTTCGTCCAGCGGGCCGGGACGGTGATCCTGGCGCTCTCGATCGTGCTCTGGGCGCTGGCCACCTACCCGCGGACCACGCCCGATCCGAACCTGCCGGACGTCCTCCAGCAGGAGCAGCAGCTCGAAGGCAGCGCGCTGGGGCAGATCGGCAAGGCCATCGAACCCGTCGTGGCGCCGCTCGGCTACGACTGGAAGATCGGCGTCTCGATCGCCGCGAGCTTCGCGGCCCGCGAGGTGTTTGTCTCGACCATGGGGACCATCTACGGCGTCGGCGGCGGAGACGAAGATGTTACCGCCCTCGGTGAACGTCTCCGCACCGAGCGGCACGCCGACACGGGTGAACCGGTCTACACCACCCTGGTGGTCCTGGGACTGATGGTCTTCTACGTCTACGCCCTGATGTGCATGAGCACCACGGCGATCACCGTGCGCGAGGCCGGTGGTGGCCGGATCGGCTGGAGCTGGGCGGCGCTGCAGTTCGTCTACATGTTCGTGCTGGCGTGGGGAGCAGCCTGGCTGGTCTACCACGGCGGGCGCGCCCTGGGGTACGGCTGATGGGCGGACCGTCGCTCTCGGTGCTGGTGATCCTTGCCCTGGCCATCGGCTATCTCGCGCTGCGGACGCTGCGCACCCTCCGTCGCTCTCGGCCAGGCGGCAGTTCCTGCGACTCGGACGACTGCGGCTGCGGACACTGAGCGCCCCTGGCGCCGCGCTCCCTGTCATCTACCCGTCAGTCGGACTGCGCTAGCTTACTCCTGCATTCGAACTGCCCCACCCCTGCCCCGGAGCCGCCATGCGCCCCGCCCTTCAGCGCATTCCCCTCGTCGTTCTGCTGTCCGCTTTGCTTACCGCACCGCTGGTGGGCCAGACCACCCGACCCGAACGGCTGGTCGCCATCGGGGATATCCACGGCGACCTGAACGCCGCCAAGCAGGCCCTCACGCTGGCCGAGGCCATTAACGACCAGGGCACCTGGATCGGCGGACGCTTGGTGGTGGTCCAGACCGGCGACATCTTCGACCGTGGCGACAGCGAGCCGGAGTTGCTGACGCTGTTCGATCGACTCGCCGAGGAGGCCCGTGCGGCTGGCGGTGCGGTGCATCTGCTCAACGGCAACCACGAGTTGATGAATGTGTACTTCGATTTCCGCTACGTGACCGATGCCGGGTTCCGCGCCTTCGCCAACACGCAGGCGCCGCCGTCCTTTACGCTCCCCGACAAGGTGACCGACACGCAGCGCGGGCGGGCGCTGGCCTTCCGCCCCGGGGGTCCGATCGCCACATCGCTCGCCAAACGGCCGACCATGATGGTGCTGGACGGCAATGCCTTCGTCCATGGCGGCATTCTGCCGGCCCACGCCAAGCGGGGGATCGACGGGATGAACGCCGAGGTGCAGCGCTGGCTGCGGGGCGAGGGCTCGCAGCCCGAGTGGATCAAGGGCGATGAGAGCCCGGTCTGGACCCGGCTCTACTCCAAGGAACCCGACGCCAAGGCCTGCGCGTCCGCGCGGGAAACGCTGGAGCTGCTGGGAGCCAAGCGGATGGTGGTCGGGCACTCGGTCCACAAGCAGGGCATCACGTCCTACTGCAATGGCGCGGTGTGGGCCATCGATGTCGGCATGTCAAAGTACTACGGCGGCCCGACGCAGGTGCTCGAACTGCGTGGTGACTCGGTGCGCATCCTGGGGACGGTCAAGAAGAAGAAATGATCACCTGCGCTGGGCGGTGGGCCATCACCCCGGCGGCCAGTGCATGGCTCGCCCACCCAGCACATGCAGGTGCAGATGCCCCACCGTCTGGCCGCCATCGGCACCGGTATTGATCACGAAGCGGTAGCCCGACTCCGCCAATCCGAGCGTGGCCGCCACCTCGACGCCCAGTCGCATTACCTGACCCAGCATGCGTTCGCCGTCATGGCCGGTGGCCGCCGCGGCCGAATCACAGTGCGCCGTCGGGATCACCAGCACATGCACCGGGGCCTGCGGGTTGAGGTCGTGGAAGGCGATCGCGGCCTCGTGGCGCGCGACAATCTGCGCCGGGATCTCACCCGCCACGATACGGCAGAAGATGCAGTCACTCATCGGGACTCCGTTGCAAAGGTGTGGGCAGCACGTCGTCGAGCGCCCCCAGCAGGTGGTCGACCTGGGCATCGGTATGTCCGGCGCTCACAGTGATCCGCAGCCGGGCCGAGCCCAGCGGCACCGTCGGCGGACGGACCGCCCCCACATGCACCCCGCGATCGCGCAGCGCCGCCCCGGCCTGCATGGTGGCGTCGGCTGAGCCCAGCACGATCGGGATGATGTGGCCATCCGTCGGACCCGGGAGCGCATGCCCACGTGCCTCGACATGGGCCCGGACCCTGGTGGCCAGCGCCCGGACCCGGTCCCGTCGCCAGGGCTCGCTGGCAGCAATGTCCAGCGCAGCGCAGGATGCCGCCGCGAGATGTGGCGGGGTGGCGGTGGTGAATACAAAGGCCCGGGCGCGATTGAGCAGCCAGGTCCGCAATGCCTCGGACCCCGCCACGAAACCGCCCAGCACACCGAAGGCCTTGCCCAGCGTGCCCATCATCACGTCGATGTCACCCGCGACGCCAGCCGCTTCGGCGCTCCCCGCCCCACTGGGCCCCAGCACACCCGTGCCGTGGGCATCGTCGACCCAGGTCCAGGCCTCGTGCTCCCGAGCCAGCGCGACCAGCTCGCGCAACGGGAACACATCGCCATCCATGGAGAAGACCCCATCCACCAGGATCCACCGCTGCCGGAAGGCTCCTCGATCGGCCTGGAGCATCCCGCGCAGGGCATCCAGATCGGCATGTGGGAACGTCCGCGTCTCGGCGCGCGCCAGGCGGCAGCCATCGATCAGTGACGCATGATTGAGCGCGTCGGCATAGATCACATCGCCGCGCCGGGCCAGCGCCGGAATCCCGCCGATGTTGGCCGCGTAGCCGCTGGGGAAGAGCAGCGCTGCCTGGGTGCCCTTGAGTTGAGCAATGCGCCCTTCCAGACGGTGGTGGTGTGCGTGGTCTCCGCTGATGAGGCGGGCTGCCGGCGCGCCGAGGTCGTCCTCCTCAAACGCCCGTCGGGCGGCTTCGGCGATTCGCGGATCGCCGGCGAGACCGAGATAGTCGTTGGAAGCGAAGTCGATCAGGACGCCGTCGGCGTGGTCGAGAAGCGGCCCACGCCGCTGATGGTGCGGGCGCAAAGCGCGCTGCAAGCCGCCATGCGCCAACAGCTCAAGATCCTGAGCGAGCCGGTCCGCCAGCGAGGACACCGACCGGGTCACCCGCACCGCCGATCGGCGGTGATCGCCGCCGCCACCACGGCCGCTGTCTCGAAGCGGAGGATCCAGGCACCGAGGGACACCGGGTGCGCGAGTAGTCTGGTGGTCAGCAGGTGTTCCTCCGCCGCGGTGAAACCGCCTTCCGGTCCGATGCACCAGCCCACCGATTCGGCGGCAGCGATCCCCGGTCGTGGCCCGGCAGCGGGCGCGGCGAGCAACCACCGCACTGGCGGGGGGGCCGCCACGAAATCGGCCAGTGCACGAGGTGCATCGATGACCGGTGCCCAGGGCATGCCGGATTGTTTGCAGGCGGCTGCGGCAGCGTGCCCGGCACGCTCCCGATGCGTCGGTCGCCAGCGGGTTGCCACATGCGCCGTGCGTTCGGTGACCAGGGGAATGATCCGGGTCACGCCCAGCGGTGTGACCTGCTCGACCAGGTGCAGGAACCGGTCACGGTCGCCCGCGCCGACGGCGAGGACGGTGGCTGGCAGGGGCGCGTGACGCGTCGGTGTCCCGACGGTGATGGACCAGGTCCTGGCCGAGCGGGTGACCACAGCCTGCGCGGTGACGCCATGCAGATCAAGTGCTTCCACCGACGTGCCATCAGGCACCCGGCGGACCTGCAGATGGTGCCCTTCGTCGTCGGGCAGCAGCAGCGTCGCTCCCGCGACGATCGCGCCCGCAGGCACCAGCACCCGGATCACATCGGCCTCGCGAGGACTCCCCACCATTCGATGTCCTCGTGCTGGTCGAGAACCTGCCAGTCGGCCTCGGCCAGCGAGGTGCGGAACAGCCGGGATTCCGCCCGTTCCATTCCGGAGAAGATCACCCGCCCGCCGGGGGCCAGGGCGTGCCGCAGCACCGGCAGCAATTCCGTGTTCACGGTCCGGAGGATGTTGGCGCAGATCAGGTCGACCGGCCCCGCGATCGGGACAAGGTGGGCCGCCTCTCCGAGCAGAAAGGTTACCCGGCTGGCCACCCCGTTCCGGACCACGTTCGCATGAGCGATCGGTGCCGTCTCCGCATCGCATTCGATCGCCATCACATGCTGTGCGCCAAGCAGGATGGCGGCGATGGACAGCACGCCCGAGCCACTCCCGACATCCATCACGCGACAGCCTCGACGCAGATTGCGCTCCATCAGGGTCAGCGCGACCCGGGTGGAACCGTGTTCACCATTGCCAAAGGCCGACTCGGGGTCCATGGTGACGACCACCTCGTCGCCCGTGGGTGTCACCGGCAACCAGGTCGGCGTGATGATCAGGCGTCCCATGCGCCGCGTCTCAATGCCGTCCCGCCAGTGGACAGACCAGTCGATCGGCGACAGGGGCAGCACCTCACCGGTCACGCTGGGAAACTCTGCCTTGAGCGCTTCGAGCAGGGCCACGCCTTCCGCTTCCTGTTCCGCCACACTGCGCAGTGCCCCCAGGGCCAGCTCCTCCACCCCGTGGCCGGTGGCCTGCACCAGCGCCGCCGCCACCCGATCGGTATCGGCCATGCGACAGCGAACTTCTACGCGCCACCATGCAGAAACGGTCATGCGCCCAACACCTCCTTGAGCCGCCCCCAGAAGGAGGAGCGCTTCGATGGGCCATCGCCTTCGTGCTTGGCCAGTTCGGTCAGGAGCTGGCGCTGCTCGTCGTTCAGATCATCGGGTGTCCAGACGTGGATGCGCACATGAAGATCACCAACATGCGAGCTGTTGAGACGGGGCAGACCCTTCCCCTTGACCTTGAGGACCGTGCCGGACTGGGTTCCCTCCGGGACGACCACCCGTTCTTCACCGGTGGGTGTCGGCACGGTCGCCTGCATGCCCAGCGCCGCTTGCGAGAAGGAGACCGGCAGTTCGTGGACCAGGTCGTCGCCCTCGCGTTGCCAGCGCAGGTCGTCCTCCACCTCGAGAATGACCTGCAAGTCGCCCCCCGGCCCGCCGCGCAGCCCGGCCGAGCCATCGCCACGCGACGTGATGTAGTTCTGCGAGGTCACCCCGGGCGGAATCTCGATGTTGACGGTGCGTTCGCCCTTCAGACGCCCCTCGCCCCGACAGACTTCGCACGGGGTGCGAATGACCGCTCCCTCGCCATGACAGGCCGGACACGGCCCGACCTGCACGAACTGTCCGAACATGGACCGCGCCGCCCGACGCACTTCGCCCGTGCCCTGACAGGTGCTGCACGAGACCGGCTTGGTCCCGCGCGCCGCCCCGGTGCCGGTGCAGGTCTGGCAGGCAATCAGCGTGCGGATGCGCAGCACCCGCTTGACCCCGGTGGCCACCTCGCGCAGCGAGAGCTTGGCCGTGATCCGCACATCCTGACCGCGGGTCCGGTCACCGCGCCCGCCACCACCGCCGAAGATCGATTCGAAACCGCCCATCCCGCCGAAGTCCCGCATGAACATGCTGAGCGCTTCGTTGAGATCGATGTGCTGATAGCCGCCGCCGTACCCGCCGGAGGCCCCGCCCGGCGCCTGACCGAACCGGTCGTAGTGCGCCCGTTTGTCGGGATCGGACAGCACCTGGTACGCCTCCGACACCGCCTTGAACATGGCCTCGGCCTCGGGCGCCTTGTTCCGGTCGGGGTGGAATTCCTTGGCTTTGTCGCGGTAGGCCTTCTTGATGTCGTCCGCGGAGGCCGTCCGGGCAATGCCCAGGACCTGATAGAAATCGCTCAATGCAGCAGTCCTTCGACGAGGCGCCCAGTGTGTTCCACCAGGCTGATGATCTTGTTGTAGGGCATCCGGGTCGGGCCAAGCACACCGATCACGCCGGTGGCATCCCCACGACGATAGGTGGACGTCACCAGGGTAAACCCGACCAGGCCGGGGTCGGCGTGTTCGTCGCCGATCGAGATGGTGACGCCGGTGCGCCGTCGATACAGCAGGGCCTCCTGCAGCAGGTCGCGTTGATCCGTCAGCGTGAGCAGCGTGCGCATCCGTTCAGCCGACGCGAACTCGGGCTGATCGGCCAGCGGCGCGGCGCTGCCGAGCACCACCGGTTCAACGCCGTCCTGGAAACCGAACAGGGCTTCGTTCTCGGACAGGATGATGTCGAGCAGATCGGCCACCCCACCGGACGTGGCGGCATCCCGCAGTCGATCGGCCACGGTGCCACGCAGGGCCCGCAGTGTGTGCCCGGCGCAACGCTCGTTCAGAAGACGCTGGACCTCCTCCACCAGGTCGGGCGCGACCAGACCCGGCAGCCGCACATAGATGGTCCGGACACTGCCGCTGCGCAGATGGAGCACCAGCAGCAGCCGCTCGGACGACACCCCGACCAGATCCAGACGATCCAGCACCAGTTCATCCAGCGCGGGCCCAACGGCGACACCGAGTTCCTGGGTCAGGATGCCCAGCACCTGCGCGGCGCGACGGAGAATGTCCTCGCTGGCGCGGGCCACACCGGCCAGCTCCATCTCCAGGAGTTCCTGCGTCTGCGAGTCGACCGGCTGCTTCTGCATCATGGTGTTGACGTAGAGGCGGTAGGCGCGATCCGTTGGAATCCGTCCGGCAGAGGTATGCGGGTGAAACAGGAAGCGCTTGACCTCGAGATCGCTCATGGTGGTCCGGATGCTCGCCGAGGAAAGCCCCAGACTGGACCGGCGGGCCACCGACTGGCTCGCAACCGGTTCGGCCGTGTCGATGTAGGCCTCGACCACGGCCTCCAGCACGCGGCGTTCGCGTTCGGTGAGCGATTCGGCGTCCGTCATGTCAGGAAAGGTAGGAATCCCCAGCCGACGCCACCAGCGCATCGAGGCGCAACCAGCCCTCGGCTGTCAGCCGGATCCGGTCGTCGGCCACCCAGGCCCAGCCTGCTGCCACCCAGGGAGCCGTCACGCGTTCGGGCAGCGCGCGCGCGGGCAAGCCGCCAGTGGTGCGCAGCCCCAGGTAACAGGCTTCCAATCGGGTGGCGCTCTCGTTCAGTTCCTCCGAGCCGAGCTGCGGCAGCGCCCCGGCGGCTACCGCCTCCTGCCAGGAACTCCAGGCCGTGATGTTCCACGACCGGACGCCGTTCTGGAAGGAGTGCGCCGATGGACCCAGGCCCAGGTAGGGCCCACCACTCCAGTAGCTGGCATTGTGCCGGGCATGGAACCCCGGACGGCCGGCATTCGACACCTCGTAGTGCTCGTAGCCGTGGGCGGTGAGCGCCTCGTGGGCCGCCAGGTACTCAGCCGCGTAGCGGTCATCGGCGACGGGTTCCACTTCACCGCGCTCCACCCACCGGGCCAGCGGGGTGCGCGACTCGACCGTCAGGCCATACAGGGAGATGTGGGTCGGTTCCAGCGCGAAGGTGCGGTCAAGGTCCGTCCGCCAGTCGCGCCCGAGGGCCGACGGCAGGGCAAAGATCAGGTCGAGGGAGATATCCTCCAGGCCGGCGTCACGCAGCGTGCGTACGGCCACCGGCACCTGGTCCGCCGTGTGGGTCCGGTGCATCCAGGTCAGCACATCCGGGTGGTGGCTCTGGACACCGAGCGAGACGCGGGTCACACCGGCAGCAACCCAGGCGGCCGCGCGGGCGGCGGTGACATCGTCCGGATTGGCCTCCAGCGTCACCTCGGCCCCGGCAATCATGCCCTGCTCCTCGCGGAACAGCGTGATCAGCTCGGCAATGCCGCGCGGATCCAGTCGGGAGGGCGTCCCGCCGCCAAAATACAGCGTGGTAAGCGCCCCTGCCCCGCCCCAGTCCCGGCGCCGCATGGCCCACTCGCTGCGGAGGGCCGCCACAAAGGCCCGCCAGGGCGTGACCCGGCGGACCGCGATGGAAAAATCGCAGTAGGAGCAGCGCCGGGCACAGAACGGGACATGCAGATAGAGGTGCAT
>CAYQXR010000051.1:7403-15779 GCA_964421625.1 uncultured Gemmatimonadaceae bacterium | reverse complement strand
CGACGCATGGCTTAACGCTCCAGTCGGAAGCCGAACCGCAGCAGGCGCGGGTCGCCACGGCGGCTGATCAGCTCGCCGAATCGTTCGTTGGCAATCAGGGGGAGGACCACGCGACCAGCACCATTGCGGGTGATGCTGCCATCGGGATCGACCCGCACCGCGGCGTGGTCACGCAGACCCACCGGTGAGGCAAAGGCATTGACCGCATCAACGGTGATGGACATGGCGGCACCCATCCGCCAGGTCAGGCCCAGGTCGAGCGCATGCACGCCGGGATCGCGGCAGACATTGCGGGCTGCGAACCCGCTGCCGCCGCTGAGGCAACTGTGGGATCCGCTCAGCGAGGCCATGCCGGGAATCGACTGACCCAGGGCGATGGGATCATTGCCACCCGCCCCATCGCCGTTGAGGTCGACACCGCGCGGGGCACCGGGCGTGAACGGCAGTCCGCTCTGGAAGCGGTAGCGGGCCGTGAGCGCCAATGGGCCCGTGCCGCCCATGAGCAGATCCGCGGTAAACCGGTGTGGTACGTCGAGATCGGAGCGGCCCACGGCCCAGTCCACGCCATCGAGGCCGTCGGGGAAGGGCGAGATCCGGTCAGCGGGATCGAGACTGAGCTGGCCGACCAGATTGTCCTTGGTCTGCCCAAAGGTGTAGCTGACGCGGAAGCGGAGCCCAGTGGCCAGCGGCTGCTCGAGTTCGATGCCGGCTTCGTAGTGGTCCGCGTAGCCGTCACCGGTGAGCATCGCCAAAAAGTCGAACTCGGGGTAGCGGCGGTTGGACCCGGATGCCGGAACAATCAGACCACCGTACTGGACCAGATCACCGTAGATCGGTCGACCGTCAGCGCCGGTGGACGGCACCAGTTGGTGGCGGTTCCAGTCGGTGCGGCGCACCAGATAGTCGGCATGGGTGTAGCCGCCGCGCAGTGTCAGGGTGGCGCCGCTGCCCACGCGCTGGGCCAGTGCCAGGTGCATCTGGGTGGCGCGGGGCCGCTGGATCCCCGGGGCGAAGATGGTGTAGCCATTCCGGGCGGTGGTGGTCGGTGCTGTGCCCCAGCCGATGGCGCCGTCGGCGCGCTGGAAGGAGACCCCGCCACTGTAGCGCGCCACTTCGGACAGCGTGCCGCGGTCGAAGTCCAGCGGAGCCAGTGCTGCGCCACCGCTCAGTACGGTGCGGCCGCTGCCGTCCGCATCCAGACGAAAGGAACCCATCGGGTAGACCGCGCTGCGATCGTTCAGCGGCATCAGGCGGTTGTACGCCCCGGAAATGTTCTCCAGCGTCTCGTCGAAGCGCACCACCGAATCGGGCAGGGCGAGCTTGTCGAAGCGCACGCCGACGTTCAGCTCGAACTCCGGCGTCACCCGCCAACTGTCCTGCAGAAAGGCGGCCGAACGGGTCGAGGTCACGGCGGGCGCGGCCGCCGTCACACTGGTGCGGAGGTAGCTGCCCTCACCGGCCTGCAGTGAGGCGACGTCGCCAAAGAGGTAGCGGCCCTGGCCACCGATCGTCCAGTCCCAGGTGTCGGTGGTCCGCTGCACGCTGAAGCCACCGCGGAGCAGATGGCTGCTCATCCGCCAGGATGCCACCTGGGAGAACTCGATTGCGCGCACCTTGAACGTGCCGGGCAGCGCGTCGGGCGTGCCCCAGGCAACTCCTTCGGTGACCAGTGCCGTGAACGGCGAGCCATCGACGCTCCAGTCGCGGCTGCTGCCCCGCAGCCCGAAGCTGGTGGTGCTGGTCCACTGCCCCGCACCCAATGCTGCCGTGATGCCGGTGCTGTAGTCGCTGGCCTTCAGTTCGGCGCCGTTGCCGTGGACCTGCTGTCCAGCCAGCACAGGGTTCACCTCGGTCCAGGATGCCGCCGCCACTCGACCGCTCACCGACCCGAGTTCACCGATGCGCCAGGAGAGCGCGCCGCTGCCCTGGCCGCCACTGCTGCTGCGGATCCGCGGCACGAGTTGCCCGGCCGGCACGGTCCAGCCGCCGGCCGTAGCGGCCGAGCGGATGCTGGTGGCGAGAGCCTCGCCGTCGCGACCCGCCTCTGAGGCGAAGGGATGCGCCGAGGTGAACTGATCGCGGAACAGCGTCACACCAACCTGCCAGGCTCCGGTGTCGCTCATGAAGCGGCCGGCCAGCAGCGCCCCAGCGCGGAAGGAGATGGCAGTCGAGTCGCCAGCGCTCTCCGCGCCGGAGGCCCCGACCCCAGGACTGATATTGCCCCAGATCTGCTGACCGGTGCGAGCCCCGGCGGCATCGCCCCGGAGGTCGAGGACACCACCAGCGGCTGGCTGGCGCGGGTCACCCGTGAGGGTGCGCATCCGCCAGGACTGGACATCCTGTCGGGCATGAACCCCCGAGAGCAGTGGTTCGGCCGGATGCGCCGGATGACGAAGCAGTCCTTCGGATCGGCCATCAAAGGAGAGCCCCAGATAGGTGGGGGCAAGACCGTTGACACTGAACAGGCCCGGTCGGCCGTTGGCCGCCAGGAGCGCGCTGGACCCCAGCCCGAACACCGCCGCGTCGCTGGTGGCGGCCGGCCAGCCCGAGCGCCAGCCGGGGCTGAACTCCTCACCGCTGCCGCCCACCACCGCCACCGAGGCGGTCTGTTCATCGACCTGTGTCACCGCGCCGCTGGCCACCCGGAGGGTGGTGGTCAGCCGACTGCGGCCGCCCCCCTCAACCCGGATACCCCGGTACCGGACCGGCTGGTAGCCGAACTGCTCCACCAGGGCGGCGTAGTCCCCGGAGGCAACACCATTGAAGGTGGCCCGCCCCGCACGATCCGTGACCGCCGTGCGGATTGCCGTGCCCCCCCGTTCGAGGGAGACGGAGATCCCGGCCAACGCCTGCCCCCCACCCGAGACGACGGTCACCTCGACCACGCCGAGAGTGGGAGCCTGGGCCACAGCCGACGCGGGCGGCCACAGCACGGCCAGCAGGGCCAGCGCTGTCAGCCACCCGACAACGGAGCGAACACAGTCAATACGCACAATGAATCCCTTCACCATGGGACAGCGAGATTCGGCCGCGAGGCGACCGAGGATACCTCCCATATCGCAGGACAGGTGCCACAATCCCAGCCAGTACCGTTGAGCCGGTGCGGCCCTGTCGCAGCGGCACCGCGACACTCTGTTGCGTATACGCCACATAGGCCGCCGAGCCCATGAATCCGGCTGCCGTGGCGTCCGGCCCACTTGGCGACAGAATGACACGGGGCGGGCTACTTTCCAAGACCGTGTCTCGCCGATCCTTCCGCTCGAAGCTCTTCCTCGCCCTCTTCCTGGCGAGCATCCTCCCGGTGGCGCTGATCTTCAGCGTCGGCTGGTTCCTGGTGGCCACTGCGCCGATCATGACCGGCACCCGCGAGTCGCTGGACTCCGTCACGGTGTCGTACCGTCAGGCGGAGGAGGCGATGGCGCTCGACACGGTGAGTCCGGTGGTCCGCGACGCATGGACGCGGCACGGCGACCGGATGTCCGAGTTCACCACCACGTTGAACAGCGCGCTCTACTACTTCAACCGCACCTTCCGGCCGACGGCCCTGGTGCTGTTCATCGGCGCCACGCTGGTCGGCTGGCTGGCGATTGCGCTGCTCGGGCGCTCCCTCACCAGACAACTCTCCGCACCGCTGGACGAGCTGGTCGACTGGACCGGCCGGGTGCGCCGGCGCGAGGCCATTCCCACCGACAGCGGCGCGAACCGCGGCACGTCGCGGGAGTTCATCGTCCTGCAGGACGCGTTGCGCGCCATGCAGCGCGATCTCAACCAGGCACGGGCCGCCGAAATCGAAGCCGAGCGGTTGCGGGCCTTCGGTGAAGTGGCGCGACGGGTCGCCCATGAGATGAAGAATCCACTGACTCCCATTCGCCTGGCGGTGGTGCAGATGCGGCGGGGTGCCTCACCCGAGCAACACGAGATGCTCGAGGTCATCGGCACCGAGTCGGCACGCCTGGAGGCGATGGCGCGGGAGTTCGCCCAGCTTGGGCGCCTGCCCGACGGCGTCGCCGCGCCGGTGGATCTGCGCGAGCTGCTGGACGAGTTGCTCCGCTCGGTGCTGCCGGAGGGGATCGTGCCGCAGCTCGACGGCGACACCGAGGATGTCGTGATCGAGGGCTACTACGATCCCCTGCGGCGCGCCTTCATGAATCTGCTGCGCAACGCCTCCGAGGCCTGCGGGGCCACCGGCTCCGTCACGGTCTCGATTACCGCAGCCGCCAACCACGTCGCCATCCTGATCGCCGACACCGGGCCGGGGATCCCGCCTGCCATGCGTGACGAGATCTTCCTGCCCTACGTGACCCACAAGGGCGATGGCACTGGCCTGGGCCTGGCAATCGTACGACAAACGATTGAGCAGCATGGCGGCACCATTGCTGTCGGCGATGCGGACGGTGGCGGGGCCTGCTTTACGATCCGGCTGCCACTCCACCACTCCGCCCCACTCACCTGATCCGATGACTGCACTCCCGGTACCGAGGAGGTCGACGCCCCGATGACCCGTATCCTGATCGTCGACGACGAAGCCAATATCCGCCGGATGGTCGGCGCGCTGCTCAAGGCCGAGGGCTTCGAAGTGGCCGAGGCGCCGAACGGCAATGCCGCACTGCTGGCGCTGCCCGATGTGCGACCCGACCTGATCCTGCTGGACCTGATGATGCCACCGGGACCGGATGGCCTGGCCACGCTGGAGCAGATCCGCACCACCGACGGCGACATTCCGGTGATCATGATGAGCGGCAAGGCCCAACTGGCCGACGCCGTGCGCGCCGTGCAGATGGGCGCCTTCCAGTTCCTGGAAAAGCCGGTCGCTCCCGAATCGCTGCTGGTCGCCGTGCGTTCGGCCGAGGCCCTGGTGCGGACCCAGGCGGAGAACCGCTCGCTGCGCGCCGCACTGGGACCGCAGCCCACGCTGATCGGTGAGCATGTCGGCATTGCCGAGGTGCGCCGCCTGGTGGAGCAGGTAGCACCCACCGATGCACGGGTACTGATCCTGGGTGAATCGGGGACCGGCAAGGAGTTGGTGGCCAACGCCATTCACCGCCACTCCGCCCGCGCTCGGCAGCCCTTCATCTCGGTCAACTGCGCCGCCATTCCGCGCGACCTGGTCGAAAGCGAAATGTTCGGCCACGAGCGCGGCGCCTTCACCGGGGCCACCGCACGCCGGATCGGGCGCTTCGAACTGGCCGACTCGGGCACGCTGTTCCTGGACGAAGTCGGCGACCTGCAGCTCGATGCGCAGGCCAAGCTGCTGCGCGCCCTGGAAAGCGGCGAGATACAGCGCATCGGCGCCGAGAAGAGTCAGCAGGTGGATGTGCGGGTGGTGGCCGCGACCAATCGGCGACTGGAAGAGGCGGTGAGCGCCGGCAGTTTCCGCGAAGACCTCTACTTCCGCCTGAACGTCTTCCCGATCGAGCTGCCGCCGTTGCGGGATCGCCTCGCCGACCTGCCGGATCTGGTCCGGCATCTGGCGGCGCGGCTGCGCCCCCGGCGCCCGCCGCATTTCACCGACGACGCGCTGGAGGCAATGGCGCGGCACACCTGGCCCGGCAATGTCCGTGAGCTGGCCAACCTGGTCGAGCGGCTGGTCATCATCGGCGGCGACGAAGTCACCGGCGAGCTGGTGCCGCGGGTGCTCAAGCTCACCCCGACGGTGAGCAGCTCGTCCGGGCCCACTGCCGGCATTGATTTCTCGCAGGATGAGCGGTCGCTGACCGACCGCCTGGACGACCATGAGCGCGACCTGATCACCGGCGCGCTCACCGCAGCCAGTCACAACATTGCCGAAGCCGCCCGCCTGCTGCGGACGGATCGCGGCAATCTCTATCGCCGGATGCGACGGCTCCGGATCCGAGGAGGAAGCACATGATGCCCCCCCTTCCCCACTGGCGACACCGGCTCGGTGTGGCGGTCGGCCTGCTGCTCGTGCCGCTGCTGCTGCACGGGCAGGGTGGTCCGCCCGTCATCGACTTCTCCCGGCCGGACCCGGCAATCGACCTCCGGATCCAGGGCATTCCGCCGGACGATCTCGCGGAGGCCCTGCGCCGCTTCAACGGGGCGACGCAGCGGGTCGACGGCACCTTCACCTCAAGTGCGGGCCTCGACGGCAGTCTGGCTGTGCACCGCGGCCCAGCGGTGGTGGGCGGGGTGATCCGCGGTGATCTCACCGTCATCAACGGTGATCTGCGACTCACCGCAACCGCCAGGGTGCTGGGACAGGTCATCGTCCTGGGTGGTCGCCTGCTGGTGGACCCCGGCGCGGAAGTGGGCGACACGCTGGTCTGGCGTACGCACGCCCCGGTGGAACGGGCTCCCGACGGCACCCTGCAGACCCGGAGCAACGGTCGCTCGCTGGGCGACTTCACCACCACCTCATTCACCACTGGTCCGCTCTCGATCAGCGGTCGGCTCACCGCCGGACCGTACAACCGGGTCGAAGAGTTGCCGATCCGGATTCAGCCGTCGCTGCGCTGGTCGTTGGACACCCTGCGCGCCGTGCAGCTCGACCTGGAGGGCATCGCGCGTACAACGGCGGCCGCCGACGGGCCGCCGCGCTCCTTCGGCTGGAGCGGCTCGCTGATGATCACCACGGCCTGGCCCTGGGTGTTCACCGGCGGCGTGGAAGCGGGCGATGTGGTCCGCGCCGTGGAGGATCAGCCCTTCATGCCCGCGGACCCCGGCCTCGGTGCGCTGGTGCTGCGGCGCGACTATCGCGACTGGTACGCCACGCGCTACTGGGGTCTGCGGGGCAACTGGCCCATCGCCCCGTCACTGTCCCTCACCGGCGGCGTGCGCTTTTCGCGGGACGCCAGCGTCAGCGCTTCGGACGCCTTCTCGCTGCTGCGCGCCCGCGACATGTGGCGGGTCAATCCGCTGATCGACGACGGCCGCTTCGTGACCGCCACGGTCGGCGCCACCTGGGATACCCGGGACGACCCACACACGCCCACCTCCGGCTGGTACGCCCGCGGTGAACTGCGGCGGGTGATGAGCAGTGCCGTGACCCCGACCGCTCTGCCGACGGTGGTGCGCGACCCGATTGACGGCACCAGCTACGCCAGCAACATCCTCGATGTGGACCTGCGCTACTACCGGCGGCTGAACCCGACCCGGTCGCTGCACCTGCGGCTGGCCGGCGGCGGCTGGCTGGGCGGCGACCCGATGCTGATGCAGCATCGCCGGGCCCTGGGCGGCACCACGCCCTTGGGCGGCTTCGGCTTCCGGGCACTCAACTGCGACCCACGACGCCGCCCCGACCCGTCCCTGCCCGCGCTCTGCGACCGGCAGATCGTCACCCAGGTAGAACTGCGTCAGAGCATGCGCTTCGACCTGGCCACCCATGTCGGCAAACGGGTGATCGGCTTCCAGCAACCCGACCTGGTGTTCCAGTTCGACGCCGGCTCGGCGTGGCTGGCAGGCGACGGCGAGTGGCGCGTCCCGGCCGGACGGATCCGCACCCTCCGGGAATGGGATTCGTCCATCGGTGTCGGGCTGGATGGCGGCCTCTTCGGAGTGAACCTCTCGAAGGCCCTCACCCACGGAGGCCCGTTCCGCCTCAGCGTCACCTTCGGTCGACGCTTCTAGGCCGCGTGCGCCGACTCGGCCTGCTCCTCCTCCTGCTCGTCGCGGTGGCCTACCCGGCCACGGCGCAGATTCGTGCGTCCGTGACCATGACGCTCGACAGCTCGGGGAAGCAGCCGATGGTCAAACTCAGCCGCCTGCTGGATGAACGGGAATGGCGCCAGGCCGCGCAACAGGGTGTGGCGGTGCGGGTCGCCTGGACGGTGACACAGTGGCGCAAGGGCGGCCTGCTGGGCGACAATGCCATGCAGACGGTGCGCTGGACCGACCTGATCCAACCGCAGGCCCTGCTCGGCACCTACGATTTCCGCCGCGTGTACCCCACCCGCGCCGAGGAGCCGCGCTCCTACGCCACGCTCGACCAGTTGAATGTGGTGGAGTTCGGCGCGCCGATCCCACTCCGCCTGACCCTGCCAACCCGCAGCGGCGAGTACTACTACAGCGCCGAAGTGGCGCTCTCGACCCTGGACGGCGACGACCTCGACCGGATCACCCGATTCCAGGGCCAGAACAGCGGCGCGCTGTGGAACTGGCTCACCCGGACCGTGGGTTCGCTGTTCCTGCCCGGCACCCGCCTGCCGACGGTGCGGACACCGACATTCCGGATTGGTGGGTAGGGGCGACCGCGATCGGCGATTGGCGGCGATCGGCGGTCCGGCATCCATCGCCCATCCGTTGACACGACGACATCGCACGGGCGACCGCCGGTCGCCCCTACAACCGCGCCTGCATTTGTGATGGACCGGCGGTCGCCCGTCCCAACCACACCAACATCCGCGATTGATGATTGGCGGC
>CAYQXR010000051.1:0-7303 GCA_964421625.1 uncultured Gemmatimonadaceae bacterium | reverse complement strand
CCGTTGAGACGACGACATCGCACGGGCGACCGCCGGTCGCCCCTACAACCGCGCCTGCATTTGTGATGGACCGGCGGTCGCCCCTACCCCCGCACCGCTGCCAGCGCGGCGTCCCCGTAGAACAGGCGCAGGTACTTCACCTGCGGCGCCGAGAGGCG
The DNA here is from genome assembly GCA_964421625.1 of uncultured Gemmatimonadaceae bacterium. Lineage (GTDB taxonomy): Bacteria > Gemmatimonadota > Gemmatimonadetes > Gemmatimonadales > GWC2-71-9 > Palsa-1233. Next base: position 7,145 of record CAYQXR010000051.1, on the reverse strand, counting down.
GCGGACCGCCCAGGAGAGATGGACGAAATGTGGTTCCACCGGCGAATGCATGGGGTGCATGCCGATCTCGTCGGGCAGTCGATTGCCCTTGCGGGTGTTGCAGCTCGAGCAGGCGGTCACCACGTTGGTCCACTCGTTCAGACCACCGCGCGACTGCGGCACCACGTGGTCGCGGGTGAGGCACTCGCGCGTCCGCAGGCTGCGCTGCCCCCGGCCGCAGTATTGGCAGGTGTAGTCGTCCCGGGCAAAGAGGAAGGTGTTGGTCACCTGTCGACGGAACCGCCGAGGCACGTGGACGTAGCGCACCAGTCGGATGATCGCTGGGCGCGGCAGCGACAGCCTGGCGCTGCGCACCGGCGCAGCCGCCTCCGCCTCGACGATCTCAGCCTTGCCCTCCAGAATCAGACGGAGGGCCCGACGGGTCGGGACCATGGTCAACGGTTCGAATGTGGCGTTCAAAGCAAGACATCGCACGAACGGCTCCGGGCAGGGCTTCCGATGGATACCCGATTTCCGGCAGGGATTCAAGCCCCCCCTGGGGGATGTCGCTGCCTGTTGGGATGCGTACGGGCGACCAGCCGGTCGCCCCTACAACCACGCCGCGGCGGGATGGGGATGTCGCTGCCTGTTGGGATGCGTAGGGGCGACCGGCGGTCGCCCGTCCCAACCACACCAACATCCGCGATTGACGGTTGGCGGAGATCGGCGGTCCGGCGTCCATCGCGCATCCGTTGACACGACGTCATGGTACGGGCGACCGTTCGCGCGGCCCACGGACCGTCACCCCTCGTTGGGATCTCGCGCAGCGAGTACGACCGCCCAGAAGCTTCGGGGCGTCATGATCGGCAACGGCGCTTCTGCGGCAATGTCCAACAGATCACGGTCTCCGGTCACGAGGACCTCGGCCTGGCCAGCGACTGCCTCGGACAGGATGATCCGGTCATCCGGGTCGCGGATTGCGATCGTGAGGGGAGGTGCCACGTCGACCACCAGGGCCTGCTGGCGCAGGAAGGTATCGGCTTCACGCACCACCGCTGGCGAGAGGCGGATCTTCTGGTGGAGAATCCGGCGCACCTCGGCGAGGACCCCTTCCCCGGCAACGAGCTGATGCTCTGTCAGGACGAGGTGCAGGACATCCGCGCACAACCCTCGGGTGGCGAAGGCACTGACGAGAACATTCGTGTCGAGGTAGACCCTCACGACACGTCGCGGAAGATGTCCTCGTCTGTCAGGTAGCCACGGGCTTCGGCCTGGGGCATGATGCGTCGACGCAAATCGTCGAACTGTCCCAGCGCCAACTGACGGCGGAGCGCGTCCCGAACCAACTCGCTGCGACTCCGACCCGTACGGCGGGCGGCACGAGCCAATTGGCGCTCCAGGGCTGCGTCCAGGCGGATGGTCAGTGCGGCCGTCTTCATGTCATGCAATGTATGACAAAGGCAGCCTTCTGACAAGCGGTCCCACGTCCATCGCGCATCCGTTGACACGACGACATGGTGCGGGCGACCAGCCGGTCGCCCCTACAACCGATCGACGAATCCGCCTCTCACCCCCACACCCGCCGCCCACCCAGCCACGTGCCGACCACCTGGTCTGGCCCGCTCGCCAGGATGGCTTCGATCGGATCATCTCCGGCGACGCGGATGGCGACCAGATCGGCCATGCGCCCCGGCGTGAGCGCCCCAACCTGCTGAGCACATCCCAGTGCCTCGGCCGCGCCAAGCGTGAGCGCGCGCAGGGTGGTGGCCGCATCCCACTCGGCCAGGGCGCGGGCCCGCCGAGCCTCGGCCAGCAGGTCGGTTGGGGCGACACTCAGTTCCGAATCGGTGCCCAGACCAACCCGCAGGCCTGCCGCCAGCATGGCGGGGACCGGCGCAGTGGCCCCGTGGTGTCGTTCATTGGCGCGCGGGCAGTGCGCCACCGCGACACCGGCCTCGCGCAGCAGGGCAATATCGGCGGCGTTCACCTGAATCAGGTGGATGGCCAGCGTGCGGGCGTCGAGCACACCGAGTTCCGCGAGCCACTGAACCGGTGTGCGAGGTTGCGGCACGGGCTGCGGGATACCACGCGACCGGAACAGCTCGGCGAAGGGCCCGGTGAAGTCCGCCAGCAGGGCCGACTCCGCCGCTGACTCCGCCAGATGGAACGCCACGGGTGCCCCGTGCGCGCGGGCCATTGCCACCACCGACTGGTACAGCGGCCCACTGACGGAGTAGGGCGCGTGCGGTGACAGTCCCAGGGTGACGCGGCCAGAGGCGTGATGGGCCAGCCGGTCGACGGCCCGCCGGAACGGCGGCAACACCTCATCGATCCGGGCCGGATCGGGACCGAAGGCTTCGTGAAAGGCGATACCTGCCGCACCGAGGTGATCCAGCGCCTGGATGACCACGCCGGCGCTCCCGGTGTCGGCCACCATGGTCACACCGGCGGCCCAGGCCTGCCGCACACCCGTGACGGCGGCATCGAACAGCAGGGTCTCGCTGCGGGCATCGCGCAGCACCATCACCTGACGGAGCCAGGCCGCAAAGTCGGTGGGATCGGCAGCGCCGGTCATCCCGGTCAGTTCGAGATGTGTGTGGGTGTTGATCAGTCCGGGAAGCAGCGCGGCATCGGCCAGGTGGTGTTGCGGAGTGTTCTCCGGACGCGGCACTTCGGCGTCGGGGCCTGCCGCAATGATCTTCCCGTCCGATCCAATCAGCAGCGCGCCGTCGGCGATGGGCGCGTCGCTCACCGGCACCAGCCACGGCGCACTCAGGCGCAGGGTCAGTGTGGTCCCCCACCACCACCGCCACCGCCACCGCCACCCGTGCCGGTGCTGGTGCCGCCGGTCCCGCTCTGGAAGGGCGAGTGGACCGGGCAGAACTCCTTGGGTTCCGTGCCTTTGACGAAGGTCCGCACTTCGCGGAACTCGTCGGGGCAGTACGGCGTGGCCCGGAAGCCGTTCGAGCGGTCAATCTCGACCGACACCATCTCCTGCTGCGGGACGGTCCAGTCAGCGGGCGCCGGGCGCCGCCGGTAGATGTCGAGCATCATCTGGGTCCAGGCGGGCGCGGCCAGCAGGCCGCCCTGTGCGCCCGGCATGATGGACTTGGGGTTGTCGAACCCGATCCACACCCCGGCCACAATGTCGGGCGTGTAGCCGATATACCAGGTGTCCCAGAGATTGCTGGTGGTGCCCGTCTTCCCGCCGGAGGGAATCTGGAACCCCGCCTGCCAGACGGCGCGATTGCCCGACCCACTGGTCACTACGGCGCGCAGACCGGTGTGCATGGCATAGGCAAGCGAGGGTTCCATCACCTCGATGGGCGGCTTGGGCGTGGGGCGATAGAGCACCTTGCCATTCTTGTCGAGTACCTCGACGATGGCATAGGGCACCGTCCGCTTCCCCAGGTTGGCGAAGGTGGTGTAGGCCGCGATCATCTCCATCGGCTTCACCGTGGCCGCACCGAGGATGATGGAGGGTACCGGATCGATCCGGGCGCTGATCCCGAAGCGGCGCGCCTCCTCCAGAATCGCCGGAATGCCCACCTTCATGCCGAATTTGACCGCAACGGTGTTGACGGATCGGGCCACGGCGGTGCGCATGGTCAGCGCCGAATCAGAGAAGCCCGGCTCGTAGTTGACCGGCGAGTAGGGCGGCTGTCCGTCCGGCATGTCGATCGCGAAACGCTCGTCCACCTCGCGATCCTCCATGGTCATCCCCGCTTCCAGCGCCGCCGAATAGACGATGGGCTTGAAGGTCGAGCCGGGCTGACGCGCCGCCAGGGTGATCCGGTTGAACTTGGAGTCGTCGAAGTCGCGGCCACCCACCATCGCGAGGATCTTGCCGGTCTTCGCCTCCAGCACGAGGGCTGCCCCTTGCAGGTACGGCGTGGAGTCGGCGCTGGCCCCGGCGCGCTTCTGCAGATAGTCGCTGTAGGTCTGATGGGGGAAGCGGCCTCGCACCTGGCCATTCTCGATCCGGCTCAACTGATCCGCCATGGCCTGCTCGGCGGCCATCTGTACCCCGATATCCAGCGTGGTGTAGATGTTGAGCCCGCTGTGCATCAGGTTGTCACCCCAGGGGTGCGACTTGGCCAGCAGGCGGACGTACTCCACGAAGTACTGCCCCACCTCGCTGTAGTCCGGCCGGGTCGACAGCAGAACCGGATACCCCTTCCACCGCTCGGCGTCGTCAGTAGTGAGATAGCCGACATCGCGCATGAGTTCCAGCACCAGGTTGCGTCGTTCGACGGCATTGCCCGGCCAGACCCGCGGGTCGAAGTACCGCGGGCTCTTGGGCAGCGCCGCCAGCGACGCGGCCTCCGCCACGTTGAGCTGGGCCGCTTCCTTGCCGAAGTAGCGCTGCGCGGCGGCCTCGACGCCGGAGGCACCGCCGCCGAGCGAGATCTGGTTGAGGTAGAGCTCGAGGATCTTGTCCTTGGGGTACTTCCGTTCGATCTCGAGGGCGACCTTCACCTCACGCAACTTGCGCCGGATGGCGTCGAGGCCGCGGTCCTGCCGCCGGTCGATGTAGTCGGTCCAGATGTTCCCGGCCAACTGCATGGTGATGGTGGAGAACCCCTGCCGAGTGGGGGAGAGATGGATCAGGTTGGTCTTGAGCGCCCCGAAGAGGCGGATCCAGTCGACGCCCTGGTGCTGGTAGAACCGCTTGTCCTCGACGGCCAGAAAGGCGGCGGTCACGGCCGGTGGCAGGTCGGCCAGCGTGACCAGGGTGCGGCGGGAGTCCCCGATGGTGGTAATGAGCTGCCCGTCGGCCGACCAGACCCGGGTCGCCTGCTCCGGATCGTAGTTGTCGAGGTCGGAGATGGCTGGACAGGCACCGTTGTCGCAGATCCGGATCCAGGCCACGGACAGCGTCACCGCGCCGAACAGCGCGAGCAGGAGCGCGGCGTACAGCAGGCGGCGCCAGGGGAAGGCCCAGCGGCGGGGGCGGGACGGTCGCAGACTCCGGCGGAGAGGCATGGCGGAAAGGTACCCGGGCCCCTGCCCGGTTGCATGGGATGGTGGCTGGCGACATCTTCGACCGATGACCGATCTGCTGCAGTGCCTGACCGATCGCGGGATGGTCCACGATGTCACCCCGGATCTCGCCGCCCGACTCGGCGAGGGCCCGATTGCCGGCTATGTCGGCTTCGACCCCACCGCCGACTCCCTGCACGTGGGGAATCTGGTGCCGGTCATGGCCCTGGCCTGGCTCCAGCGCACGGGGGGCCGCCCGATCATTCTGGTGGGCGGGGGCACCGGCCTGGTCGGCGACCCATCGGGCAAGCGGAACGAGCGGCCGATGCTGTCGGCGGAGCAGGTCGCGACCAACGCGGCGGCCATCCGGGAGCAGTTGCGGCGGTTCCTGTCGCTGGACGACGGCCCCACCGGGGCACTGGTCCGCAACAATGCCGACTGGCTCCAGGGCGTCCAACTGCTGGAGTTCCTGCGGGACACGGGCAAGCATTTCACCATTGCCTACATGCTCCAGAAGGACAGTGTGAAGTCGCGCCTCGAGACCGGGCTCTCCTTCACCGAGTTCACCTACATGCTGGTGCAGGCCCACGACTTCGCCCATCTGGCGCGGACGGACGGCTGCGAACTCCAGATGGGCGGCAGCGACCAGTGGGGCAACATCACGGCGGGGATCGAGCTGGGCGCCCGGCGCGACGGCCGCAAGCTGCATGGGCTCACCCTGCCGCTGCTGACGACGGCATCCGGGGCCAAGTTCGGCAAGAGCGAGGCGGGCAATGTCTGGCTCGACCCGCAGAAGACCTCACCGTACGCCTTCCACCAGTTCTGGCTGCAGACCGAGGATGCCGACGTGGAGCGGCTGCTGCGGTTCTTCACCTTCCTGCCGCTGGCGGAAATCGCCGAGCTGGTGGCCCAGCACCAGGGGGATCCGGGGCGCCGCGTTGCCCAGCGTCGCCTCGCCGACGAGATGACGGCGCGGATTCATGGCGCCGAGGCGGTGGCGCGGGTCACTGAGGCGGCCGCCATTCTCTTTGGCGGGGGTCAGCTTCGCGGTGCGAGTGCCGATACCCTGGCCATGGTGGCGGGCGAGGTCCCGACCATTGGCCTCAGCGAGGCGGAGGTTGCGGCCGGCATTCCGATTGCGGAGCTGCTGCATCGCTGTGGGTTGGCCTCCTCCCGGGCCGACGCCCGGCGCGGCCTGGCCGGGGGGGGCTTCTCGCTCAACGGTGTACCTGTCAGTGAGGGGACGGTCGTCTCCACGGGTGACCTGCTGGCTGACACCTTCATTCTGGTACGCAAGGGGAAGCGCACATGGGCCGCTGCACGCCTCGGAGATCCACCCGCCTGACCCTGCTGGCCGCTGCGCTCAGCCTGGGCGCGGCTGCCTGTGCAGACGATCTGACGCAGGTGCCCCCACCGCCACCGCCGGGGCTGCCCACTCTGGTGCTGTCCGCCACCAGTCGCCACACCGCCATCCTGGTCGGTGATGCGGCCCCGGCCGACTCGGTCACCCTGGCCATCACGGGGGAGGGCAGCGACGAGGTAGCCTGGACTGCCACGGCTGGGCAGTCCCGCACCAGCGTCACCCCGGCCGCCGGAGCGGGCAGCGGTGTGATCCGCTGGACCCGTCAGGCCACCGGGCTCGGCGCGGGCGTGTACGTGGACACCATCACGGTGGCCTTCCCCAACCAGGATCTGTCGCCACTCCGGATCGTGGACACCATCCAGATCACCACGGCGCCCATCCCGCTGGCACTGGTGCTGGCCGACTCGGGGCGGCGGCGGTCGGTGCCTGAGGGCACGGCGCTGAGCGAGGATTCGGTCGAAGTGCGGGTGCAGGGCACCGGTGCGGCTGCGGCCACCTGGACAGCCTCGGCACGTCGCCCGACCACCACGCTGGTGGCCGCCCAGGGCACCGGCACCGGTCTGCTGCGTTGGACGCGGGGCGCCGCGGCCCTGGCGGTGGGGCTCCACATCGACACGCTGACCGTTACCCTGCCGGGGGTGGCGGGATCCCCAGCCCGGCTGATCGACACCCTGGAGGTGACTGCGGTGGGGCCGCCTCCGGGGGTGCGTCCCGACCTGGGGGTCAACGCCTCAATGAACGGCTGGCGGCCCTTCCCCGACGACGATCCGTGGAACACGCCGGTGGATCAGGCCGAGACTGACCCGAACTCGCTGGCCAT
>CAYQXR010000050.1:0-16093 GCA_964421625.1 uncultured Gemmatimonadaceae bacterium | reverse complement strand
ACATGCTGGACTGAGCGGCCTTCGGTCTGTCGTTGCCAACCGCAGAAGCCGGTGCCATCGAACTCCAGCGAGAGGAGAAAAGTGCGCTCCATCGAGCCCGAAAAGATAGTCCACCCGGCGGGCGACAGCAAGCGGCGTAACCCCTTGTGAACATTGACAAAAGCCGACGCCATCGGGATCTTGCCGCGCCATGAGCCTCCCTGCTGCTGCAGCATCGGATCCGCTGGCCCACGCGCTGGCCTGCCTGGCCGACGGCGCCTCGCTCACAGTGGTCGAGGCCCGGGAGGCCTTCCGGGCCATCATGGCCGGTGGCGTGCCCGAGGTGCAGGTCGGGGCCTTCCTGATGGGGCTGCGGACTCGCGGGGAGACCGCCGAGGAAATGGCGGGGGCGGTCCTGGCACTGCGCGAGGCAATGCTCGCGGTGTCCTGCGCCGACTCCGAGGCCTTGATCGACACCTGCGGCACCGGCGGTGGCCGGGTGGGTACCCTCAACCTGTCGACCGCGGCGGCCTTCGTGGCGGCGGGGGCGGGGGCCCGGGTGGCCAAGCACGGCAACCGCTCCTTTACCTCCCGGTCGGGGTCGGCCGATGTGCTGGCAGCCCTGGGGGTCGGCATTGATCGGACGCCGGAGGAGTCGGCAGCCATCCTGGCCCAGGTGGGAATGGTCTTCCTGTTCGCCCCCACCCATCACCCGGCCATGCGCCATGTGGCGCCGGTCCGCCGGGCGCTGGGTGTCCCCACCATCATGAATCTGATCGGGCCGCTGGCCAATCCTGCCGGCGTGCGGCGCCAGGTGGTCGGTGTCGCCGACCCGGATCGGGCGCCCCGCATGGCCGAGGCGCTGGCCCGGCTCGATACCAGACATGCCTGGGTTGCCCATGGCGAAGTGGGCATGGATGAGATTTCACCGGTGGGCGTGACCCGGATCTGGGAAGTGCGGTCGGGGCAGGTGGAGTCCTGGCTGCTCGACCCGGCCGCCCATGGTCTGGCGACGGATTCATTTGAGGGGCTGGCTGGGGGCGAACCCGAAGAGAACGCGGCGAGGCTGGAGGCGCTGTTCCGGATGCCCGACCGGGCGGCGCCGGCGCTGCATCACGCGGTGATTCTCAATGCGGCTGCTGCCCTGGTGGTGGGCGGGCGCGCCGAGGACCTGGCGCAGGGCATTGCCCTGGCCCGGACGGCGCTGCACCAGGGGGCTGCGCTGGCGCAACTGGACGCGCTGCGCCAGGCCAGCCCGGCGGTCAGAACCGCCGGATGACCCCGACCACGATCCCCTGGATGAGGACATCGTGTTCCCGGTACCGCAGTGGGCGCATCGCGGCATTGCTGGGCTGCAGGCGGATCCAGCCGCCGGGCTCCCGGTAGAACCGCTTGACCGTCGCATCGCTGCCGCTCACCAGGGCAATGACCATCTCGCCGTCGTCTGCCTGCTGGCGCCCGTTGACCACCACCACGTCGCCGTCGGTGATGTGATCCTCGACCATGGACTCACCCTGGACCCGGAGCGCGTAGTTGGCCCCGCGGCGCGGCAGCATGCCGTCCGGCACGGCGATGGTTTCGCCGGTCATCAGCGACTCGATCGGGTAGCCCGCCGCAACAGCGCCCAGCAGCGGGATCTCGGTGGCCCCACCCTGACCGGGGGGTGGCAGTACCTCGATGGCCCGGCTCTCGTTGAAGGTGCGGTGGATGTAGCCCTTCCGCTCCAGATTGCTCAGGTGCTCGTGGACAGTGGCGAGCGACTGGTACCCGAAATGCTCCCGGATCTCTTCCAGGGAAGGCGCGTACCCCTGGGAGGCGATGGCTTCCGTGACATACTGCAGGATGGCGCGTTGCTTGGGTGTGAGGGCCATGGTACCTCCGAAGGTCGTGGCGAAGAGAACCCGAACCTGAATGTTACCCGAATGAAAGCCGAACTGCAACATGCCAGTGCTTGACCAGATCACCGCCGCCATCCGGGAGTCCCTGCCGGCCCTCCACGCCGACCGGGACCAGGTCATGGCCGCCGCCGCCTCCCGCCCGCCGGCACCGGATTTTGCCGCGGCGCTCCAGGGCGGATCGGTGGCGCTGATCGCCGAGGTGAAGCGGCACTCGCCCTCGCTGGGGGCCATCAACCCGACGCTGGATCCGGTCCGTCTGGCGGGAGCCTATGCCCGGGGCGGGGCGGCCGCCATCTCGGTGCTGACCGAGGGCCCCCACTTCGGCGGCGACCCCGCCGACCTGGTCGCCGTGGCCGAGCAGGTGGGCCGACCGACGCTGCGGAAGGATTTCATCGTCGATCCGCTCCAGGTCTACCAGGCCCGGGCTCTGGGGGCCGCCGCCGTGCTGCTGATCGTCCGGATCCTGGACCAGGCCCTGCTCCGCGACCTGCTGGCCCTGACCCATTCCCTCGGCATGGCAGCGCTGGTCGAGACGCACTCCGCCGCCGAGATCGAGCGGGCACTGGCTGCCGATGCCCGCATCATCGGGGTAAATGCCAGGGATCTGGATACCCTGACCATCGACACGGTCGCGGCCTGGCGGCTCGTGGCCGGGGTCCCCGCCGACCGGATAGCCGTCGCCGAGAGCGGCATGGCCACAGCCGATGACGTGCGCCGGGCAGCGGACGCGGGCGCCGACGCCGTGCTGATCGGCAGTGCCCTGGCCCGCGCGGCCGATCCCGCCGCCCTGGCCGCGGCCCTCAGCGCGGTGCCCCGCCGTGGCCGTTAAGGCCAAGATCTGCGGGCTGGTGCGGCCGCAGGATGCGACCCTGGCGGTGCAGCACGGGGCCGCGGCGCTGGGCGTCGTCTTTGCAGGAGGTCCACGTCGGGTGACCGCAGAGCAGGCCCGCGAGGTGGTCATGGCAGCGGCGGATATCCCCGTGCTCGGCGTGTTCGGTGAGCAGAGCGTGGCGGAGATACTGGCGACTGTGGCTGCGACTGGTCTGCGGGGCGTCCAGTTGCATCGTGCGGGCTCGGCCCTGGAGCATGAGCGACTCGCGCAGGCCGGGCTGATCGTCTGGCAGATGGTGCCGTATGGCGGCCCCGATCCCGTCGAGGGGCCGCACCCGTCGACGGTCGACCTCTGGCTGCTGGAGCCGTGGCATCCGGGCGGTGGCGGTGGTCGTGGGGCCGCGGGTGATCTGCACGCTGCCCGCCGGTGCCGCGATCACCTGCCGACAGAACGGGTGGGTCTCGCCGGTGGCCTGACCCCCGAGCGGGTCTCGGAGGCCATCGAAGTCGTCAGGCCCGCATGGGTGGATGTAAGTTCAGGTGTGGAACGGGCGCCCGGGATCAAGGACCCGGTGCGGCTGGTCCGTTTTCTGGAGATGGTACGGGATGCCGGTTCACTCATCTGAGACGTTGTCTGCAGGGCGCTTCGGCCGCTACGGTGGTCGCTACGTGCCCGAGACGCTCATGGGTGCGCTGGAGGAGCTGACCGCCCTGTACGACGGTGTCCGGGAGGACCCGTCCTTTCAGGAGGAATACCATCACTATCTCCGCGAACTGGCCGGGCGGCCCTCCCGGTTGACTGGTGCGGCCCGACTGAGTGAGGCCGTCGGCGCCGAGGTGCTGCTCAAGCGCGAAGACCTGAATCACACCGGTGCCCACAAGATCAACAACGTCATCGGGCAGATCCTGCTGGCACGGCGCATGGGCAAGCGGCGCATCATTGCCGAAACCGGTGCTGGACAGCATGGCGTGGCCACGGCCACCGTCTGTGCCCGTTTCGGGCTGGATTGCACGGTCTACATGGGTGAGGAAGACGTCGAGCGGCAGGCCCTGAACGTGTTCCGCATGCGGCTGCTCGGTGCCACCGTCGTGCCGGTCGGCTCCGGGACACGCACCCTCAAGGACGCCACCAACGAGGCGCTGCGCGACTGGGTCACCCAGGTGCCGACAACCCACTATGTCATCGGCTCCGTGGTGGGCCCCGATCCGTTCCCGCGCATGGTGCGGGACTTCCAGGCCGTGATCGGCCAGGAGACCCGCGCCCAGGTATTGGAGCGCACCGGCCGGCTGCCCCGCAGCGTCATTGCCTGCATTGGCGGCGGATCCAACGCCATGGGAATGTTCCACGGGTTTCTGGGCGACGCCGGGGTGGAACTGATCGGTGTCGAGGCGGCCGGTGAGGGCATCGATACGGGGCGGCACAGTGCCACGCTCACTGCTGGTCGTCCCGGCGTACTGCACGGCGCGATGACCGCACTGCTGCAGGACGATGACGGACAGATCCACCCGACCCATTCCATTTCGGCGGGACTGGACTATCCCGGTGTGGGGCCCGAGCACGCCTGGCTGCACGACACCGGTCGCGTGGCCTATCACGCCGTCACCGATGCGGAGGCCCTGGCCGCTTTCCAGGAGTGCGCCCGGTTGGAAGGGATCCTGCCTGCGCTGGAGACCGCCCACGCACTGGCCTGGCTGCTGGCCTCACGCGGGCGGTGGCAGCAGGATGACGTGGTGGTCGTCTGCCTGAGTGGCCGCGGCGACAAGGACGTCCAGCAGGTGGCTGCCGCGTTGAGCGGGTCGCGATGACGGACCCCCGAGGCGCTGATCGCTCCGTGCCCGATCGCCAGGTGGTCGAGGACCTGGTGCGCACCCTGATGAAGGGGCAGCGGGCCCTGCAGATGTACCTGCCGAACAATCCCATGTACCAGCGCGCTCGCGAGCAGGTGGCTGACGCGTTCGCGCCAGTCTGGGGTGTGACGGGGCGTCTGGTGCTGGATCTGACCGAGGACAGCTTCCAGTGGAACGGCGAAGAGGTCTACCGCCAGCCCTCGCGGCAGGAGGGCCTGGTCAGTCAGCTCTACCAGGATGGTCTGCGGCAGTTGACGCTGCTGCCGGGCGTCGAGGTGGACGAGGTGTTCCGGCTGCTCGATGTGCTGCACCGGGCCCGCCTGCTCCCCGCCGATGCCGGCAACGACTTGCAGACGCTGCTCTGGGAGCAGGGTCTCGTGCTGGTGAGCTACACGCTGGTCGAATTGGCCGGTGAAGGGACCATGCTCTCCGGCCCCGGCCTGGGGCAGGGGCTCGGTGGTGGTGATGGCACCGGCGCTGTCGCGGGTGGTGGCAGCGGCGCGGTGGGGGCGGCGGCCGATGCCGCTCGTGCCACCACCGTGCGCGATGAAGCAGGCAACAGCGACGGCCCGCCGGGGACGGTGGATCTCGCCGACTATTCCTCGACGCTGCACTTCCTGGACGAGCGTGAGATGCGCAGCATCCGCGAGGATCTGGACGCCGAGTACAAGCGCGACATCCGGACGGCCGCGCTGGATGCCCTGCTCGACATTCTGGAAACGCAGCGGATCCCGGCTGTGCAGCAGGAGGTGATCTCGCTGCTGGAGGAACTGCTGCCGTCGCAGTTGGCCACTGGTGGCTTCCGCGCGGTGGCGCACCTGCTGCGGGAACTCCGCGTGATCGCCCGGCGCGGCAACGGGCTGGACGAGACCGTCCTGCTCTCCTTCGAGGAGCGGCTCTCCACCCCGGAGATTCTCGAGCAGTTGGTGCGTGCGCTGGAGGAGAGCCGTCACCGGCCGCGCGACGAAGATGTCAGCGAGGTGCTGCAGGAACTGAAGCCCGCCGCGCTCCCGACACTGCTGATCCATGTGGGCCGCCTGATGGATCCGGAGGTCCGGCATCTGCTGGAACCCAGCCTCGAACGTCTGGCCCGGCAGCAGCCGCATCTGCTGGAAGCTGCGCTCACAACCGGGGATCCGGAATCGCACCTGACGGCGCTGAGCCTGACGGCGCGTCTGGGGCTGGTGCAACTGGCGCCCGCGGTCGCGCACCATCTGACGGATCCCCGACCGGCCGTGCGCATTGCCGCGTCCAGCACGCTGGCCACGCTCGGCACGCCCAATGCCATTGCTGCGCTCGAAGCCGTGCTCGACGACCCTGAACGTACGGTGCGTCAGACTGCGCTGGAACTGCTGCTCGCCCGCGGCGGATCGGCCGGCACACTGGCCAAACTCGACGCGCAGATCTTCCGTCCGCAGGGCGAACAGGATCGCGCTGAACGACGCATGCTGTTCGAGGGATGGGGGACGCTGGTCGGGCCCGAGGGTGTGGAGCGCATGCGGACGCTGCTGGAACCACGCGGCCTCTTCCGCCGCCAGGCGCCTGCCGACGTGCGGGCCTGCGCGCTGTTCGCGCTGGCAAAAATCCGGACGCTGGACGCCCGACTGCTGGTCGACCGGTATACCCGCGATCAGGAGCCCGTGGTGCGCAGCGCCGCCAACACCGTGCTGAGGGACTGGCTGCTGTGAGCCGCACCGCCGACGACGATCTGCCCATCCGGCAGGCGGGCCGCGCCCTGCTGGTGGCCATTCACGGGGCGCACCGCGCCCTGCGGCTGTACCCGGTCGAAAATGCGGCGGTACAGCGGGCCCTCGACGAGTTGCAGGGCCACGCCGCCTCGCTGCTCGGTCTCGACGGCGAGATCGAGATCCACCTGGCCGGCGACGTGATCTTCGTCAATCGGGTGAGGCTGCGGCTGGGCCTCGACAACTTCGCCGCGTTCAGCGGCGTGATTACGCTGCTGCGGAGTTGCGCGGTGGGTGTGCTGCAGATCAGTGACGGCATCGACCGGCGCCAGTGGCAGGCCTGGCTGGCCATCCTGCTGGCGCTGCCGCCCGATGCCGACCCGCTGGACCGCTTCGATCTGCTGGGGCAGCGGATGGAGGAAGCCGGGCTGCACCATCTCACCGTGGCACCGGTCGGAAGCGGTCTCGGCGAGGAAGGCCTGGGGGGCGATGAAGGTCTGGAGCGTGCCAAGCGCACCTATGCCCAGGGCATGACCGTGGCCCGGGAAGCGGTGCAGGGAGTGCGTCTCGGGCGCGCGCCCAACACCCGCCGGATCAAGCGCGCCGTGCAGCAGATCGTCGACCAGGTGATGGAGAACGAACTCTCGATCACCGGGCTCACCACTCTGCGCGAGCACGACGAGTACACCTTCACCCACTCGGTCAACGTCTGCATCTTTGCCGTAGCGCTGGGCAAGCGGCTGGGCTTTGACCGCCTGCAACTCTACGATCTCGGCGTGGCCGCGCTGATGCACGATATCGGCAAGGCGCGACTCGATCTGGAGATCATCAACAAGGACGCCCCGCTCGACGAGCAGGAGTGGCGGTCCATGCAGGCGCATCCCTGGCTGGGCACGCTGACGCTGTTCCGGATGCGCGAGGGCGAGGATCTGCCGCTCCGGGCGATTCTGGCCGCGCACGAACACCACATGAAGGTCGATCTCACCGGGTATCCGCGCCCCGTGCGGCCGCGCACCCTGGGGCTCTTCACCCGGCTCGTCGCCGTGGCCGACGGCTACGACGCGGCCACGACCCGACGCACCTACCAGGAGGCCGTCACCCCGGATGAAGTGCTGCGGGAGATGTGGTTCAATCCCGGTCGCGGCTACGATCCGACCCTGGTGAAGGCGCTGATCAATCTGCTGGGCGTGTATCCGGTGGGCACCTGCGTGATTCTCGATACCTTCGAAGTGGCCATCGTGGCCGGGCCCGGTGCCGATCAGGATCAGATGAACCGCCCCGTGGTGCGGCTGGTCATCGATGCCGCCGGTGCTCCCATTCCGGCACCAGGCACTCTGGTGGACCTCTCCATGCCCAGTATCGATGGCACCTACACCCGGACCATCGTGAAAGTGACCACCCCCGACCGCTATGGCATCACCGTCGGTGACTACTTCGTCTGAGTCGGCAGGCCGCCTGGGCCAGGTGTTTGCCCGCTGCCGCGCCGAATGCCGGGCGGCGCTGATTCCCTTTCTGCCCGCCGGGTTCCCCGATCGGGCCGCCTCGCTGGCCATGCTGCGCGCCACCGATGCGATCGCCGACGTGATCGAGATCGGCGTACCCTTCTCGGATCCGGTGGCCGACGGTCCCGTGATCCAGGCCGCGTCGTTCCGGGCACTGAGCGACGGCATGTCGCTGGCCGGTACGCTGGCGCTGCTCGCGGAGGCACGCCCCACCACGCCGGTGGTGCTGTTCTCCTATCTGAATCCGGTCCTGCAGTACGGCGTCGACCGCCTGCTCCTGGAGGCCCCGGCACTGGGCATTGCCGGTGTGCTGCTGACCGATCTCCCGGTCGGGGTGGACCCGGATCTCGAAGCCCGGTTCCGCGCGTCGCCGGTCGATCTGATTCCGCTGGTCGCGCCGACGACGCCTGCGAGCAGACTCGGTGCGTTCGGCACCGACGAGCGCGGCTTCCTTTACCTCGTGGCGCGCCTCGGTGTCACCGGTGTCTCGCAGCAACTCGCCGAGGGGCTGGCCGAGTCGGTTGCGCGGGTGCGCCAGGTGAGTCGGCGCCCGATCGCGGTCGGCTTCGGCATCAGCACGCCCGACCAGGTGCGTGACGTGGCGGAGCTGGCCGATGGCGTGATCATCGGGAGCGCGCTGGTGGAACGGATGGGGCGCGACGGCGTGGCACCGGCCGCTGCCTGGCTGGCGTCCTGTCGCGCGGCCCTGGAGCACCCCCGGTGAACGAGGCCTACCTGGCGCTGGGCAGCAATCTCGGGGATCGGGGCGCGCATCTGGCCAGCGCGCGGGCGCTGCTCTTCGCCGACGGAGATCCCCATCTGGTGCGGGCCAGTGCGGAGGAGGAGACCGCCCCGTTGGGTGGGCTCGACCAGCCGACCTACCTGAACCAGATGCTGCTGGTGCGGACCCGTCGTCCTGCGGAGGACCTGCTCGCCCACTGCCTTGCCGTCGAGGATCAGCTCGGGCGGGAGCGCGGGACCTTCTGGGGATCGCGGACACTGGATGTCGACCTGGTGCGGTACGCCGATCTGCTGTGCGACCGTCCTGCGCTGCGGGTGCCGCACCCGGGGCTGCGGGACCGCGACTTCTGGGTGCGCGAGATTGCCCAACTGGAGGCTTCATGACCGATGCACCGCTCACTCTTCCCGGTCTGGCCGGGCGCAAAGCCGCCGGACAGCGACTGGTCATGCTCACCTGCTACGACGCGCTCTTTGCCCGGCTGCTCGATGCCGCAGGCGTCGACTTGCTCCTCGTGGGAGACTCGCTGAACGAGGTAGTGGCCGGGCATCGCTCCACCCTGAGTGCCACGCTCGACCAGATGATCTATCACGGCGCCGCCGTCCGCCGCGGAACGACCCGCGCCCTGGTGGTGGTCGATCTGCCGTTTCTCTCCTACCAGGTCAGCGTCGAGGACGCCATCCGCAACGCCGGGCGTGTCATGGCGGAGACGGACTGTCACGCGGTCAAGCTCGAAGGTGGGCAGGCGATGGCCCCGACGGTCCGGGCCCTGGTCGAGCGGGGCATTCCGGTGATCGGTCACCTCGGCTTCACGCCGCAAAGCGTGCATGCGCTCGGCGGGGCCCGGGTGCAGGGCAGGCAACCCGAGGATGCCGATCGACTGGTCGTGGATGCCCTGGCTCTGGAAGCGGCAGGCGCGAGTGCCATCGTGCTCGAACTGATGCCGACCACCCTGGCGGGCCGCGTCTCCCGCGCGCTGCGCGTGCCGACCATCGGGATCGGCGCCGGCGCTGAGTGTGACGGGCAGGTACTGGTGCTGCACGACATGCTCGGACTGAATGAAGGCTTCTCGCCCCGCTTCCTGCGGCGGTTCTCGGAGCTGGGCCCGGCGGTGCGCGCAGCGGTCACGGACTATGGCGCGGCGGTGCGGGACGGTTCCTATCCCGCGACCGAACACGGCTACGAGTAGCCCGATGGATCAGGTGAGCAGTGTGGCGGCATTGCGCGCCTGGCGGAACGAGGCGCGGTCGGATGGTGCCCGTGTGGCGCTGGTGCCGACCATGGGGGCACTGCATGAGGGGCACCTCGCCCTGGTCGACGAGGCGCGGCGCCTGGCCGATCGGGTGGTGATGAGTGTCTTCGTCAATCCCCTCCAGTTCCGGCCGGGCGAAGATTTTGACCGCTATCCCCGCGATCTGGTGGGCGATGCAGGGCTGGCCGCTGCCCGCGGCGTGGACCTGCTGTTCACGCCGGATGTGGCCACCATGTACCCGCCGGGCTCCGAAACACGGATCGTACCCGGGAGCACCAGCACACGGTGGGAAGGTGCCGCGCGCCCCGGGCACTTCGAGGGCGTGCTGACCGTGGTGGCCAAGCTCTTTCATCTGGTCGAACCGACCGTGGCGCTGTTCGGGCAGAAGGATATCCAGCAGGTCACCCTGATCCGCCGCATGGTGGCCGACCTCGATTGGCCCATCACGCTGCGGGTGGTGCCCACGGTGCGCGAAGCCGATGGCCTGGCGCTCAGTTCGCGCAACCGGTACCTGAACCCGTCCGAGCGGACCGCAGCACTCGCCCTGTCGCGCGGCCTGCGGGCGGCACAGGCAGCCTTCGAGGCCGGGGAACGCTCGGCGGCAGCGCTGGAGCGCGAGGTCATGGACGCCATGGCGGATGAGCCGCTGGTGCATCCGGAGTATATTGCCGTCACCGATCCCGTCGGACTCGAGCCGGTCTCGAGCGCCGAACCGGGGACGATCATCGCGGTCGCTGCCCGACTCGGCGCGACCCGCCTGATCGACAACGTCATGCTGGGGGAGGAAGGCGTCTGATGCGCCGTCGCCTCATGAAGTCCAAGGTGCACCGGGCCACGATTACCGCGGCCGAGCTGCACTACGAGGGATCACTGACACTGGACACGGATCTGATGCAGGCGGCAGATCTGGTCGAGTACGAGGAGATCCATGTCGTCAATGTCAACAACGGGTCCCGTCTCACCACCTACGTCATTGCCGGCCCGGCCGGGAGCGGGGTGGTCCAGTTGAACGGAGCGGCCGCCCGGCTGGGCATGGCCGGGGATCTGGTCATCCTGATCGCCTACGGCGAACTGGACGAGGCCGAACTGCCGGGTTTCCAGCCCAGGGTGGTCCATGTCGATGCGGCCAACCGGATCGTCCATCGACCCCGGTAGCGCCGCACTGCCGAAGGATCCTGTTCCTGCACGGCCCGGGCTGCCCGCCTGGGCCATCGTGTCTGCGAAACGTCATGCGCACATCCTGCGTGTCGAGGCCTTGATGCATCGCTGGGCCGAACAGCGCCACCTGCCACCTGCCGACGTTGCCCGCTGGCGGCTCGCCGCCATGCTGCACGATGCGCTGCGGAGCGCGCCGGTGGAGGAGCTGCGGCGCTGGGTTCCCGCGGCGACGGGCCCGGCCGAATTGCTGCACGGGCCGGTCGCGGCGGAAGCGGCGCGCAGCCATGGCGACTGCACCGATGCGGAAGTCCTGGAGGCGGTACGCTGGCACACCGTCGGGTGTACGGCCTGGGGTGATCTGGGGCGGGCGCTGTACTGTGCCGACTACCTCGAGCCCGGACGGGACTTCCACCGCAAGCGCCGCGGTCTCCTGGCGGACCGCTACCCGGAGGATCCCGTCGGTGTGCTGCGGGAGGTCGCCGGATGGCGCCGTCACTTCGCCGAGGAAGAAGGCTGGCAGGTTCCGTCGGAGACCCTGCGATTCTGGGAGTCCCTGGCGTGATCCGCCGCTGGTGGCCCGTTGCGCTGCTGGCGCTGTGTCTCCTCGGTGGCGGCATCTGGTGGGCCACTCGGCCGCCGGGGCCGGAGGTCCATGGTGCGGTCGCGGCCCGGGTGCGCAACGACCCGCCGCTGCCGGCCGGGATCGAGGTCGAAGTGCTGAACGGATCGGGCGTGCCGAATCTCGCGCGCGTGGTCACGGTGCAGCTCCGCGAGGCCGGGCTGGACGTGGTCTATTTCGGCAATGCGGACCCGTCGCTGTTCCCGCGCGGCCCGACGCGGGTGTTGGTCCGCAGCGCCGACACGACGGGACTGGGCCGCATCCTCGAGGTAGTCCATGCTGGGGCCGTCGTGGAGCAGGTGCCGCCCGGGAACCGCTGGGTGGCCTTCAGCGTCATACTGGGCAGTGAGTATGCGGCGACACCTGACTCGGGGGGCACACCATGACATCCGTACCGACACCGGAGCATCTGCAACAGATTCATGAACAGGTGCTGGTGCTGCATCGGGCGCTGCTGCGCGCCGAGCAGGAGGCCTGGGAGCGCCTCAATGGTCGGCATCTCAATAATGTCGAGCTGCTGGAAATGACCATTGCGGACCCGTGGTTCGCGTGGCTGCAGCCACTGACTGCGCTGCTGCTGCTCCTCGGCGATGCCATGGCCGGCCGGGGTGATGATCCCGAGGCCACGGCCGTCGCCGCCCTGCGTTCCGCGCGCCAACTGCTCCACCCCGACGACGACGGTACCGACTTCCAGCAGCGCTACTTCGAGTTCGTGCAGCGGACCCCCGAGGTGACGTTGGCCCACGGTGCCGCGCTGCGGGCGCTGGGGGGGTAGGGGGGGCTCTCGGGGTTGACATATAGGCAGCCATGGCCCATCTTCTCGGTGAACAAGTTTCTTCAACGGGGGGGATGGTATGCCCGTGATACGATGCCTGATGTTCGTTGGTGGGGTTATGCTGGGGGCATGTGCCGTTGTGCCAACTTCCTCACAGGAGCCGATCGCGTATGAGGTCACCAGTACTCGTGCGCTTGGGCTGGTCAACTGCGCCGAATTCGATCAGTATCAGTGCTTCGCGCTCGAAGAGGCGTTGAACGAGTTGTCATTACATTCGGACACCCTGTGTGTTCACTTCGGCTCGGTCGCATCTGGTGCCACACTTCACTGGGATCCCGACACCCCACACTATGGCTGGTCCTACATCTGGGGCAGTGAAATCTAGCTCGGTCGCAATGCGTTTGAGGGGGGGAGCCAGCTCATGAATACCCTCGTTCACGAGGCGGCCCATCTGGAGGGGCACGGCCATCCGTACGCCTACGAAGTCGGCGACGCCTGCGCCGGAAGCTGGTGAATCATGCTCAATTCGAACTTTTTCTCCAATGGAGGTTCCATGCTTCACCTCACGCTCATGATGGTCGCGTTGGCGCCAACACACCAGCAGAAGAGCGACGACCTCTCGGACGCGTTCCGGACTGCGTCACGGGTTGCCTACGACCGCGCCGTTGCTGGCCTGACTGGCAATCGACGCCCTAGTGAAACCGCCCCTGTCATGGTCGACACCACCTCGTTCCGACGGGTTGCAGTTGAACAAGGGTCGAACTCTGGGGCGCTGAAGAACCTGCTCCAGGAGTTTGGCAGTAAGGCATCCGCAACTCCCGCTGCCGACATGCTGGACTGCACGGCTGATCGTAGTCGCTGCTCAACGCGTGGTGGTGGCCTGGGTATCGAGCTCACCGGCATGACCAGACAGGACAGCACCCTCACGCTCGACGTGCGCGTCACGTTTACCGATCGTCGTCCGAACACGACTGCCCTCGCTACCGGTTTTGAGGTGTGGCGTGTGACCCTGATCCGCCGTGGCAACGCCTACACGGTGGCGGAGGCAGCTCTGCGGATGGCCTCATGAACGAGGGGGAGGGCCTCCAACGGTCCCATGTTTGATGGGGATACCCGCCTGACGTAGGGGCGACCAGTCGGTCGCCCCTACGTGCCAATCACCACCGCCACCAGATCCATCACGTTGCCGCCGGTTGGGCCGGGGCGGAGCAGGGCCCCCACGCGATCCAGCGCCCGATGGCTGTCGTGGTGTGCCAGTGCCTCCGCCGGGTCCATGCCCTCCGCCTCGATTGCGCCCCAGGTGGTGTGATCGACCACGGCGCCCGCCGCGTCGGTTGGCCCGTCGACACCGTCCGTTCCGGCGGCCAGGAGGGTGATCGGTGTGCGCGAGATCTCCAGCATCGCGGCGGCGGCCAGGGCCAGTTCCTGGGATCTGCCGCCCAGTCCCGCATCGTCATGCAGCGTGACGGTCGTCTCGCCACCGGCATGGAGCAGGACCGGCCGGACCCGATCGGCGAGTCCCTCCTCCACCAGCAGATCCCGGTGGGTCACCCACTCGTCGGCCTGGCGCATGGCTTCGATGGCGATGGCACGACCGACATCGGCCGCCTCACCGATGAGAGGCGTCGCCAGTGGGCGTTGCGGAATGCCCATCGCTCCTGCGGCCGCGGCGAGCGCAGCCCGCGCGGTCGCATTGCTCCCGACCACGGTGGTCCGGACCCGCTCGAACACGGATGCGACGGGGCCCGGACAGCTCGGCACGAGCTGGAGCCACTCCTCGCCCACGATCCCCGCCAGTGCGGTCATCGCGGGCTGTTCTGCGTCGAGCACCGGACGCCAGGGGGGCAGGGGATGACAGGGGCCTGAGCCGATGACGGCTGGGTCGTCCCCGGGCACATCGGACAGCAGCCACACCGACACCGACCGCGGCGCCAGCGCCTCGGCGAGACGCCCGCCACCCCAGCGCGAGAGACGGGCCCGGATGGCGTTGACGCGGTCGATGGCGAGGCCACTGTGGAGCAGCGCACGCATCAGTTCCCGGTATCGTTCGGTGGAGAGCGTGGCGACCGGTGATCCAATCAGAGCGCTGGCGCCCCCGGAGAGCAGCAGGTGGACGGGCCGGTCGACCGGCAGCGACGCGATAAAGGCACTCAGCCGTTCTGCCGCCGCACTGGAGGATGGGCCCGCCACCGGGTGATCACCGACTGCGACCTGGTCCGCCGGGACTCCCTCGGCCAGGGCAGCGGTGGTGATGGTCAGCCGCTCGGCGATTTGTCCCCCGTGGCGCTCTGCCGCCGTTGCCGCACCGGACAGCATGGCTGGAGCCGCCTTGCCGATCGCCAGCAGCGCAGCGGGCGCACTGCCCCAGTGTTCCGCCGACATCGCGACTGAGACCAGCGGCCCCGGCGCGCTCGCTGCGAGGGCGGCGGCGTACCAGGTGCGCAGCAAGTCGGCTGGGGCGGTGGGTGTCTCCATGGTGCCTCCGCAGGGGTCAGGGCAATATTAGCGCAGTCTGCCACTTCTTCCGGAGTCGAACCGATCATGTCCCGCCCCCGCATCATCACCACCCGCCGTCTGCCCGCCACGGTCGAGCACGCGCTGAGCGAGTCCTTCGAGGTGACCCTCGCCACCACCGACGACCCCTGGACGCCCGCGGCCCTGCATGAGGCGCTGGCCACATCCGACGGGATGCTGATCACGGTGGCCGACAAGTTCCCGGCAGAGCTGCTCACCGCGCCCACACGCCGGGCGCGGATCCTGGCCAACTTCGGCGTCGGGGTCGATCACATCGACGGGCAGGCCGCTTCGGCGCACGACGTGATGGTCACCAACACGCCCGATGTCCTGACCGACTGCACCGCCGACCTCACTCTGGCCCTCATGCTCGCGCTGCTGCGGCGGACCACCACCGGCGAACAGCTTCTGCGGCGCGGCGAATGGGGCGGTCTGGCCCCCATGCACCACCTGGGACACCGGGTCGCCGGGCGCACGCTCGGCCTGGTCGGCTTCGGCCGCATTGGCCAGGCCGTGGCCCGTCGGGCCAGCCACGGGTTTGGGATGACAGTGCTGGCTGCTGGTCGGCGTCCGCTCGATCCGGCGCGCTGCGACCAGCTCGGGGTGGAAGAGTGTCCTGTGCCCGAACTGTTGCGCCGCGCCGAGATCGTCTCGCTGCACTGCGCATCGACGGCGGAGACGCGCGACATGGTCGGCGCCGAGTGGCTTGCGGCCATGCGACCGGGGAGCTGGCTCATCAATACGGCGCGCGGCGACCTGCTCGACGACGAAGCGGTGCTGGCGGCGCTCGACCGGGGACATCTCGCCGGGGTCGGGCTCGACGTTTTCCGGAACGAGCCGGCGCTGCACCCCGGCTACCTCCTCCGCGACAACGCCGTTCTGCTGCCGCACCTCGGCTCGGCGACACTGGAGACCCGTGAGGCCATCGGCCTGCGCGCCGTGGCAAATCTGCGGGCCTTCTTCGCCGGGGAAACCCCGCAGGACGTGGTCCACTGGGGTCAGGGGTTGTATTAAGACATTTAGACGATTATCTTAGAGTATGGTCCTTGATCGCACCTTCCGGGCACTGGCCGATCCTACGCGCCGCCGTATTCTGGCACTGCTGCGTGAGGGCGATCTTCCGGCCGGCACCATCGCCGGACACTTTCCAGTTGCCTGGGCCTCGGTGTCCCATCACCTCGGCGTGCTGAAGGATGCCGGGCTGATCCTGGTGCGCCGAGAGGGGCAGTTCCTGATCTACTCGCTCAACACCACCACCTTCCAGGACGCCATGCAGCACCTCCTGGACTATCT
>CAYQXR010000049.1:0-16721 GCA_964421625.1 uncultured Gemmatimonadaceae bacterium | reverse complement strand
GCCGGTGCGGATCGAGGAGTTCTACATGACCTCGATTTCCCCCGCAGTCTGAGGATCGTCACCATGAGCACTTCACGTCGTGATTTCGTCAAGGCGGCCTCGATCGGGGCCCTGGCCCTCTACTCCCATGACCTGATCGCCGAGACCATCGCGCTCTCGCCCGGGCATGCGGCCAACTCGCGCTTCAAGGAGCTGTCGGACATCGCGCTGGCGGAGGCCCGCGCAGGCGGTTGCTCCTACGCCGACGTCCGCTTCACCATGCGGTCCAACATCGCCGGCATCTCGGCCTCCTTCCAGTCCGCCTCCGGTACCGGTCGTGGTGGCGGTGGTGCCGGCGGCAACTTCCCAGGTCGTGGCGGCGCCGGCGCCGGTGCGGCTGGTGCCGGTGGCCGCGGCGGCCAGGGCGGTCGTGGCGGTGGTGGTGGCCTCGGCGGTCGTGGTGGGGGCGGGGGCCAGGATGGTCCGCTCAGCGGCGAAGACCGCCGGGCCGGCGGCTTCGGTGTCCGGGTCATCCACAGCGGTGTCTGGGGCTTCGCCTCGTCGCCGATCGTTACCGAGGACGAGCTGCGACGCATCGCCCGGCAGGCGACGGAGGTGGCCAAGGCCAGCGCCATCGCCAAGCGGAATGATGTCCGTCTCGCCCCGGTCGACGCCTATGTCGAGCATTTCATCACCCCGATGCTCAAGGACCCCACCAAGGTCCCCACCACCGAGAAGCAGGCCTGGGCACAGGCCATTGCCGACAAGGCCGGGACGGTGGCCGGTGTCACCAGCGCGACGGCGTCGGTGTCGCACTCCTACGACTGGCGCTATCTGGCAACCAGCCTCGGCTCCTACATCGAGCAGGAGATCTACACCACCACGCCCAGCCTGACCGTCTCGGCCAACGTGAATGGTGTCAGCCGGACCCGGCAGTTCCCCGGCGTGCCCGGCACCGGCGGTTGGGAGTTCGCCGAACGGTCGAACCTCCTGGCCAACGCGGAGAAGGCGGCCCAGGACGCCGTCGAGATGTGCACCGCCAAGCCGCTCGGCTCCAGCGGCCTGCGGGATCTGGTGCTGTCGCCGTCCCACGCGATGCTCACCATTCACGAGATCATCGCGCACCCGACCGAACTCGACCGGATCGTCGGCTACGAAGCCAACTATGCCGGCACGTCCTTCGTGAAGGCCAATGACATCGGCAAGCTCAAGTACGGTTCCAAGCTGCTCAATGTCACGGCCGACAAGTCGGACGACGGCCTGGGCTCGGTGGGCTACGACGACGACGGCGTCAAGTCGCAGCGCTGGCCCATCATCCGCGACGGCGTCCTGGTCGGGCTCCAGACCAACCGCGAGACCGCCCACTACATCGGTGAGGAGACCTCGCGCGGCTGCACCTTCGGCACCACCTGGCAGGACTATCCCTTCCTGCGGATGCCGAACCTCCACCTCGAGCCGGGGCCGGACAACTCCCCGACGCTGGACGAGATCGTGGCCGACGTGAAGGATGGCGTGATGATCGACGGGCGCGGGTCGTACTCGATCGACCAGCAGCGCTTCAACGGCCAGTTCGGCGGCCACATCTTCTGGGAGATCAAGAACGGCAAGATCACCCGCCAGGTCACCGACGTGGTCTACAATGCCATCACCACCGACTTCTGGGCCAACCTGGTCAACGTGACCGGCCCCAAGGAGTACGAGAAGCACGGCACCGGTGGCGATGCCAAGGGTCAGCCGACGCAGACCAACTCGATCTCGCACGGCTCGCCGTGGCTGCACATCCGCAACGTCATGGTCGGCGCGGCGTTCGACTGAGCCCTGCCCCATGACGCCAACGGGGGAGTCGGTCTGATGACCGGCTCCCCCGTTCGGTTTGCGCCCCCTGGCCAGCTCAGCCGGTCATGGCATACACCGCGATGTTGACCGCAAAACGGATGTTGTCTGTGGTGCGGAACCGCTTGTTCTGCCAACTGTAGTCCCACTCGCAGCCGTAGTCCTGGTTGGTGTACAGCACCCCCAGGCGGTCGTTCCGGATCACGCCGCGGACGTAGTCGTGGACGGTGTCGTCGCCCCAGCCGTTGAGTTCGTGGGTGGTCTGCGGCGGCCCATCGAAGGTGAAGAAGGAGCGGTAGAGCCGATGGCTGCGTGGCAGCTTGGCCAGCGTGTCCTTCCCCGGAAAGGTCCGCCGCATCTCGGCCTCGAAGGAGGTCGCGAAGAGACCGTTCACATCGTGGTTGCAGTCGTCCGAGAAGAGCAGTCCGCCGTTCTCGACGAAGCGTTCCAGCCCGGCGCGTTCCTTCTCGGTGAAGCGCACCAGCTTGTGCCCCGTCATCCACAGGAACGGGAAGGCGTCCAGTTCGCGGGAATCGGCGGTGATGACCACCTCCTGCTGCCGGACCGGGATGCTGGTGTGCTGGATGACCGTATCCAGCACGTTGGAGCAGACCTTGGGGTTGTAGTCCCAGTCGCCGGAGTCGTAGCGCAGCCGGGCAAAGACGAACTCGCTGCCCGCGGCCGGTCGTGTCGGGGCCAGGGCCGCAGCCAGCTCCGGCGTCAGCATCATCCCGGCAGCGGTGGCGCCCAGGCCCTGGAGGAAGTCGCGGCGGTTCAGGCCGGTGGGGGCGTCACGTTGTGGTCCCGTATCCATCCCCGAATGATAGCGCCTGCACCCGATCCGCGTGGGCCGCAGCGGGTATATTCCTGCACCGGCAGGACCGGCAGCGTCCCCCTGCCCTCCGGGAGGAGTCCATGTCAGTGCTGCGCCTCATAGGATTTCTGACCGTCCTGGTCCTGCTGGCCCCGTCCTTCCTGAGTGGCCAGGCCCCGCCGTCCCGTCTGTCCGACAGCACCTTCTGGGCGCTGTTCCGCGGGATGTCGGAGACCACCGGCGGCTTCGCCTCGGAGAACTTCACGTCCAACGAGGCCGGTGCCGCCTGGATCGTCCCCGACCTCCGCCGCGAGGTCCCCGCCGGTCGCGCCTACCTGGGGGTCGGACCCGAGCAGAATTTCACCTATATCGCCGCCCTCCGTCCCAGTGTGGCCTTCCTGCTGGACATCCGTTCCCAGGCGGCCCTCCAGCATCTGCTCTACAAGGCCCTGTTCGAGCTGGCGCCGGATCGGAACACCTTCCTCTCGCTGCTGTTCTCCAGAGGGCCGGTGACCGCGGTGGATTCGACCACATCAGTCGCCGAGCTGATTGAGGCGTACCGTACGGCCACGCCTTCGCTGGCCCGGTTTGATTCGACACTGCAACGGGTCCTCGACCACCTGGGCCAGCAGCACGGCTTCGATCTCTCCTTCAGCGAGCAGGAGGAGATCAATCACATCTTCCAGATCACCTTCCTGGCGGGGCCCCGCCTCAACTACAACGCCGGGCGACTGATCCCCAAGCGCCCCGCCAGCACCGACGGTCTCTCCCGCCTTCGCATGGAGACGGTACGCCGGGGAGCCCTGGTGGATACCACCTGGTACCTGGTCTCCTCGCCGCTGCACTCCTGGGCCAGTTCCTCCCCGGTGAGTACACTCTGGTATGAGCCGCTCCGGAACAGCGGGCAGGTTGTCCTCATCGACACCACCAGGTCGGTCTCGCTCGGCACCACCGCGACACCTCCAGTGGTGGTGATCGAGCGCCCGTCTCCCGCCACCAGCGGCGTCGACTTTGCCGCGCTGACGATCCAGGAAGACAGCCTCGGGGTCGCCCAGGGATTCCTGTCGACCGAGGCCGCCTATCGCAGCGTGCGCGACATGCACCAGCGCAATCTGATCGTTCCGGTGGTGGGAGACTTCGCGGGACCGACCGCCCTGCGTGGCATCGGCAAAGTCCTCCACGAGTGGCAGACGCCGATCGGGGCCTTCTATGTCTCCAACGTGGAGGAGTATCTCTTCCACGGCGACGCCTGGTCGCGGTTCTACCAGAATGTCACCGCACTGCCGCATGACGACCGATCGCTCTTCATCCGGGCCTTTCTCGGCGAGCGGCTCCGAGCCAGCCGCAGCCAGCCCGGCCTGCGTGTTGACCTGGCCCTCGGCAGCATCTCATCGCTGCTCAAGGCGTTCCGTGCCGGGAAGATCTCGGCCTACGCCGACCTGGCGCCGCTCTCGCAGCAGTAGGCTCATCGGCAGGTACTGGCTCCGCCGGGCTCCTCCCGGTACTATACGAGGGCGTCTTGTTCGGCCCTGAACTCCAGGAGGATGGGGATTCCATGCGTACCTCGCTGCTGCTTGCCGGTCTCACCCTGATGGCATCGGGCCTTCCGGCCCAGAACGTCCCGGCCTCTGCCCGTCAGAAGCTCTACGTGGTCAATCAGTCGGGTGCCTCCATCTCCGTGATCGACCAGCAGCGCCTAGTAGTAGACACGGTGCTGGACCTGACCACGATGGGGTTCACCAAGGTTGCCAAGCCGCACCACGTGGTCGTCGAACCTGACGGCTCGGCTTGGTACGTCTCGCTTATCGGCGATGGCAAGGTGGTCAAGTTCGACCATCGGCATCGGGTGCTGGGCCAGGTCGCCATGGAGACCCCTGGCCTGCTCTCGCTCTCGCCGAGCGGCGACAGCCTCTTCGTGGGCCGCTCGATGACAGCGCCGAACCCGCCGAGGTCGCTGGCGGTCATCAGCCGGTCGGACTTCAAGCTCCTGGATCAGCAGGAGATCATGATCGCCCGGCCCCACGCCCTGGTCACCACGCGGGACGGCCGCTGGACCCATACCGCCTCGCTCGCCGAGAACCGCTTCGCCTCGGTCGACGCGACCACTGGTCGGGTGACCCTCTCCACCATCGCGGGCGATGAGCGCTCGCTGGTGCAGTTCACCATCTCGCCCGACGGCAAGACCATGGTGGCCGGTGCGGAGATCTCCAACAGCGTGCTCTTCTTCGATCTGACCAAGCCGCCGCCGTACCATGTGCCGGCCGCCGAGATCCCCGTGGCGGGCAAGCCGTGGGACCCCGTCTTCTCGCCCGACGGCAAGTTCGTCTACTTCACGCTGTTCGAGGGCAACGAGGTGGCCGAGATCGACGTGGCCACCCGCAAGGAGACGCGCCGGATCACGGCCGGGCTGGCCCAGCCATACGACCTCATCATGCGGGCCGACGGCAAGTATCTCTTCGTGGTCAATCAGAACACTGGCGCCTCCGGCAGCGGTGGCAGTGCCCACGACCACATGCCGGGCATGCCAGGCATGGCGGCCATGGCCACCAAGGACGGTTGGCTCTCAGTGATCGAGGTGGCCACCGGTCACCTGGTGAAGACGCTGCCGCTCGGCAACGGCCCCAGCGGCGCCGGAGCCGCCGGGGCGCGCTGACACAATGTGAATGGGGCGGGCGTGGCCGCAGCCGCGCCAGCCTACCGCACGGTCATCAGGAAGCTGGTATTGGCTGCCATCCCCGGCACCGTCGCCGAGATGGTCACCGGGCCGGGCTCGGACGGAAGCTGCAACACCACCTGGGCCGTGCCGGACAGACCGGTGACCGTGCTGCTCTGCGACAACTGCCCCCCAGACGTCTGCCACTGCACCAGGACCCCGCCCAGCGGCTTGGGGTCATCACCCACCGTCGACACCCGGACCACCAGCGGCAGCGGGAGTGTGGTCCCGACATTCCCCTCCTGCACATCGCCACTGATGGCCTCGATGGTCACGGCCGAGGGCTGTTCGCCAGTCAGGCTGAACTCCACCTGTTGCTCCAACCCATTGACGCGGGCCACCACGGTCTGGGCGCCCACCCATGACCCCAGCCGCACGGTGGTCCTGGCCCGGCCGCTGGCGTCGGCTGAGGCGGTCGCCGGATCGAAGGTGGCTCCGGTGGTGCTGGTGAAGGTCACCTGTTTGCCCTGGAGGCCGTTCCCGGCAGCATTGGTCACCCGGACCACCAGCGGTCCCGTCAGCAGCTCGCCCGGGGCCCCGGAGGCCCCGTCGCCTGCCTGGAGGACCAGCTCGGCGGCGGTGGTGTCGATGCCTCCATGCCAGCCATCGGCACCCCCGCAGGCGGCAAGGAGGGTCACCAGCGCGAGGGGGCGACGGAAGCGAGGCCAGCCGGAGCGGTCAGTGGCGGTTGTCATGCCTGCAAACTAGCGGGTCAGCGGACGGCGGGGTGCCCCGCTTGCCGGTCAGGCGTGGTATACTTCACGGAGTACCCCAGCGACCGCCAGTCTCCCACCTCCCTGTCTCCTCTGGAGTCACCCCCATGCCTGAAGCCACCGCTTCATCGCAGGGCGACACGCGCAGCCGGTTGTTCTTCGGGATCTGCTTCGCACTGATCCCGACCGGTGCGTCCTTCGCTCTCGTCAGCAACATCCTCATCCAGCTCAAGCAGGAATTTCTCCTGACCAACTACCAGGTCGGGCAGATCGGTGGTGCGGCCCTCTGGGGGATGGCGATTCCCCTGCTGATCGTCGGGCCGGCGCTGGAGTTCTTCGGCCTGAAGAACGCCGCCCGCATGGCCGTCCTCTGCCATCTGGCCGGGCTCACCTTCATGCTGGCCGCTGCCGGCCACGCGGGTGACCCCTCGGCGTTCTGGATGCTGATGACGGGTGCCGCAATCCTCGCCGCCGGGAACGGGATGATCGAAGTCACCGGCAACCCGCTCGTCGCGGCGCTGTATCCCGACGAGAAGACCAAGCGACTCAACTGGTTCCACGCCTTTTTCCCGATCGGCATGATGGCGGGCGGCATCACCGGCTTCCTGATGGCGGGGAGCCGCTTCGGACATTGGCCCTATCAGCTCGCCGTCGTCTACGTCCCGATTCTGATCTACGCCTGGATGGTGCTGCCGCAGCGGTTTCCCCGGACCGAGAACGCCGAGGTGGGCATCCCGATCGGCGAGATGTTCCGGCACACGCTGACCAACCCGTTCTTCCTGATGATGGTCTGCCTCATGGCCGTCACCACCTCGCTGGAACTTGGCCCGATGCGCTGGATTCCGGCCGTGCTCCAGGCGGGCGGACTCCACGGCATCCTGGTGCTGGTCTGGATCAGCAGTTGGATGGTGGTGATGCGACTGCTCTCCGGGCACTTCGTCCATCGACTGTCACCGCCCGGCATGCTGCTGACCTCGGCCATCCTGACCGGCAGTGGCTTGCTGGCCTTCTCCTTTGCCCAGGGCACCTGGTCGGCGCTGGCCGCGGCCACCATCTTCGCCTGGGGCGTGGCGTTCTTCTTCCCGACCATGGTCGGCACGGTCAGCGAGCGGGCGCCGCGCACCGGCTCCCTGGGCATCGTCCTCATGATCGGCGCCGGGCTCGGCATGGCGGGCTCAATCGGGATCCCCCAGATGGGCAGGCTGGCCGACGGCTACCTCGCCGACGCCCTGCCAACCGCCGAGACGTCCTCCCTGCTGACCCGGGTGGTGGAGACCTTCCCGAGCTACATCAGTCGCGCGGAGGGCACCTCCGACCTGGCGTCGCTGGGCTACCGTCAGCACGAGGTTGAAGTGGCGCTGAGCGCGGCACAGACTGCGCTGGCCGGCAACATCAACAGCGATGCCTCCGCCAATGCGCTTCGGGCCATCGTGGCCACGGCCATTCCGAATGAGCCGCTGATCGGTGAGGCCAACGGCATCCTGCAGCCGGCCGAGGCGAGCGGCGGTCAGCAGTCGTTCCGCTACATCGCGCCGCTGGCGCTGGTGCTGGTCGCCATCTTTGCGGTGATGTTCCTGCGCGACCGCGCCCGCGGCGGCTACCGGGCGGTGCGGCTGGAACGCAATGCCGGACTGTTTCTGGTGCTGGCCTTTGCCCTGGGGACGCCGAGCGCGTCCCTGGTGGCCCAGGCTCGTGGTGGCTCCAGCACGGCCGCGCGGCCGCCCGAACGCCTCCGGGTACTCTTTCTGGGCGACGATGGCCATCACCAGCCGACGGCGCGCGCCAAGCAGATCCTGCCGCACCTGGCCAGCCAGGGGATCGATCTCTTCTACACCGCCGACCCCGCCGACTTGAACGTGGCGGGGCTCGCGCGGTATCACGCGATCATGCTGTTCAACAACCAGGCAAACATCTCGCGCGACCAGCTCAATGCGCTGCTCGGCTTTGTGGCGGGCGGCAAGGGCCTGGTCGTCCTGCACAGTGCCTCCGCCTCGTTCCAGAACTCGGAGGAGTTCATCCGGCTGGTGGGGGCCGCATTCAAGAGCCATGGGGTGGGCACCTTTGCGGCGGTGCGGGTGGACTCTGTCCACCCGGCCATCCGGGGGGTGCCCAGTTTCACAAGTTGGGATGAGACCTACATCCATACCAAGCACAACCCGGTAGACCGGACCGTGCTGGAGGTACGGCGCGAGGCCGGGCACGATGAGCCCTGGACCTGGGTGCGCAGCTATGGCAAGGGTCGTGTCTTCTACACGGCCTGGGGCCATGACCAGCGCACCTGGGGTCAGGCTGGGTTTCAGCAGCTTGTGGCACAGGGCACCCGCTGGGCATCGGGGGATTGGGCGCTTGGGACACTTGCAGCCGCGCCGACACCAGCGCGTAAAGCACTGGAAGTCCCGCTACCGACCTACCGTCGGGATACCGTTTGGAATGTGCTTGACACCCCGATCACCGAGGCCCAGGTCCCCCTGCCGACCACCCAGTCGCTGCAGCTCATGACGCTGCGGCCGGGCTTCTCCGTCACGTCCTTTGCGGTAGAGCCGATGATCGGCAACATCATCGACTTCACCTGGGATGCCCGTGGACGCATGTGGGCCGTCGAGACCAACGACTACCCCAACAATGTCCTGCCGGACTCCGTGCCCGGAACCGACCGGATCCTCATTCTTGAGGACACCAATCGCGACGGCAAGGCCGACAAGGTGACCGTGTTCGCCAAGGGCCTCAATCTCGCCACCTCCCTGGTCCTCGCGAACGGAGGCGTGATTGTCGGGCAGCCGCCCCACATGCTGTTTCTGAAGGACACCAACGGCGACGACGTGGCCGATGAGCGGACCATCCTCTCCACCGGCTGGAATCGCTCCGACACGCACGGGTCCGTCAGCAATCTGCGCTACGGCATCGACAACCAGGTCTGGGGATCGAACGGGTACAATGGCTACCGGGGCACGGTCGGTCGTCGCACGTATGGCCGGGGCGCCCTGGCCTTCGGCTCGGGGTATTTCCGCCTCCCGGTTGATGGCTCGGAACTGGAGTACGTGGCACGCACCAGCAACAACACCTGGGGGCTGGGCTTCACGGAGGATGGCTTCGTCTTCGGCTCCACGGCCAACTCCCGCCCGAGCAATTTCATCCATATCCCCCTGGAGTACTATCTCACCGCAGGCCAGCAGGCCCCCACGCTGCCGGACATTGCCGATCGGCTCGACATTTTTCCGTTGATCGATATTCAGCAGGTGGATCAGTTCGGTCGCTATACCGCGGGGTCGGCGCATGAGATCTACACTGCCCGGGCCTTCCCCCGGGAGTACTGGAACCGGGCGGCCTTCGTGGCTGAGCCAACCGGTCACCTGATCGGCCAGTTCGACTTGCAGCCCAACGGCAGCGGATTCCGGGCCATCAATCGCTGGAACTTCATGGGATCGCGTGATGCCTGGGCGGCGCCGGTCCAGATCAAGGTAGGTCCTGACGGCGCCCTCTGGGTCTCGGATTTCTACACCCTGGTGGCTCAGCACAACCCGACACCGCGCATGGAAGGCACCACCTGCTGCACCACTGGTGCGGGTGCTGCGTACGAGACGCCCAATCGGGACAAGCTGCACGGCAGGATCTACCGCATCGCCTACGACAGCGCGGCGGCACCGACCCTCCGTCGACTGGACAACGCGACCCCGGCCCAACTGGTGGCGGCCCTGCGGCACGACAACATGTTCTGGCGCCTGACCGCGCAGCGTCTGCTGGTCGAGCGTCGACGCCAGGATGTCGTGCCAGCGCTCGTGGCCCTGCTGACCGACCAGACGGTCGATGCACTGGGCCTGAACCCCGGCGCCCTGCATGCGCTCTGGACGCTGCATGGCATCGGGGCGATTCCGGATCATCCCGCAGCCCTGGCTGCTGCGCGCTCGGCGCTGCATCACCCGGCAGCCTCCCTCCGTCGCGCCGCCCTCATGGTGCTGCCCCGCACGGCATCGCTGGTCGACGACCTGTTCGCGGCGGGGATCCTCCCGGATCGCACCTCGCCGACGTCCGTCTCCTACACCGTACCGACGACCATATTGCAGGATGCCAATGCCGCCGTGCGCCTCCAGGCGCTCCTGACGATCAGCGAACTTCCCCCCACCGCTGGGGGGGCCCGCATCACCAATGCACTCGTCGACATGCTGGCCCTGCCAGAGAATTCCCGTGACGCCTGGCTGCCCGATGCGATCGGCATTGCTGGTGTGCGTCGCGGCCCGGCCGCGCTGAATGCCGTGCTCGGTGCACCCGCTCCGCGGGACTCCCTCGCCGGGATGGGAGTGCGCCGGGTGGTGCAGATGATGGCACAGGCCGAAGGGGCTGGTGGTGCCACACCGGATCGCGCCGTGGAACTCATCACCGCTGTGCCACGCCTGGCGCCGACCGTCGCCATCGGCTTGCTCCGGGGCCTCGCCATGGGGTGGCCGCTGGAGAGCACGCCGGAGTTCTCGGTCGCTCAGCGTCAGGCACTGGCGACTGCCGCCCAGGGTGCGCCGGCACAGGTCCAGGCGGCATTCGCCGCACTGGCCGCCCGCTGGGCCCTCCCCACCATCTTTACGGGAACACCATGACACCTCTCCTGCGTTCCTGCCTCGCGGTTACCACGGTGATGCTGCTGGGCGTCGCCTCGGCGGCGGCCCAGGCCAAGCCACCGGCCGCCAAGGTGGATACCACCGTCATCATCCGCATTGAAGGACCGGAACTCACCTTCCTGCCCGAGCAGTTGGCGCTCAAGCAGGGGCTCCGCGTGCGCGTGCGGCTGATCAACAACGGTACGCTGCCCCACAACCTGGTGCTGGTGAAGAACGACGACGACCTCGACCTGCTGGCCAGTGCGGCGCTCAGTGCCGACAAGACCGAGTACGTCCCGCTGCGGTATGAAGCGAAGATGATCGCCCACAGTCCCCTGCTCAGTACCGGGAAGGAAGCGACCATCGAGTTCACCGTCCCGGCCCCGGGGAGCTACACCTACGTCTGCCTGTACCCCGGGCACGCCAACATCATGCTCGGCACGCTGCGCTCATTGAAGTGACCGCCGCCTCAGGGTCCGGATCGTGATCACCGCCATCCAGGTGCTCACGATCCAGAGCCCGTACATCTCGCGCGACTCCTCGATGCCAGCATCGCGCATCTCGAAGGCCAGGAACATGTCGCCGAAGGGGACGACCCCGAGGACCCGCGAGGCAATGCCGAGACCCCACACCAGCGTCCCCAGCGCCAACACCAGGGTCACGCTCCATGGCGCCCCTCGACGGGCCTCCACGAAGGTCACCCCGGCGGCCACCAGATACAGCAGGGTCCACAGCAGTGGATCGGGATCGTTGAGCTGGACCACCGCGGAGAGCAGGAAGATCCCGGTCATGACATAGTTGGTGCGGCGCCAACCGGTCGACGATGCGTGCATGGTTACCACCGGGTGGTGAGGGTCAGGTGGAGGGACCGGCCGGCCGCCGGGTACCAGTAGACCTCCCCGGTACCGGCGGCGTCAGGGAAGCCGCTGCTGTTGAATTGCCGATCGAACAGGTTCCGGATACCCAGACTCCCGACCAGGCGTTGCCCCCGCAGGGCGACACTGCCCTGGAGATCAATCACCGTATGCCCGGGAATGCGCTGGGTATTTTCGCCATCCAGCCAACTGGCTCCCACCGAACTGACGACCAGCATCGCCTGACCGCGCAGGCCCGGCGACCAGCGGATCCCGGCGTCGAGTCCTCGGCGTGGTACGGCTTTCAGATCCTTGCCGCTGTCTGCCCCGGCCCGTGCGATGGCCCGTTGCAGGGTCAGATTGCCGAACACGGACCACCCCCGAGTGGCGTAGATGGCCATCCCGGCTTCCAGACCGTCATGGTTGCTGCGCCCAATGTTGACATACCGGAAGGTGGCGATGTCGAAATCAATCTCTTCGCGCATGGCCATGCGGTAGACACTGGCATTCAGGCTCACCCGCGCGGCATGGCCCCCCGGCTGACCGCCAACCAGCAGATCCCGCCGCAGTCCCAGCTCAAACGTGGTGCCGGTCTGCGGAACGAGGGCGGGATTGGACAAGGTGACCGGCAGTCCGGTGATCGGACGGTCATCATGCAACTGATCCATGGTGGCCGCCTTGAACGAGCGCCCGACCGTGGCATACACCGCCCCGCGCTCGCCAGTCCCCACCGCGAGTCCCAGCCGGGGACTCCACGCCGAGTGGGTCGGAGTAGTGGCACCACTGGCAGAGCCACCGACACGATCGTACCGGAGGTCGGTGGTGAGACGCACCTGGGTGGTGGGCTGCCAGACATGCTGCGCGAACAGTGCGGTGGTCGACCGACGACCATCGAGGCGGGTCAGCGGATCATCGGCAGGGATCGCACCTTCGTAGACGGCGCGCGGACCACCCACCACACCGGCATAGCGCGAGGCGTAGGTCGCATTGGTGAGTTCACTGCCCAGGCGGAACCCCGGCAGACCGACCCCTGCCCCGTCCCAGACCACCCGGGCATCCAGGGTGCGACTCTCGAAGCGGCGGCGCTTGGTGTCACCCAGACCCGGCATGAGGACCAGGGTCCTGGTCGCATCACTGGCGCGCCAGCCAGCGCCCAGTGTGGCGGTGATCGATGCCTCGCCCGCCTGTGACCAGGTCAGGTCCATCCAGCCACGCTGAGTATCGTCTCGGGTACGGTCGAACCGGTACAGCGGATCGCTGCCCCGGAAATCTGCGTCCTGCCGACTGGCCGGCAGGGGCCCCGGCTCCTCAAAATCCCGTCGGGTGCCGGCCAGATTCAGCGTGGCCGAGAGGCCGTCGCTGCGCAGCGGCAGGAGGCCGACCCCGGCGTCCAGGGACATGGTGGTGCGGCCCGCATGCGATCGACCACCAGCCCGATCAGTGACGCTGGCGGCAAGGTGTGGTGCGCGCCAGCCCCGCGCCACCATACTCAGGCTGCCGCCACGCACCGTGGGGTCGCCACCGTCCAGTGTCAGGGAGCCACCGGGTTGACGCGTTGTGATGATGTTGATGACCCCACCGATCGCGGCATCGCCATAGAGCGCCGAACTGCCACCGCGCAGCACTTCAATGGCCGCAATGGAGGCCACCGGCGGCAGGGCTTCCCACGCAACCAGGCCAGTGGCGGGGTGATTCACCGGGCGCCCATCGACCAGCACCACCACGTACTCAGCCTCCCCACCGCCGTAGAACCCACGCACGCGCACCTGTCCTGCTGTGCCGCTGCCGTCGCCATCGACCTGGCTGAACCCGGGCATCAGACGCAGCAGGTCGAGGATGGTGGTGTGGGGCATGCCGCCGATCTCATCGGCCGTAAGTCGGGCGACCGATGCCGTGGTCAGCATCTGAGGACCCGGGCGCCGCTCGGCCACGACGATCGGCGGCAGCGCGATGCCACCACTCTGGGCCACCAGCGGTGCCGCCCAGAGCACGACCATTCCGACCATCAGGCGGATCTGCCGGTGCGCGCTCATGACGGGACACTGAGGGATTTGAAGGCCCGGGTCATGTCCTCGATGGCCGGCTCGGTGGCCAGCCGCTCGATGCTGGAGGCCCCGAAGAACCCTGCCACACCCCGGGTCCGCGACAGCACATACTGGGCGTCGGCCGGGGTCGCGATCGGACCTCCGTGGCACAGCACGATGACGTCTGGATTGATCGACTTCGCCGCGTCGTGCATGGCCTGCACCCGCTCCACCGCTTCGTCCAGCGACATGGCCGCTGTGGTAACGCCAATCGCCCCGGCCACGGTGGTGTTCACATGCGCCACGACCACGTCGGCCCCGGCGCGGGTGAACTCGCGTGCGGTCGCCACATCGAAGACATACGGGCAGGTCAGCATGTCGAGCTGATGGGCCTGCGCAATCATCTCGACTTCGAGCTGAATGCTCATGCCCGTTTCCTCCAGAATCTGCCGGAACTGGCCGTCAATCAGGCCGACCGTGGGGAAGTTCTGCACGCCATCGAATCCCATCGCCTGCAACTGCGGCAGGAACACCCGCATCATCCGGAAGGGGTCGGTCCCGCACACGCCTGCCAGCACCGGCGTATCTGCGACCACGGGAAGGACTTCGCGGGCCATATCCATCACGATGGCGTTGGCGTCACCGTAGGGCATCATGCCGGACGCACTGCCTCGGCCCGCCATGCGGTAGCGACCGGAGTTGTAGATGATGATCAGGTCGACGCCACCCCGTTCTGCGAACTTGGCGGAAATGCCGGTGCCTGCCCCGGCACCGATGAGCGGGCGGCCCGCGGCCATCTGGACCTGAAGACGTCGGAGCGCTTCTGCTCGGGGGATGAACGGCATGACTACCTCAGAAAGGAGAGAAGGGTGTCGGCCAGGGCGTCGGCAAATGCCGGGTCGTTGATGTGCAGGTCGAGACACTGACACGGGATCGTCGGGGACAGCGTGTCGCGCAGTGCGTGGAACAGTGCCTCGTCCGCAGCGGGGTCATGGAACGGCTGTCCAGCCTGATCGATCATGCTGATGCCCCGCAGGGGGAGGACGACAGCGACCGGACCCCGTGCCGCATTCAGTTGCTCCGCCACACGTCGACCGATGATCCGGCACTCCTCGACGGTGGTGCGCATCAGGGTGACGGTGGCATTGTGATGGTAGAAGGTCCGGTCGGCAAACCGGGCTGGTACGGTCTCGGGTGCTCCGAAATTGACCATGTCGAGCGCCCCCACCGACACCACCTGCGGGAGCCCACGCTGTCCCGCCGCGCGCAGGCGGTCGGGCCCTGCCGACAGTACCCCGCCGACGACTTCGTCGGCCCACTCGGTGGTGGTGACGTCCAGCACGCCAGCGAGGTAGCCATCCTCGCACAGACTTTCGAGGGCCCTGCCTCCCGATCCGGTGGCATGGAAGACCGCGACATCGTAGCCCGCGGCCTCCAGGCGCTGCCGGGCCGCTGTCACACAGGGGGTGGTGACGCCAAACATGGAGGCACCGAGCAGCGGCCGCCCACTCACCAGCGGCACCGATTGTTCGACCATCCCGCAGACCGCCCCGGCCGCATTGGCCAGGATGCGGCGCGAGAGCGGATTCAGTCCGGCGATATCGACCACCGGGTACATCATGGTGATGTCTTTGATGTCGACGTAGGGGGCAGTATTTCCGGAGGCCATGGTGGAGACCATCACCTTGGGAAGGCCCACCGGCAGCGACCGCATGGCCGCCGTGATCATGGTGGTGCCACCCCCGCCACCCAGGCCGAGGATGCCGTCGAAGCCACCAGCCTGGTGGAGTGCGCGCACCAGGACCACCGCGCCAGCCTGCATGACGCCCACCGCAACACCGCGATCACGGGCCTCCCGGAGTGCCGTCAGACGCTGTCCACCCGCCTCAGCGACAGCCTCCGCCGGGATGTCGACGGGAAACCCGGGCTCGCCTGGGAGTACACCCAGATCCATCAGGATGGTCCGGTGGCCACGGGCGTGGATCAGGTCCCGAACCAGCCCGTATTCGGCGGCCTTGGTATCGAAGCTGCCCAGCAGC
Source organism: uncultured Gemmatimonadaceae bacterium (assembly GCA_964421625.1). Classification (GTDB taxonomy): domain Bacteria; phylum Gemmatimonadota; class Gemmatimonadetes; order Gemmatimonadales; family GWC2-71-9; genus Palsa-1233. Next base: position 1,166 of record CAYQXR010000049.1, on the reverse strand, counting down.
AGGATGGTACGGGGCGTCATCAGGCCGACGGCCGGAGCGTTGCCCAGGGTGCGTCGGTCGCGACATCGACCGTGATCGGACCCACCGCCCGGGCGGGAGTCAGCATGGCCAGAAACACCAGCGGGGTGGTCCCGACATTGTAGGTGGCATGCACCATGTCGGCCGGGATGTGGGCGATTTCCCCGGGGCCCAGGACCCGCCGCTCACGATCGACCCATTGTTCGGCCTCCCCGGAGACCACGTAGATGATCTCCTCCATTTCCGGATGCCGGTGAAACGCGTGCCCTGCCCCAGCCGGCATGGTGACCTGCACCAGCAGCAGCCCCGCCGACCCGGTGACATCCGGATGGGACAGCCACTCGTGTGGGCCCCAGGGGGAGTCGTGGTGCAGGGCGTTGGCAGAGGTGACGAAGCGATCAGACATGGGGCACACCTCGGGGTGCGGGTCGGTACGGATCGGGACCCACGAAAGATTGCGTGATGTGCGGCGGGATGGTAGGTGGGTGGTGGCGGAACGACAAAGGGGGCACGGAATCCCGTGCCCCCCCTGACCCTGACAGCCACCGTCGCTCAGCTCGCGACCGGGACCTCGGGGTAGACCGAGACCTTGAGCCGCTTCTTGTCGCGGCGCTCGAACCGGACGATGCCGTCGATGTAGGAATGCAGCGAGTCGTCCTTGGCCTTGAAGACGTTGTTCCCGACATGGAACTTGGTCCCGCGCTGCTTCACGAGGATCGAGCCCGCGGTGACCCGCTCGCCGCCGAAGTGCTTGACGCCGAGGTACTGCGGATTCGAGTTGCGACCGTTGCGGCTGGAGCCGACACCCTTTTTATGCGCCATGGTTCCTTACCCGAGCACGATGTCGTTGATGCGGACTTCGGTGTACTTCTGCCGATGCCCGGTCTTGCGGCGGTAACCCTTGCGCCGCTTGAACTTGAACACGTAGATCTTGTCGTCCTTGCCGTGTCCGACGATGTCGACGCTGACCGAGGCGCCCTTGAGCGTCGGGGTCCCTGCGGTGACGGTGTCGCCGGAGGAGGAGAGCAGGACTTCATCGAAGGTCACGGTATCGCCGGGAGCCTTCGTTTCCATGTAGGGCATGCGGAGCGTCGCGCCGGTCTCGCCGCGGTACTGCTTCCCGAGTGCCTTGAAGATCACGTACATTG
>CAYQXR010000048.1:0-17549 GCA_964421625.1 uncultured Gemmatimonadaceae bacterium | reverse complement strand
GTCCGTAGTCCCGGACCAGGTCCTCCATCAACTGGGGCACCCGGATCGGCTCCGGCGGGCGGAAGCGTACCCGGACCACCTCGCCGGCGGCGTCGCGCTCGACGATCTCGTTGGACGTCATCTTCCAGTGGCCGCCCCGACTGCCCTGGTACCGGTAGAGGAACGCGTGGAGCTGGAGGACCACGTTGACGGAGAACGGCATCTCCGGGGCGGAGGCGTGGATCAACTCCAGCGCATCGCGGTATCCGGCAATCTCCTGCTCGGAACGGGTCGCTGGTATGCTGCTGTTCCGGACGATTGCCTCGATCCGCTCATGCGAGGCGATGATCCCTTCGATCCGGTTGGACGATTCGGTCGACTCGATCAGGGCGTTCTGGCGGAGCGCGCCAAGGACTTCGGGCGCCTGCTGCTGGAACAGCTCCTGCCGACCACGGAACACGCCCAGGGTCGCCAGCGAGGAGGCGTCGGCGGCGTCGAGCCGGATTCGGCTCAGGTAGGCGGGGTCGAGGGAGGGCATCGTCGGGTCAGAGAATCAGGTAACGACAACGGTAATAGGGTAGTATGGCTATGTCAATACCCTGTTTATTGGTAATACTACCTCATTACGCCGCCAGTCGTTCCGCCAGGGCCATGACCTCGTCCAGTTCGCCCGGGCTGAAGATGCCGCGGATCCCGTTCGGGTGCAGTCTGGTGAAGGGAGCATCGACCAAGTCGGACCGTTCGACTCGTCCACGTTGCAGAATGAAAGTCCGGAGGGTCTGCAGGAAGCGGATCTGGAGGGCGGAGTAGGTGGTGTGGGAGGCGATGAAGTCGTCGAAGGCGCTGGAGACCTGGGTGGTCCACCGCTCCAGCGGAGCGACGCCCAGTACATGCCTGAGCAGGTCGACGAACGAGGCGCTCCGGACGTCGTAGCTCTTCCGGAGCCGTTCCTCGTCGATGCCGGGGTCCTGGCGCTGCAGGAGGTCGGCGAGTGCCCGGAGATCGTCGTCGGTGACCGCTTCGCCGCGCTGGAGCCGTTGGAGGGCAGGGTTGGCTTCGAGCAGCGCCCGGATGGTCGCCTCGACCTTCTCGCGATAGGTGGCGATCGGGAGATCGCGTCCGTCGAGGGCGGTAATCTTTTCCCGGACGGCCGTGAGGTCGGCAAGGTTGAGGTGAACCATCGCGCCCACACGCTGTTCCCGGTGGCGCATCAGGGGGGCGAGCCGTTCCGCCGCATGGCGGATCGCCTCATCAGTCGGCGCCTCCCACCAGGCATCGTCCAGGAGCGCTTCGATCAGTGCTCGCTCGCGGGCCACCAGATTCATACCGAGCGGGAGTTCGCTCACCTGTTCGGTGATCGACTCGCGCAGGGCGGTGATCCGGTCAGCGTTCTCCGATAGCCGCGCTGCGGCGAGTTCCGCCATGTCGATGCGGAAGCGGAGAACTTTGGCATGGGCATCCGGAGTGGCACGGAGCACCGGCGCAATCGACTGCCGCAGAAATACAATGTCCTCCTCGCGGAGCCTGGCCCAGAAGCCATCTGTGGCCACACGGGCGAGATCGCTCTGGTGTTCCCGCACGATGACATTGTTGGCGGGAAGCTCCGCCAGGTCGGCGCGGAGATCGCCGGTGGCGCGAGCCATGGCGGCATTGTCGCCCAGGCGGATTGTCGTCTCCAGCAGATCGAGCCGCGCGCGGAAGAGCCGGACCGGCATCGGCACCTGCGTGCCGGGCTCCCGGCCACGGGGCTTCATCCTGAAGTAGTCGAAGTTGCCCCAGCAGTCGATGATCAGGAAGCGGTCCTTGTCGGGGCACCAGGGCTTGCGCTGTGCCGGGTCGGTATCGAGCACTCGGGTGCCACGCCCGATCATCTGCCAGAACTTCACATAGGAGTAGACCGGCTTGGCGAAGACGAGGTTCACGATCTCGCGCACGTCGACGCCGGTATCGAGCATGTCGACCGAGATGGCGACCCGGGGGAAATCCCGATTCCTGAACTGATCGAGCAGGCCGCCCGGGCCGTGGGCGCGTGAATCGTCGGCGACGATGACCCGCGCCAGTCGGCCGGCATGTTCCGGGTACATCCGGTCGAACAGCTCATGCAGTCGCCGGGCGTGCGACACCGAGGACGCGAAGATGATCGACTTGCCCGGGAGGATGCCCGTCGGGTCCTTGATCGACTCCTCCATGAATTCACGGATGATCATGGCGTTGGTGCCGCTGTTGGTGACCTTCCGTTCGAGGTCGGTACCCTCGAAGTCGATCGAGTCGGGTTCGAGCCCATCCATCTGGAGCTGATTCTGGGCCGGTGCATCGAGCTCCGGGCCGCGGATCCCGTCGATCTGGAAGCGGGTCCGCACGGCCAGGACCTCGTAGTCACAGAGGTAGGGCGGGTCGTGCTGGATTGCCTCGTCGAAGGTGTAGGCGTAGGTCGGCTCACCGTCGGGACAGTCGAAGAGCGAGAAGGTGTTGTGGTCGACCTGATCGCGCGGTGTGGCGGTGAGGCCGAGGGTGAGTCCCTGGAAGTAGCGGATCACCTGCTGGTATTCGTTGTAGATGCTGCGGTGGCTCTCGTCAGCGATGATCAGATCGAAGAAGAACGGTGAGATCCACGACTCCGGGGTGGTGCCGGCGTGAATCAGGTTGAGCATCGTCGGATAGGTGGTGACGTAAATCCTGCGTCCGCGGTCGAAGCGCTTTTCGCCGCGCTCAGGCCACCGCGGGGTGGTAGGCAGGTGCTCCTTGAAGGCATCAAGCGCCTGTTCCTGGAGCGCGAGTCGATCGACGAGAAACAGCACCCGCTTCACCCAATGGGCGCGTTGGAGCACATCGACGAGCCCGGCCGCCACGCGGGTCTTCCCGGTGCCGGTGGCCATCGTCAGCAGCATCCGCCGTCGTCGAGCGGCGGTCGCATCGAGCACGCTCCGGATCGCCGCGATCTGATAGTCCCGCCCGGCAATGCGCGGATCAATCAGCTCGGCGCTGAGGGGGCGGCAGGTCTCCCGCCGCTGGATCAGCCAGGCGACGTCGTCGGGTGAGGGGAAGCCGGGCGTCTGCTGGGGCGGGTAGTACTCGGCCTCCCAATAGAAGTGCTGATGGCCGTTCGAGTAGAGCACCAGCGGCAGGGTCCCGCCATGGATGTTCTGCAGATTCTGGGCATACTGGAGTGCCTGCTCCTGGCCCACCCGCGGATCGCGGGAGGCCTTCTTCGCCTCGACCACCGCCACCGGTCGGCCGCGGGCAAGGAGGGCGTAGTCGACAAAACGATGCCCCTGGTAGGGATGGACGCTCCGCTCACGCGCCTGCCCGGTGAGGGAGAGGTCGATATCCAGTTCTTCGGCGACCTGCGTCGGATCGTCGAGATTCCAGCCCGCCAGGCGGAGGTCTCGGTCGATCAGTTCCTGGCGGGTGTCGCGTTCAGAATGCGGAATGCCGTGATTCTCCGGTTCGTGGAGTGCTGTCCGATGAAGACTGTGCTTGACCCTCGTCTGCATGATCTGTACCGCGGGCATTGGGCGAAGAAAGATGCCCCCCCGGACGCTCCGCCGCCAGAGACTACGCCCCCCCCCCTGAGCCACTTCCCCCCGATCCTGCGCCTACCAGACAGACATACCTACCGGAGTCTTCCCATGGCGCGTTCGATCCACATTCTCTCTGCTGGTCTCCTGCTGCTGCCCCTGGCCGCATGCAGCAAACCTGCCGGCACCACCATCCCCGACCCCGACCCCAAGGCCGTGGCCACGGTGAGTGTGTCACCCGCCACGCCCAACCTGACGGTGGGCGGGACCACGCAGTTGAACGCGACCCTGCGCGACGCCGATGGCGCCACACTCACCGGTCGCAGCATCACTTGGTCCTCCTCCTCCGCTGGCGTGGCCACGGTGTCGGGCAGCGGTTTGGTCACCGCTGTGGCGCCCGGCAGTGCCACCATCACGGCCAGCAGTGAAGGCAAGAGCGGGCAGGCGACGGTCACTGTGGTCAGCAGCGGCCCCGTGCCGGTGGCGACGGTGACGCTGTCGCAGAGCACCGCCTCGCTGCTGGTGGGCGCGACCCTGGCACTCTCGGCCACCACACGCGATGCCGCGAACATGCTGCTGACCGATCGCCCCATCACCTGGACCTCCAGCAACTCCACCATCGCCACGGTGAGCAACGGCACCGTCACCGGCGTTGCCCCCGGCGGCCCCGTTACGATCACGGCGACGAGCGAAGGCAAGAGTGCATCGGCACAGATCACCGTGACTATTCCGCCGGTGGCCACGGTCACGCTCTCCGGCGGCGCGGCGGGTATCAATGTCGGCGCCACCACCACCTTCACCGCCACGCTGCGCGACGCCGCGAGCAACGTGCTCACCGACCGCCCCGTGACCTGGGAGTCGAGCAACACCACGGTGGCCACGGTGAGCAACGGCGTCGTCACCGGCGTTGCACCCGGCGGCCCCGTTACGATCACGGCGACGAGCGAAGGCAAGAGCGCCTCGGCGCAGGTGAGTGTGTCGGCCCCGTCTGTGCCGCTGACGCAGGACACCTTCGGCGCCGAGTCGTATCATACCTGCCAACTGCTGAGTGGTACGGGAACAACGGTCTACTGCAACGGCGAGGGAACCTTCGGTCAGCTCGGACGCAACGCGGTGGTGCCCACCCAACTGACGCCCCTGCCGCTGGTTGGCGCCTTCTCGTTCGCCAAGGTGTATGCCGGCAACTTTTTCACCTGCGCGCTGAACGCGGCTGGCGCAGCCTCCTGCTGGGGTCGTGGCGTGCAGGGCAGTCTGGGCAATGGCGGCAACACAGATCGTCTCTCACCGACGGCCGTGACGGGAGGGCACACCTTCACTCGCCTGTTCATGGGCTGGGGCGGGGTGGCCTGCGGACTGACTTCCGCCGGTGCTGCTTGGTGCTGGGGGGCAGGTGGCTACGGGGCGCTGGGGAACGGTGCCACCAGCAACCAGTTCTCGCCGGTGGCCGCCGCGCCGGGTATGACCTTCGCCTCGCTGGCTGTCACGGCATTTACCACCTGCGGCCTCACCGCCGCCGGGGCAGCCTGGTGCTGGGGCTCGAATGAAGTCGGTACGGTGGGAGATGGTACCACCGGTGGTACCCGCTTGGCTCCAACCCTGGTGACCGGCGGTCATCAGTTCGTCGAGATCGTCGGCGGCGACCAGTCCTTCTGCGGCCGCAAGACCGACGGCACGGCCTGGTGCTGGGGCTTCAACGAGGATGGTCAACTGGGCGATGGCACGACCACGAACCGGAACGCGCCGGTAGCGGTGGCCACCACCGAACGCTTCATTCACCTCGGTGGCGGTCGGGGCGGTGTCTGCGGGTTGACGGCGACCGGCGCGGCCTGGTGCTGGGGCGGTGTCATGGGGGGGCCGCTGGGCGGGGGAGGACCGGTCGACGTGCGCATCTCCGCGTTGCCCGAGGTCGACCAGAGGCGCCCCAGCCTGGTTCCCGGGGGGCATGTCTTCAGTGAACTCGATGTCGGTGGGGAACACGCCTGCGGCCGTGAAGGGTTCACCATCTGGTGCTGGGGCAACAACGGGTCCGGTCAACTCGGCAACGGGACGACGAACAACAGCATGATACCGGTGCCGGCCCCCGCCTCCACGTGAGTCTACCCCCAGGTCTGTCGGCGATGTGTTCCCTTCGCCGACAGATCCCTCAGCCTGCGTCGCTGGCGCCCCTGAGCCAGGCGCCATCTTCGATCAGCTCGGCGATCACCGAGGCGGCGTCGCGGTGCTGGGCTTCCGCCGAGAAGTTGGTCATCACGCGGTGCCGGAGTACTGGCAGGGCCACCGCCCGCACGTCGTCCAGATCGGCGTGGGGGCGGCCGTCCATGGCGGCACGGGCCTTCGCGCCGAGCACCAGATACTGCGACGCCCGGGGGCCGGCGCCCCACTCGATGTACTCCCGCACCAGGGCGGGGGCCTCCGCTTCGCCCGGCCGGGTCATCCGGGCCAGCAGCACCGCCGCCGAGATCAGCGACTGCGACACCGGGATCCGCCGGACCAGCCCCTGCATGGCCGCCAGTTCGTCGGCGGTCAGCACCGGGCTGATCGCAGTCAGGCGCTCGCCGGTGGTGCGGGTGACGATGGTCTCCTCATCCTGCCGGGAGGGGTAGCCGAGGCGGAGTTCGAGCATGAAGCGGTCGAGCTGTGCCTCGGGGAGCGGGTAGGTGCCTTCCTGCTCGATCGGGTTCTGGGTGGCGAGCACGAAGAACGGCGCCGGGAGCGGGTAGGTCTGTCCTGCCACGGTCACGGTCCGCTCCTGCATGGCCTGGAGCAGGGCGGCCTGCGTCTTGGGCGGCGTCCGGTTGATCTCGTCCGCCAGGACCACCTGGGCGAACACGGGGCCCGGCACGAAACGGAACCGGCGGGTGCCGCTGGCCGGGTCCTCCTCGACCAGTTCGGTGCCGGTGATGTCCCCAGGCATCAGGTCGGGGGTGAACTGGACCCGGGAGAAGGACAGGGCCAGGGCGTCGGCCACGCTCTGGACCAGCAGGGTCTTGGCCAGCCCGGGGGCGCCCACCAGCAGGGCATGCCCCCCCGAGAGGATGGCGGTGAGCACCCCGTCCACCGCCTCGCGCTGCCCCACGACCCGGATCGCCACCTGCTCGCGCAGCGATGCCACGGCCCGGGCGAGGTGGGCGAGATGCTGGACGTCGTCGGTCGGGGCGCTCATGGTGGGTCCGGGGCAAGGGGGCGGTGAATCGTCGGCGGGGAAGTATAGAAGCCCCCTCACCGGATGGCCCGTCCGACCCGCGATCCGGGGCCGCGGTCCGCGTCTGCTTCTCTTGCGAAACATTTCACAAGCCCGTACTTTCCGCGCCGTGATGCCACGGGAGTCGGGCCACCGGTCCATGGGGGAGGGCTATGCCTTCGTCGCGGCCGGGATCACCTTCGCCCTCGTGGTGGCCGGGAGTGTCTGGCTCGGTGTGATGCTGGACCGCCGCTTCGGCACGGGACCCCTGATGGTGCTGGTCTGCGCGCTGGGCGGGGTGACGTGGGCGGGATACTGGCTTCTCCAGAAGGTGCGCGCGGCCGATCGGGCCCGGCGCGGCGGCGGAGCCAAGTGAGGTCGGTGGTGTGGGGAGGGGCGGCGGCTCTCGCGATGACGGGGCTCTGCGGCCTCCTCCTCGGGGCTCCGGCGGCCCGGGCCGCGCTGGTCGTAGGGGGCATCGCCCTCGGGCTGCAACTGCTCGGGGAGCGGCTGGTCCACCGGACTGGGCAGCGGCCCACGGTCGACAACCTGATGGTGTACGTCATCGGGTTCGGCCTGCGGGTGGTGGGGGTTGTGGTGCTGGGGATTCTGGTGACGGTGCGTCGGGAGCAGTTCCCGCCGCTGCCGAGCGCCGTTGGGTATCTGGGGACGGTGATCCCCCTGCTGGTTCTGGAGACGCGACGGAGACGATGAGCGACCCGAACAATTTCAGTATCGCCGAGATGATCTTCCATCACACCGGCGACGCCCATGAGCTGGAACTCCCCTTCGGCGCGGTGATCCACCTGCCCCGGTTCGATCCGATCAACCTCGGGCCGCTGACGCTGGACTTCTCGCCAACCAAGTACTTCGTCTTCATGATCCTCGCCTCCGTGATCGTCATCACGGTGCTCGGGCTGGCGGCCCGCGGCGTGCGGCGGGCCCAGTTGGAGGGGCGGCCGCCGCGCGGCTTCGCTGCCGCGATGGAGGCGCTGGTCCTCTACGTCCGCAACGATATCGCCGTCGCCAACATCGGCCACGAGATGGGGCCGCGCTACGCGCCGCTCATCATGAGTCTGTTCTTCTTCATCCTGGTCTGCAACCTGCTCGGCCTGGTGCCCTACGGCGCCTCGCCGACCGGCAACCTCTCCGTGACGGGCGGTCTGGCGTTCATCGTGCTGCTGGTCATCGAGATCGGCGGCATGCTCAAGCTCGGCGCCAAGGGGTATCTGCGCACCATCTTCCCCCACGTCGAGGGGCTGGGTGGCGGTGCGGCGCTGGCCATGTCGATCGGGATGGCGCCGATCGAGGTGCTCTCCAAGATCGTCAAGCCGTTCGCGTTGATGGTCCGACTGTTCGGGAACATCACCGCGGGCCACTTCGTGGTGCTGGCGCTCTTCGGCATCGTGCTCCTCTTCGCCGACCTCGGCATCTGGAGCTACGGCATCGCCGGTGTGACGTCGCTGATGGTGCTCGGCATCATGATGCTCGACATCGTGGTCGCCGTGCTGCAGGCCTATGTGTTCGCCCTGCTGAGCGCGGTCTTCATCGGGCTCATGCAGCACGAGCACTAGCGGGATCGCAGGACCCCGCCGTCTCGCGCAGGCCGCGACGGCGGGTTGGCCGGGAACCCCCGGCACCAGGGGATTGGACCACCGGTCCGCTGATCCCCAGCCGACGCCGCCGTTCCGGAAGAGACGGCGATCCGCCGCGCGCCTCGCAACCATATGAACTCTTCCCTTGATGCAGAATGGATCATCACATGTTCGTTCCTCAGGATGTCATGACGCCCGAAACCGCCTCTGCCGCCGCCCAGGGCTGGGCACTCCTCGGCGCCGGTATCGGCATGGGTCTCGCCGTGCTCGGCGCCGGCCTCGGTCTCGGCCGCATCGGCGGTCAGGTCGCCGAGGGCATCGCCCGTCAGCCGGAGGCCGAGGGCGCGATCCGTGGCGCCGGGCTGCTCTTCGCCGTGCTCCTCGAGGGCGCGACCATCATCGCCCTGGTCTTCGCCCTCCTCTTCAAGCTGATGTGATCGTCAGCCGTTCGAGGGAGGTGGGACCATGACAGTGCTGGCATTACTGACCGCAGCCGATGCGGGACCGGGGCTGCCGGGGCCGTTCCAGATCAATCTGGGGCTCGGTGTCCTGACGGTCATCGTATTCCTCGGCGTGCTCTTCATCCTGACCAAGTTCGTCTTCCCCACCCTGGTGAAGATGACGGCAGAGCGGGAAGCCTCCATGCGGCGGCTGCATGAAGAGGCGCGTCAGGCGCACGCCGGCGCCCAGGCGGCGCTGGAAGAACACCGCGCGCTGCTGCTTGCTGCCCGCACCGAGGCCCAGGCGATCGTGGCCGAGGCGCGGCAGGCGGCGGATCGTGAACGGTCGCTCGGCATCGAGCGGACCCGTCAGGAGCAGCACGACCTGATGGAGCGGGCGCGCAAGGACATTGCGACCGAGCGCGACCGGGCCATGGAGACCATCCGGGTCGAGGCCGTGGATCTGGCCATCGCCGCCGCCGGCAAGGTGGTGGGCAACCGGCTTGATCTCAGTCAGGACCGGAAGCTCGTCGAGGAGTATCTGGCCTCGATCGGACCGGCGCGGTGAGAGATATCACCATCGCCCGCAACTACGCCGAAGCGCTGCTGGCGCTGGCGGAGCACGCGGGTGCCGCCGAGGCGTGGGGGGAACTGGTCGATGCTGCAGCCGCAGCGCTGGCCACCCCGGCGATCGAAGCGGTCCTGGTTTCGCCCCGGGTCACCCGGGAGCGGAAGGTGGCGCTCATCGAGCGCGCCATGGACGGTGCCCCGGTGCCGTTCGTGCGCTTCCTCGGCGCGCTGATCAAGCGGGGGCGTCAGCTCCTGCTGGGTCAGATCGCCGACGAGTACCGCGGGCTGGTCGATCTCAAGCTCAATCGGGTCCGTGCCGGCGTCACGCTGGCGCGCGATCCCGACGCCCTGACCCGCAGCGTGATCGTCGAACGACTGGCGGCCGCCATCGGGAAGGACGTGATTGCAGGTTTCGCCACCGACCCGTCGCTGCTGGGCGGAGTGGTCGTGCGGATCGGCGATCGGGTGTATGACGGCTCGATGCGCAAGCGCCTCGGCCGTCTGCGCCAGCAGCTCATTCAGGGCTGAGTCGGCAGGATTCGACAATGCGAACGCCGCGGCGAAACGTCGCGGCGTTTGTGTTTTGGGGGGGGGACGCGGCAGAAGGTTCGGGCGACCGCCGGTCGCCCCTACGATGCATCCCAACCGGCAGCGATCGCCGCACGTGTCCGGGCGACCAGCCGGTCGCCCCTACGATATCTTTATGAATGACCGACCGATTCTTTGACGGGGAGGCGGATCGGCGCGGCTTTTTCCATCGGCTGTTTGGGCAGGCGGGCCAGCGGGTGGCCCGGGCGGCCGAGGCGAAGGTGGTGCAGCAGCGCTTCGTGCGGCCACCGGGCGCGGTGCCGGAACTGGCCTTTCTCGCATCCTGCACGCGGTGCGGGCAGTGCTCCGAGGCCTGCCCCCACGACGTGATCCGGACGGTCTCGACCAAGGGCGGCCTGGCCACGGCCACGCCCTACCTGGATCCGGCCCGGCTGCCCTGCGAGGTCTGCGAGGGGATTCCCTGCGCGGCGGCCTGTCCGACGGGGGCGCTGCTGCCCCCGGACTCCGGGTGGCCGACCCACCGGATTGGCCGGGTCCGGTTTGAGCCCGATCGTTGCATTGTCTTCCGGGGCCACCCCTGCCGGGTCTGCGTCGATGCCTGCCCGGTGGGAGAGACTGCGCTGACCCTCGATGGCGAGGGCCGGCCGGTGCTGCGGGCGGAGGGGTGTGTGGGCTGCGGGCATTGTGTCCGCGACTGCATCACCACCCCCTCGGCCTTTACCTTCCTCCCCTGGGAGTCCTGATGTCTGCTGTCCCGTATCGTGTCGAGAAGCCGTGGGGCCATGAACTGATCTGGGCCCGGACGGACCGCTATGTCGGCAAGGTGCTGCATGTCCGCGCCGGGCATCTACTGTCGCGCCAGTATCACCATCGCAAGGACGAGACGATGCACGTCCTGCGGGGCGAGCTGCTGCTGCGGATCTGGCCGGCCGAAGACGCCGAGCCGGAGGTGCGGGTGTTCCGCGAAGGGGAATCGGTCCATATTCCCGCGCCGACCATCCATCAGATCGAAGCTGTGGTCGACAGCGATGTGCTGGAGGCTTCCACGCCCGAGCTGGACGATCTGGTCCGGCTGGGAGACCGGTACGGGAGGGAGTAGCCGATGCAGGTGATCATTCCGCTGGCGGGCAAGGGGACGCGGCTGCGGCCGCACACCCACCTGGTGCCGAAGCCGATGCTCAAGGTGGCCGGTCGACCGGTCATGGACTGGGTCATGGACCGCCTCGACGGCCTGCCGATCGAGGAGCTGCTCTTCGTGACCGGGCACCTCAAGGAGCAGGTCGAGCAGTATGCCCGCTCCCGCTACGCCATCCCCTCGCGCTTCATCGAGCAGCGGGTCCAGGACGGCACAGCCGGCGCAGTGCAGCTCGCACGGCCGCATGTGACGGGGCCGGTACTGATCATCTTCGTCGACACCGTCTTCGAGGCCGATCTGTCGCTGGCCACCCGGACCACGGCCGACGGGATCATCTGGGCCAAGGAAGTCGAAGACTACCAGCGCTTCGGCGTGGTGGTGACCGATGCCGACGGCAACATGACCCGCATCGTCGAGAAGCCCGACACGCCCATCTCGAAGCTGGCCAACATCGGTCTGTACTACATCCGCAACGTCGATGCGCTCTGGCGCGGGATTGACCACGTGCAGGCCTCGCCGGCCAACAAGGGCGAGTACTACCTCACCGATGCCTTCCAGCACATGATCGATCACGGCTCCCGGATCGAGACCGCCGCCGTGGGCGGCTGGTACGATTGCGGCCAACTGGGCACCACGCTCGAGACCAACGGCATTCTGCTGGCGCAGGGCGCCGCGGCGCATCCGCCGGTCGGGCCGGATGTGCAGGTGATCGAGCCGGTGCGGATTGAGCCGGGCTGCACGCTGACCCGCTGCACCATCGGCCCGAACGTGACGCTGGACCGCGGCTGCGTGATCGTGGACAGCACCATTCGGGAATCCATTGTGGGAGCGGATTGCCGGATCACCGACTGCGAGCTGCACGACGCGATGATCGGTGACGGGGTCCAGATGACCGATTTCCGCGGCTCCGGCAGCATTGGCGCGCATACGGCGCTGCACGGGACCCCGTGAGCGATCTCGAGTCGCTGGTCGCGTCGTATCTCGATCTGCCGCACGACGGGGCGGACGAACCGTCCTTCGTGCCCGGTGTCGAGGAGCAGGCCGAGGCGTGGGCCAAGGCGCAACTGGCGGCGCTGCGGAGCATTGCGCACGCTGCCGAAGATCTGGAACTCGACGCACTGGCCGACGAGATCGACCGGACCATGCTGCTCGACACCATCCGGCTCGACATGCACCGGCTGCGGCATGCCCAGGAATCGCCCGATGTGCTCGACGAGGCCGAAGCCTGGCTGGCCGCGCTGGGCGACCGGCCCCTCGGTCTGCGCGGCACGCTGCGTCAGCTCACCGCCCGGCGCGAGGAGGTGGCCCAGCAGGTAGCGGCGGTCGCCGCCCTGTTGGGCGCCAGTGCCGGCATCGAAGCCGTCCAGATGCTGCGCGACGAGACGCGGGATGACGGCTGGGTGGTGGCGGACGGCTGGCAGGAGGAGTGGCAGCGGACAGCCGAACACCTGCGGGTGCTGGGGTTTCCAGTCGTGGCGGGCGATGCGCCGCCGCTGCCCGACGCGGCAGGCGACGAATGGAGCTTTGCCACGCTGGCCCTGCGCGCCCAGGCCATCCGGACCTTCGAGCAGACTCGGCAGGCACAGTCCCGTCCCGCACGGCAGCGGTTGCTGGCACCGGGGCTGCTGGCCGGTTGGGGCCGGACGGTCTGTACCGTGTGTGCCGACACCGTGCTGTTCGATCTGCCCGAACGTCGGCTGATGCTGTGGTGGCGCAGTCTGCAGGACGCCGTCGCGGCCGAACTGGACCTGGAATACCTGGCCGGTCTGCTGACCGAAGAGCAGGTCGGGCAGGCCGCCGCCGCTCGGCTGGGCGAGGCCGAGGCCCCGGCCGTGGTGCGGCGGGTGCTGGGATCCGGCGGTGAGGCGTTGGCCGCCGCGCTGGCGCACGAGCAGTGGCTGGACTGGTGGCGCGAAGCCACGCTGGGCGGCACCACCGATGCGGCCTGGTTGCAGGAGGCCCTGGCCGGTGGCGGTCTGTCGGTCCGGCTGGCGCAGTGGAGCCGGGCCGTCGAGGCGCACTCCGCAGAATAGTTACCCAGACAACTAAAAGTAGGCTGGTCTGGTGTCAGTGGCGTAACTCGCACTGTCACTGGGATCAGCAATAATGCTTAGACTGGCAAGTATTGTTGCGCGCTGCTGAGCTGTGTTGTCTATTCGCTCCCGTGCAGACCACTTCCCCTTGGCGTGCGGAGCCCCTGATGTCCACCCCTGCTGCTGGCGTGACCCCTCTCGACGAACTGTTCGGCATCGACACCTTCTCCCGGCAGGAGATGCAGCGCCGTCTGCCGAAGGCCGTGTACCGGTCGCTGTTGCGCACCATCGATCGCGGCGAGCAGCTCGATCCGCAGATTGCCGATGTAGTAGCGGCCGCCATGAAGGATTGGGCGGTGGAGCGTGGTGCCACGCACTTCACGCACTGGTTCCAGCCGCTGACCGGTCTCACGGCCGAAAAGCACGACGCACTGGTCACCCCCGACGGCGCCGGTGGCGTCATCTACAACTTCTCGGGCACCGACCTCACTCAGGGTGAGCCCGACGCCTCCTCCTTCCCCTCCGGCGGGCTGCGGGGCACCTTCGAGGCCCGCGGCTACACCGCCTGGGACCCGACCTCGCCCGCCTTCCTCAACCGGAACGGCCGCGTCGTCACGCTCTGTATTCCCACCGGCTTCGTCTCCTGGACCGGCGAAGCGCTGGACACCAAGATCCCCCTGCTGCGCTCGATGGAGGCGCTCTCCAAGCAGGCGATGCGGGTGCTCCGCGTGTTCGGCACCGACGCCGGCGTGAGCCGTATTCAAGCCACCATGGGGCCCGAGCAGGAGTACTTCCTGGTCGACAAGGAGATCTTCTCGCGGCGCCCGGACCTGATGACCTGCGAGCGGACGGTCTTCGGCGCTCGGCCGCCCAAGGGTCAGCAGCTCGAAGACCACTACTTCGGCGCCATTCCGCCGCGGGTGCTGGCCTTCATGGCCGAAGCCGAGATTGAGCTCTTCCGGGTCGGCGTGCCGGTCAAGACGCGGCACAACGAAGTGGCGCCGGGGCAGTTCGAGGTCGCGCCGGTCTTCGAGATCGCCCATCTCGCCTCCGACCACCAGATGGTCCTGATGGAGATCCTCCAGCGGGTGGCGAACCGGCACGGGTTGAAGGCGCTGCTGCACGAGAAGCCCTTCGCCGGCGTGAACGGCAGCGGCAAGCACATCAACTGGTCGCTGACCACCGACACCGGGGTCAACCTGCTCGACCCGCAGGACGACACCCATACCAACATGCAGTTCCTGGTCTTCCTCTGCGCCGTGCTGCGGGCCGTCGACCTCCACGGTGATCTGCTGCGGGCCGTGATCGCCTCGGCGGGCAACGACCACCGTCTGGGCGCCAACGAGGCTCCGCCGGCCATCATCTCGGTCTTCCTCGGTGAGATGCTGTCGGACATCCTGGCGCAGATTGAGCAGGGCTCACCCAAGCGCACGCTGAAGGGCGGCACGCTCGACCTCGGCGCGCTGACGCTGCCGCAGCTTCCCCGGCACTCGGGCGACCGCAACCGGACCTCGCCGCTGGCCTTCACCGGTAACAAGTTCGAGTTCCGGGCGGTCGGATCGAGTGCGTCGGTGGCCTGGCCGACCACGGTGCTCAACACCATCGCGGCCGAATCGCTCGACTTCCTGGCGGGTGAACTCGAGCGGGCCGTTGGTGCCAGCCCGACACCGGCCAAGCTCAACGCCGCCGTGGTCGGGGTGCTCAAGAAGGTGCTGTCGGACCACAAGCGGGTGGTGTTCGACGGCGACGGCTACGGCAAGGAGTGGCATCAGGAGGCGGTGGTGCGCGGGCTGCCCGTGCTGCGCGATTCGGTCGAGG
Organism: uncultured Gemmatimonadaceae bacterium; assembly: GCA_964421625.1. GTDB lineage: Bacteria > Gemmatimonadota > Gemmatimonadetes > Gemmatimonadales > GWC2-71-9 > Palsa-1233. The sequence continues at coordinate 2,731 of CAYQXR010000048.1, read as the reverse complement.
CCTTCCCGGCCCTGCGCGCCCGCAAGACGGTCGATCTGTTCAAGAAGTACGGCGTGCTCACCAAGGCGGAGGTTGAGTCCCGCCATCACATCGCGGTCGAGAAGTACGTCAAGCAGCTCAGCATCGAGGCCGAGATGATGGCCACGATCACCCGGACGCAGGTGCTGCCGGCGGGGCTGCGGCACCAGAAGCTCCTGGCCGAGGTGGCCACGGCGACGGAGAATGTCGGCGTCGACACCCAGGCACTGGTTGAGGAGTTGGCCGAGTTTGCCGGGCTGCTGCAGGCGGTCCGGGCGGGTCTGACCACCCTGGAACAGGTGTCGCTGCACCACGAGGCCGACCCGGCCAAGCACGCGGCCTACATCAAGGCCCAGGTGATTCCGGCCATGGCGGCGCTGCGGATGGCCGTCGACAAGGTCGAGACGGAAGTGGCGGCCGACCTCTGGCCGCTGCCCACGTATCGCGAACTGCTGTTTCTGCGCTAGGATTATGGCATGGCGGTGCCGACCGGCTGATCGGTTGGCACCCGGCGCCCGTCGCGAGGACGGGGGCTACCAACGGCAAGGAGGATGGCATGCGGGGCAGGATGTGGACCGGATGGGGAATGGCCGTGCTGCTGCTGGCGGGCTGCGGCGGCAAGGATGCAGGGAGCAGCGCGGACGGCGGGAGTGGGGCGATCACCGCGCCCGGGGCGATGGCGCCCGGCGACTCGGCCCAGGTTGGCGATCAGGTGCTGACCTTCATCGGCGTGGCCAACGATGCCCGCTGTCCCGCCGACGTGACCTGTCCGAACCCGAGCAACGCGCTGGTCCGCTTCACCCTGCGGGCGGTGGACCAACCCGGGGGCTCGCCGACGCTGCACAGCGTCCAGATGGTGGGCGACTCCGCCGAGGTCACCGTTGAGGGTCTGACCTTCTCGGTCGGCGGGATCGAACCCGCCCGGCAGGTCGGTGTCCCGATTCGGGCCGAGGAGTACCGGGTGACCATCAAGGCCCGGAAAGCCGCCACACCCTGACCTGATCGACCCCGGCCACCTCGGTGGCCGGGGTCGATGTGCCTCCTGCTGCGTCGGCTTGGACCGGGCCGCGTCGGTCGTCTTGCCCGGATCCGGGCTGGACCGTACCATTCACCTGCCATGTTTCACTCCCCGAACGATCCGCCCGAAGCCTGGGCCGCCACGGCACCCCGGACGCTGACCGCGCCCGCGCCTGTGGCTGAAGAACCAGCTCGGGTCGGCGAGGTGGCCGTCATCACCGGCGGTGCCACCGGCTTGGGGCGGGCCATCGCCATGGAGTTCGCCCGTCTGGGGTACCGGATCGCCTTCTGCTGGTACGAAATGGACGGCCGGGACGTCCCCTCCTCGGCCCTGCTGACCGAGACCACCCTGACCTCCATGGGCACGGAGGTGCTCGCGATGCGCTGCGACGTCCGCGATCCGGCGCAGGTGTCGCGTTTCATCGAGGAGGTCGTGGCCCGCTTCGGCACGGTGCATGTGCTGGTGAACAACGCCGGCATTGCCCACGATGGCGCGCTGTGGCGCCTCACCCCGGCCGCATGGCAGGCGGTGCTGGACACCAACGTGAGCGGCGCCTTCCACTGCCTGGCGGCCTGCGCGCCACACTTCCGGCAGCAGCGGCGCGGCAAGGTCGTCAACGTCAGCGCCCATCAGGCCGGTCGGCCGGGCTTTGGGGTGGCCAACTACGCGGCGAGCAAGGCCGCGCTGGAGGGGCTCACCCGGGCCGCTGCGGTCGAGCTGGGGCCGGCCAATGTCAACGTCAACGCCGTGGCGCCCGGGTTCGTGCGCTCCGAACGCCTGATGGAACTGCCACCAGAGGTGATCGAACGGGCCCGGAAGCGGTCGGTGCTGGGGCGGCTCGCCGATCCCGACGACATTTCCCGGGTCATCGCCTTTCTCTGCTCCGACGCCGCCCGCCAGATCACCGGGCAGGTGATCGTGGTCGATGGGGGCATGTCGCTGGAGTGATTCTGCCGGAAGGGGCTGGTCGCGGCTCCGGCGTTGGCATAGCTTTCCCCGATGAATCGGTGGTCTCTCAGGCCGCGTCCGTCCGGATGTGCGGCATTCCTCGTACTGGCCCTGCTCAGCGGCTGCGCCAGCAGTCGTGCGCCCGGGGCTGGCACCCCGCGCGAACGCCCGGCCCCGGCACTGGTCCTGGCCCCGCTGGCTGGTCAGTCGCTGCCGCTGCTGCCGCTCACCTACCTGGTCGCGCCCGCAGGCCTGGCCGGTGTCCCTGACGAACAGACGGCCCGGCTCCGCTGGGCCGACGCGCTGCTCGAAGCCGGACTGATTCAGCGGGGTCCCGAAGTGATCTGGCAGGGGCCCGACTCGCTGCGGCGCATGGCCCAGCGCGCGCCCGGCATGGTCACATCGCCCGACCGGATGGGACACGCCATGCTCCGCGCCACCGGGCTGCGCACGCCCCCCGATCCACTGCTCACCAACCTGCGCCCGCTGCTGGTGCTGGCGGGGGCTCGGTACGCCTTCATCCCGGCGGCGCTCACGCTGACCGTGCGCGACGACGGCATCGAAGCATCCGCCGTGCTGGTGATGATCGACGTGCGGTCGGGCATCTTCCTGTGGCGCAGCGAACCGCGGGCCACCCGGGCCACGGCTGCCGAAGCGGTGGCAGCGCTGGTGACCCACATTCTTCCCGAACTCTGATCGAGAGGTCATGTCGTACTCCATCACCCTGATTCCCGGTGACGGGATCGG
>CAYQXR010000047.1:0-17713 GCA_964421625.1 uncultured Gemmatimonadaceae bacterium | reverse complement strand
ATCCGTGGAACACGCCGGTGGATCAGGCCGAGACTGACCCGAACTCGCTGGCCATTCTGACCGATGTGGGTCTGGACAAGCGGCTGCACCCGGACTTCGGGGCCAACTGGAACGGCGGTCCGTTCGGCATTCCGTATGTGGTGGTGCCGGACGACACACCGAGGTGGCCGGTGGTCTTCCAGTATGCGGGAGAGAGCGACGTGGGTCCGTATCCCATCCCGCCGAATCCGCCCATTGAGGGCAATGGCGAGGGGGATGCCCACATTCTCATCATCACCCGGGACGAGCGGAAGCTGTACGAGCTGTTCTACGCCCACCCCAGCCCCAGCGGCTGGACGGCGGGGTCGGGGGCCATCTTCGACCTGATCCGCGGCACTCAGCGGCCGGCCTACTGGACCTCGGCGGATGCCGCCGGGCTGCCGATCTTCCCGGGGCTGGTGCGCTACGACGAGGTGTACGGGCAGGGCGAAATCCGCCACGCCTTGCGGTTCACGGTGACGCGGAGTCGGCGGGCCTACGTGCCGCCGGCCACCCACTGGGCCTCGACCTCGACCGACCCAAACCGGCCTCCGATGGGCATGCGGGTGCGGCTCAAGGCCAATGTCGACATCAGCGGCTACCCGGAGAAGGCCCAGGTGATTCTGCGGGCACTCAAGAAGTACGGGATGATCGTGGCCGACAACGGCGGGGACTTCTTCATCTCCGGGGCGCCGGACGCCCGCTGGAACGACGAGGTGAACAACACCCTGAAGCAGATCCGGGTGCGGGACTTCGAGGTGGTGAAGATGGTGGGGGTGGTGACCCCGTGAGCCCTGGGGCGGCACCGATATTGCGAACAGGGGAGGCATGTCCTCGCTGAGACACCGCCTCGCCAACTCTTCGGACCCGACCGTGCTCCTGCTCCGTCGGGGATTACGGCTATGGCGGCGCGGGATTTCGCTGGCATTGCCGCCGGTGGTGTTCCTGCCCTGGCGCCTGTTGTACACGGGTATCCGCAGCCTGGTCTTCTCGGCTCGACGGATCCTGATCGCCGAGCCGATCTTCCGGTCGTACTGCACTCGGATCGGGAAGAATTTCCGGACGGATGTGTTCGTTCACTGGGTCTCCGGCCGTGGTATCATCCTGATCGGCGACGACGTGATCATCGACGGCAAAAGTTCATTCCACTTCGCCTCCCGGTGGAGTACGACCCCAACGCTTCGGATTGGCAACCTGTCCGGGATCGGTCATGGCTGCACCATCTCAGTCGCCCGGGAAGTCTCGATTGGCAACCACTGCCGGATCAGCAGCGGGGTGGTAATTTCCGATGCATCAGGCCACCCGCTGGACCCGGTGGCCCGCCGACGGGGCGATCCGACCCCATCGGAGTCGGTCCGCCCGGTGGTGATCGAGGATGACGTCTGGATTGGTCGCAACGCCCTTCTCCTCGCCGGTGTCCGAATTGGCGAAGGCAGCGTCATATCGGCCGGGGCGGTGGTCATGTCTGATGTGGCCCCGTTCTCGTTGATGGCAGGCAACCCGGCGCGCCGCATCGGCGTCACCCAGCAGGTCCCGGACCCAGCCTCCTCTCCCACTCCAATCGGAGCCCCTTCGTGACTACTCAGGATCTTCTGCTCTCGATCACTCAGCTCCTTGCACGAGTCGCCAGCATGGAACCACCCAGCCCCGAGGTCGACATCTACGAGGCCGGTTTGGCGTCGACTGACGCCCTCACACTGCTGATCGAACTTGAGGATACCTTCGGAATCAGTGTGCCGGACGACCGCTTCATCGAGGCTCGGACACCGACGGCACTGGCCGCCCTGGTCGCCTCTCTGCAGGAGGGCGCGGGATGAGCACGACGATCCGCATCCCGCTGGCCAAGGCTCCGAACGAGATGGTCCAGGAAGAGATCCTCAAGCTGGTTGCGCATGTTTCGCGGGACCTGCATGATCCCCGTTTTGAAGAGAGCGGAACCGCATTGGTCTTTACCTGGACCGGTACTCCTGAGGCCATGGACGGGGTCCGCCAGGAAGTGGATGCTGTTGCCACCAAGCTGCAGCGTTCCCTGCGCTCCCTGGAGCGAAAGGTGCTGCATCGGACGGCGTCCGGTTGGGATCGATCGGTCGGGACCATCGATGAATCGGCCGGCCTCTGGTTCTCCGGCGTGGGTCAGGCCCAGCTCAGCGGCGCCGCACTCCGGGCGTTGCGTGGGCTGAACCGCATGCTGGACGAGTTCATGGCCCCCTGGCAGCCGGTCCCGCTGCAGACGCCGACACTGATTCCGGCACCCGTCCTGGCGCGCTGCGACTACTTCCGATCCTTCCCCCAGTACGTCTCCTTCGTCAGCCATCTCCATGAGGAGTATGGCGTGATCGGCGACTTCCGCCAACGTCACGCCACGCGCGACACGGTCGACGAGCAGGCCAGGAACGATCTGGACCTGCCAGACCACTGCCTCTCGCCTGCGGTCTGCTACCATGTCTACCATCGGCATGCCGGCGCCCCGGTTGCAGAGGGGGGCGTCACCTACGATGTCTCAGGGCGGTGCTTCCGGTACGAGTCGACCAACATTTCCGACCTGCGTCGTCTGTGGGAGTTCACCATGCGCGAGCTGGTCTTTGTCGGCACCCGCGACTGGGTTCTGGCGCAGCGCGAGCTGGCGATCGAACGCTTCACCCCGCTGCTGGATGCGCTGGAGCTGCCCGCTGAAGTCAGGACCGCGAGCGATCCGTTCTTCGTGGCACCCGATGCCTCGGCCAAGACCTACTTCCAGCTCAGCAGCGAGACCAAGTACGAGATCTCGGTGCAACTGGAAGGAGATGATCGGTTGGCCGTGGGCTCGTTCAACTATCACACCGACTTTTTCGGGCGGGCCTTCGACACCGCTGCGGACGATCAGCTCCCGGCTCATTCCGTTTGCGCAGCCTTCGGGCTTGAACGACTGGTCCATGCGGTGCTGGTGCATCACGGCACCGACTCCGACCGGTGGCCATGGATTCTCACCCAGTGACAACGTTCCGAGTGCTGGCCGGTGATGAGCTCGACGTCCATCTGGATGCCATAAGCGTGCTGATGGCAGAATCGTATCCGTCCGGTTCGGCACGGATGGATGCCGCTTACCTGCGTTGGGCTCTCGGTGGCCCACCAGGCGTTGCGATGCCCCCGTTCGGGGTCGCCGGGTTTGACGACATGCAGCGGCTGGTCGCCTTCAGCGGGGTCACCACCCGTCGAGTGGTGGCAGGAACGACTCCCACAGATGTTTACCTGAAATCCTTCATGGCCGTCCACCCTGACCACCAGGGTGGTGGTCTGACCGTGCCGTTGTATCGACGACGCCAGCAGGAATTCCTCGCCCAGGGTGGAATGCATCATTGTCGGCTCATCTATGCCAGGGAGGGTTCGGTTGGAGCCCAACTCCTTGAGAAAGATGGGGCTGCAGGAAAATGGATCGTCCACAAACACACCCCAATGCATACGTGGGGGCTACTTCGGGGGCGGCATCGCACTCCGGCGAGTCCAGCAGTGATCGACTTGAGAGACGTCCTGGCACTCGACTCGTCCGACTCGACTGTCACATGGCTGGCAGCAGACCCTCGGCTGGTTGATGTGTCACCACAGGGCATCCGCATCGTCCTGGTTCACTCCAACGCCCGGGATACACCGCCAGTTGCAGCCATTGAGGGAATCCCCGCCATCTTCTCAACCGATATCCTCATTGAGGCCGTAGAGCAGGCTGAGCGGATTCTCCCTGCCAATGTCCGACAGATTGTGGTTTCGGGGACGGTGGCAGCCATGGACCCGGCCTTGTCAGCCGTTGGATTCAGGCGGGTACCTGGTCCGGCTTGGCTGTCGTGGATTACGGCCCGGCAAGCCATCGACCCTGCGCTGCAGGCCGCCACCAACCTGGTACCGATTACCTGATGCCTGCCTCCATGCCCTCCGCATCATGCGCCCCCTTCGGCCGTGAGCAGCTGGTCCACGCGGTACTGGTCCATCAGGGCACCGACTCCGACCGGTGGCCGTGGATGCTCACCCAATGACAACGTTTCGCGTACTCGCTGGCGACGAACTCGACGCCCACATGGACGAATTGAGTGAGGTCATTGCAGCAGCCTTCCCCCCAGGTTCAGCCCGAATGGATGCTGCCTACCTGCGTTGGGCTCTCGGCGGTCCAGCTGGCTTGATGGTATCGCCGTTCGGGGTTGCCGGGTTTAACGTCTCGCAGCGCCTAGTCGCCTTCAGCGGGGTCACCACCCGTCGAGTGGCGGCAGGAACAACTTCGGCAGATGTTTACCTGACCTCCTTCATGGCAGTCCATCCTGACTACCAGGGTGGTGGGCTGACAGTACCCTTGTATCGACAGCGTCAGCAGGAGATTCTGGCCCAGGGGAGAGTGCATCATTGTCGGCTCACCTATGCCCGGGCTGGTTCCGTTGGAGCCCAGCTCGTTGACAAAGATGGGGCTGCAGGGCAATGGATTGCCCACGAATTCACCCCAATGCACACATGGGGATTGCTCCGGGGGCGGCATCGCACTCCCTCCGGTCCGGCAGCGATCGACTTGGGCAATGCGCTGACATTGGACTTGTCCGAGTCGACCAACGAATGGCTGGTACGGGACCCCCGACTGGTCGAGGTGACACCAAGCGGCATTCGCATCGTCCTGATCCACTCCAACGCCCGGGATACACCACCAGTTGCCGCGATGGAGGGCATCCCCTCGGTCTTCTCAACCGATGTCCTCATTGAGGCGGTGGAGGAGGCTGAGAGGATTCTCCCTGCCAGTGTCCGGCAGATTGTGGTCTCCGGGGCGGTGACAGCCATGGATCCGGTCCTGTCAGCGGTGGGATTCCGACGGGTACCTGGTCCGGCTTGGCGTTCTTGGAATATGGCCCGGCAATCCATCGTCCCTGCGCTGCAGGCCGCCACCAACCTTGTGCCGATCACCTGATGCCTTACCCCATGCCCTCCGCGCCATGCGCCGCCTTCGGCCTTGAACGGCTGATATACGCGGTGTTGGTGCATCATGGCACTGACCCCAACCGGTAGCTGTGGATGCTCATCCGGTGACGACGTTCCGAGTGCTGGCAGGCGACGAGCTCGACGCCCATCTGGATGCCGTGGGTGTGCTGATGGAAGAGTCTTACCAGCCCGGCTCGGCCCGGATGGATGCCGCCTACCTGCGATGGGCCTTGCGTGGTCCGGCAGGGCTGGAGGTGTCACCGTTCGGGGTCTGCGGGTTTGATGATGCGGAGCGCCCCGTCGCCTTTTTAGGCGTCACTCCCAGACCCGTAGTCACCGGGTCGACCGTTGCCGACATCTGTGTGTCATCTTTCACCGCGGTACATCCAAGTCGGCGCGGCGGTCGGCTGACGGGCCCGCTGTTTGCAGCGCGGCGTCAGGAACTGATGCAGCAGGCGTCGCCTCAGGGCTTGCTCGTTTCCTACGCCAGAGATGGCTCCGCAGGGTTCGCGCTGGAACAGAAGCATGGTCGTGCCTTGGGTTGGTCTGAGCATGTATTCGCTCCTCTCTTCACCTGGGGTCTCCTGCGGACACGCCATCATAGGCCATCAACACCAGTATCAGTGGACTTGGGACCCGCCATAAGACTCGACGCTTCCGATGCTACCACCTCCTGGTTGACGAGTGATCCACGACTGATAGAAGTTGCATCGAGCGGGATCCGAGTCGTTCTGATTCACTCCAACGCCAGGGATACAGCCCCGGTTGCTGCCATGGAGGGCATCCCCTCGGTCTTCTCAACCGACGCCCTCATGGAAGCGGTTGAGTTGGCAAAACGGGCACTCCCTGCAGATGTCCGGCAGATCGTGGTCTCCGGCGCAGTCCCTGCGATGGATCCAGTTCTGACAGCCGTGGGATTCAGGCGGGTGCCGGGACCGGCGTGGCGATCCTCTGCATGGATTCAGCCCTCGGGAGTCCCCGCCATCCAAGGAACGATCAACTTGGTACCGATTACCTGATGACAGATCCAATCTACTCCGCGCCATGCGCCCCGCAGGGATGAGGCGATCAGCCATGCGTATCAGCGTCGTCATCCCTTGCTACAACGCCGAGCGGCATCTCGGGGAAACCCTGGATTCCATCCTGGCCCAGGAGCGCCCGGCCGATGAGATCATCGTGGCAGATGACTGCTCGACGGATGGTTCGGTCGGCATCGCCAGATCCTATCCCCAGGTAACACTGGTCCAGCAGGAGCAGAACAGCGGGTGTGCGGCAAGCCGCAACTTGGCGATCCAGCACTCTACCGGCGACCTGATTGCCATCATTGACGCCGACGACCTGTGGAAGCCTCATCACCTGCGGGTCTCCGAGGCAGCGTTGGATGCCAGCCCAGAGGCATCTTTCGTCTTTTCGGACATCTACCGCTTCGGATCCAGCGCTCATCTGACCCCAACCGAGCTCTCTAGCAGAACCGCGATCGACATCTACCCCAGACTGTTGCTGGGCAACTTCCTGAATCAGCCCACAGTAATGTTCACCCGACGCATCTACGAAGCATGCGGTGGGTTCAGTACAACGATCCGGTACTGCGAGGACTACGATCTGTGGTTGCAGTTCGCCATGCGGTCGAAGGTTGTTTTCACCGGGGAGACTACTGCGGGATACCGCATTCACGCGAATCAGCTCAGCAAGCACAGCATCGCGATGTTCCGGGACACCTGGCATGCGAGGTGGCATGCCCTTGAGACCGCCGAGTCGCTTGGGTCACCGACTCGGCTCGCGGAGACCAGGACCGGGCTTGCAACAGCTTGGCGGAATGGCCTCTATACCGCCTGGGCCCTCCGTTCCCGGGAGGCATTAGACTTCATGCTTTCCATGGCCGATCGCTTCCCAGAAGAGGCGGACACTCGCAAGCAGTGGGAGCACCGACGACGGCTGTGGCCGTTGATGGCGGCAGCCGACCGTGCCTCCAAGGTGATTCCGACCTCGCTCCGTTCTTGGCTGCGACCCAAGTGGGGAACCGGTGAATCAGCCTTTCCCAGGATCTAGAAGAGTGAGGGTTGATATTCCGGCACCCTTCTTTCAAACTGCCACCGTGTATCTGATGGCACTGCGGTGAGCATACGCGCACCAATCCTGAGCGTCATACTTCCGGTGTACAATCGTGCGGCCCTGGTCGCGCGCGCCATCAATAGCATACTAGCGCAGGGCATCGATTCAATCGAGATCCTGGTCATCGACGATGGTTCTACCGACGATACACCACAGGTGCTGGCAGGCCTTGGCCCTCCTGTGACTATCATCCGCCAGAAGAACGGTGGCCCCAGCGCAGCCCGGAATGTTGGAATCGCCAGGGCACGCGGCGAGTTCATCGGCTTCCTCGACAGCGACGACGTCCTCACACCGAACTCTCTCGTTACCCGACTGCAGCTCATGAGGGAACACAGCGACCTTGTCATGGTTATTGGGAACTCCCTGATCGTCTCGGATGGCCCTGACACCACTTGGCCAACCCAGTTCGACCTGGCGCGCGAACTGGCTACACAGCCGCAGATCGCAATCACTGATGATGCCTTCGTCCTGCCGCGGTTCTCCGCCTGGATGTTGCTCGATGCCATTGCCTGTACTCCAGGCGTACTCATCCGACGGTCTGCCTGCAGCTCAGATCTTCATTTCGACACCTCACTCCGATGTGGTGAAGACTGGGATCTCTGGATCCGTCTCGGCAGGCTCGGCCCGGTGGCTCTTCACTCTGCGATAGCCTACCACCGATATTTCCTGGGGGACAACCTCAGCCGAGACAGCTACCAGGATGCGCTAGGGGAAGCCACGGTCTTTGCCCGATACAAGGACGCTATTTGGCTCGAACCACCAGAACGCACTCTCGTCAGGGCGCGATGGGCACAGAGCCAACTCAACATGGCCTGGGCTCTCCGCCAACGTCGCGCGAAAGTGGGCCCCATTGTGAGGAGGTACCTCAAAGCATTCCGGAATCAGCCGAGTGTCGCTATGCGTGGGCTGGCCGGGCTGGCAGTGGAACGGCTACTTCATCATCGTGGAGCGCCGAGATCTTGAGGCCTCGGCCCTCCTCTCCTCACCCAGCCTGTAGTCTTCATGGTACCCCTCGGTCCCGTTGTGCCCTTCACACGACCCGAAGGATGCCTAGCAACACGCATCGGCCTGTTCCTTGCGTGCTCCCTAGAGCATGACGCAGACCTCCCTCTCCGCGATTCTCTCGGACCTTTGGGCTTCACGAGAACTTTTGGCCCAGTTGGTCACACGGGATGTCCGTCTCCGGTATCGCCAAGCTGTTATGGGGTTCGCTTGGGCGCTCCTGCTCCCGATGCTGACGATCAGCGCCGGCCTGATCATCAGGATGGCCGTTATCGGCTCAGGAGGGGCCGCCCCGTCGTTGGCTGGGATCACGATCAAGTCCTGGGGTTGGGCCTTCTTCGCGGGTGCAATGAACTTTGCCACCATGTCGCTGCTGGCCAACATCTCCCTGGTCACCAAGATCTGGTTCCCTCGGGAGGTGCTACCCCTCGCATCCGTCCTGGCACAGGTGGTGGACTCCGCTGTGGGCTTTGCAGTCATCGCAATCCTGCTTCCCTTCCTCGGGGTCACCCTGGGATGGCCCATGCTCTGGTTCCCGGTGATCATATTGCTCCTGATAGCCCTGACCACCGGACTGGCATACCTCTTTGCCTGTGCCAACATCTTTTTCCGGGACGTGAAGTACATCCTCCAGGTCATTCTGACCTTCGGGATCATCTTCACTCCAGTCATGTTGGAAACCCGTCAATTCGGCCGCTTCGCATCAGTGGTCATGTTGAACCCTCTGGCGCCCTTGCTCGAGGGGATGCGCCTGGCGCTGATCGATCATCACAACCTTGCCCATCGACTCGTGGTTGATGATCGACTCCTCTGGTCTCCGTGGTGGCTGGGGTACTCTGCGATCTGGGCCATCCTGGGGCTCTGGGTCGGCATGAAGCTGTTCCGGAATGCCTCCGGTCGCTTTGCGGAGGCATACTGATGACTGGCCGAGTTGTCTTCGATCAGGTCTGGAAGCGGTTCCATCGAGGTCCGGCCCACGACTCGCTGCGGGACCTACTCCCCGCGCTCGCCCGTCGTGTCATCGGACAGCACCAGCCTGCGGACGACCTGTCGGAGAATGACTTCTGGGCTGTCCGAGACGTGTCCTTCGAGGTCAAACCCGGCGAGGCCCTCGGTATCATTGGGGGCAACGGGGCGGGCAAGAGCACCACACTGAAGCTGCTGACCAAGATTCTCCGCCCCACCAAGGGAACTGCCCTGGTAGAGGGGCGAGTCGGGTCACTGATCGAAGTGTCCGCAGGCTTCCATCCTGACCTCTCCGGGCGGGAGAATATCTTCCTCCAGGGGGCGATCATGGGGATGCCTCAGCGCCTGATCCGTGAGCGTTTCGATGACATTGTCGAGTTCTCCGGCATCAGCGCCTTCATCGACACTCCTGTGAAGCGCTATTCGAGCGGCATGAACGCCCGACTCGGCTTCTCGATCGCCGTCCATCTGGAACCGGACGTCTTGATCATCGACGAGGTCCTCTCGGTTGGCGACGCGGAATTCCAGGGTCGAGCGTTCGGTCGCATCAAAGCCATGGCGCAAAGCAATATCCCTGTGGTAATCGTCTCCCACCAATTGGATCGCGTGGTAGAGCTCTGTTCCTCATGTATTCTCCTGCGGGGAGGGGAGGCGATATTCCAGGGAACTCCGGCTGCTGCCGTTCAAGCATACATGGCAGGGGATCGCTCTGACACACTCACCGATGCGCCTATTGGCGTTGCGGGGTTTGTCTTCCGCCGGCTCACCATGCAGAACACTGGGCCCGTGGTATCAGGTGAAAGACAACTTTTCGAGCTTGAAGGCGTTGTTGGCTCCGAAGGTGTACGAGACCACATCAACCTCGACGTGCGGGTCATCGACGTCGTTACACAGACTTGTGTGTACCTGAACACCTTGAAAGGATTAGGCATCAATACGCATCACACCGGTTCGTTCAGATGGTGCTTAGAGTTCAGTGCGAACTTGCCGGCTGGCCTCTACCGGATTGAGTCCTTGGTGTGGGATGATGAGGCAGAACGGGTAATCGGTGATAGCCCAAGTCAAGTATTCCAAGTCAAGAACCCATCCGGCTCTCGCGGCACCCATCAGTTGTCCATGAAGGTCGTCGAATTGGCAGGCAAACAGAACTTGGAGTACTCCCGATAAAGTGGACACCTGGTCAGACGGCCCCGCGCAACTCCCGTTCATTGGACGCCGGGCTGAGACAGTCCAGCGCAGAACGCCCAGGTCCGAGATTCCCCGGACCATCAACATAACTTCCCTTCACCCGGACGAGCTCGGCATACGGCCCCCAGGAACGGCGATGCACCACCTCCTGATTGGGCGGGGCGAAGATGCTCCCCACCAACATATGATACCAGCAGTCGCCGCGGTGGTTCACCCTTCCCACACCTTACCGCTTGAACTCTGGCAAAAGTGCATTAAGCACTCGGCTCATACTGCGCCCCTTGGTCTCCAACACGGGGACGATCGAGGCGTCCACCTTTTCGTGACCAGTCAACCTGCCATCTTTGATTGGCAAGCTGCACGGAAGAATCTACCCAATCCTTCAAGTTTGAGCGTCATCCCTTCCAAGGCAGAACTAGTTGCCCAACCATATATTCACTCCCACAAGGTGTAACCTCGTGCTCACCTCTCACGACAACACATGGAGGAACCTCGACACCCTGCGCGCGCTTGCTGTCTCTGCAGTACTCGGAAGCCACTGGCTCATGATGCAGGAAAGCCTGCAGCAGCCATGGGACACCAGGTACCCTCTTGGCCATGCTGGAGTCATTGCTTTTTTTGTGCATACCAGCCTGGTCCTCATGCTCTCTCTGGAGAGAATGGGTGGAGGGGCCGCTCTACGTACGGTCCTCAGCTTCTACATTCGGCGTGCCTTCCGAATCTACCCTCTCGCCATCGCGACGGTCGTCCTTGTTCTGTTGCTCAGGATTCCCGTGGAACCTGTGTGGGGAGCCACCTATTCAGCCCCCTCGACAAAGGTTGTGCTGAGCAATCTCTTTCTCGTCCAGAACATCATTGGGAAAGAATCCGTCCTTGGGCCACTCTGGAGCCTCCCGTACGAGGTTCAAATGTACGCGGTCCTGCCTTTCTGCTTCTTTGTTGCCATCAGACCAAACGCGACCCGACTACTGGCAGCCATGCTTGTCGGATCCCTCTTACTGGGATGGGGAGTACAGACACTGTTTGGAGGCGCCAACCTCCTCGCCTACATCCCGTGTTTTCTGTGTGGCGTACTCGCCTATGCACGACGTTCCATGGCGACACACCGGATTCACCAAGCCTGCTGGATACCCTTCCTCGTCACTTGGTTCATCGCGTTCACATATTACTTCCCGGGTGATGCTGCGTCGAGGATCCTTTTCCGAGGAGGTATGAGCCTGCTCCTCGCACTCGCCATTGGCTCCTTTGGAGAAGTGACCTCCAGGCCCATTAACAGCATCGCAGCGTGGGTAGCCAAGTATTCATACGGCATTTACCTGGTTCACTTCCCCGCGGTCTGGGCAGTTCGAGGTCTATGGCACGCAAGTACTCTTTTCGGCACCTTAGCCTGGTTGGCACTCACCATGGCGCTTTCAGTTGTTGCCTACCACGCTCTGGAAGCCCCCATGATCAGACTCGGGCGTCGTCTTTCCCGTCCGAAGTAGATCCACCCCCGTCTTTCGCAATTTCGCTGGCATCAGGGATCTCCCGGTGTACCCGCTTACCTCACCCACACCCCCACCCGCCCCATCTCCTCCACCCCATTGAAGCAATGTGGGCTGAACCGCAGCGCGCCTTCCCGCATGGAGCAGATCACTCCCGCTTCCAGCATCCGCTGGTAGCTGGCCACCAGATCGCCACGCGGGCGAATACACAGAATGGCCGACCCCCGCGCACCGGTGGGTGAGGTCACCACCGCGCCGCTCCGCTCGGCGGCCGCAATCAGCGGCGCGTGCAGGGCCTGGATCCGCTCACGGATGGCCGGGACTCCCAGCCCAAGGAGCAAGCCCAGCGAGGCGTTCATGGCCGCGAAGTCCTGCACCGGCAGGGTGATCAGTTCGAACCGCCTGGCATCGGGCCAGAGGGCCTCGTCATACGATGTCAGCCTGGCGTAGTCCGCCGAACTCTGGTAGGCGGCCCAGCCCGCGAAGGTCGGGCGGCACGCCGCGATCACCTCGCGCCGGACATACAGAAACCCCGTGCCCCACGGCGACAGCAGCCACTTCTGCGCCCCGCAGGCCAGGAAGTCCACCGGTGTGGCCTGGAGGTCGATCGGCACATGCCCAATCCCCTGGATGGCATCGACAACCAGCCACTTGCCCAGTGCCCGGGTGGCGCGGGACAGCGCATCCAGATCCACGGTGTACCCGTTGGCAAACTGCGTGAGCGAGACGGATACTGCCCGGACCCGTGGATCGGTGAGCCGTTCGTGCAGTCGGGCCTCGTCGGGCCAACCCTCCGCCGTCCGCGGAATCAGCTCCAGCACCACCCCGCGATCGGCCAGGGCCAGCCAGGGGTAGACATTCGAGGGGAACTCGCCGTCGAAGGTGAGGACAATGTCCCCCGACGCCAGCGGGAGCGCCCGGGCCGCAATGTTGAGTCCGGTGGTGGTGTTGGGCATCAGGGCGATCTCGTCCTCGCCCGCATTGAGGAGCCGGGAGGCCATCCAGCGCGACTCGCCGAGGATCCCGTTGATCCGCTCGATGGGCCAGAGCGCGGGCTGAGCGCGATCCCGGTTGCAGGCAGCCAGCACCGCCTGGCTGCGGGATGGCACCGGCCCGATGCTGGCGCTGTTGAGATAGATGCTGCCGTCGTTCAGGGCGGAAAACTCCGCCTGCCGCAGCTCCTCGAAGACCCCCATCCCCGGCTCCCCCCACCCGTGACTGCGGCCCACCCTGTGTCTGAGACCCCATGATACCTGGGAGGAAGCTAACTTCTTCCCCATGACCAGACCTACTCTGCTCCTGCTCGCCGCAGTGGGCGCCCTCGCGGGCTGCACCACGCTCGGCCTCTCCCGGGGGTCCTCGACCCCCCGCCCCGCCCCCGACTCCTTCACCGTCGCGATGGAGACCAGCAAGGGGCCCGTCACCATGATCATCCGACGCCACTGGGCGCCGATCGGCGTGGACCGGCTTCACCACCTGATCGAACAGCGCTACTACGATCAGGCCCGCTTCTTCCGCATCGAGCCCGGCTTCGTGGTCCAATGGGGCCTGGCCGCCGATTCCGCCAAGACCGCAATGTTCAAGGCGCAGCCACTGCAGGACGATCCGGTGGTGGCCTCCAATACCCGCGGCATGATCTCCTTCGCCCGCTCGGGGCGGAACTCGCGCACCGCGCAGCTCTTCATCAATCTCGGCGATAACGCTCGGCTCGACCTGGATTCAGGTTTCGGCTTTCCGCCCATTGGCGAGGTCCTGACCGGTCTGGAGGTGGTCGAAGCCTTCACCGCCGAGTACCGGTCGATGCGGCCGACCATCTCGCAGGACTCGATCACCCGGCAGGGGAATGCCTACCTGGCTCGGCACTACCCCAACCTCGACTGGATCAAGACCATGCGGGTGACCAAGCGCTGGAAGTAAGCGGGCAGCGGGGGCTCACCGCCCCCCGCCCCCCCGCAGCCCATCGCCCACCAGGTTGAAGCCCAGCACGGCCATCCCGACGGCAAGACCCGGCAGCACCGACACCCACGGCGCGACCCGGATGAGGTCGCGCCCCTCCGCCACCATCCCGCCCCAGCTCGGTGTCGGCGGCTGCACCCCCAGACCCAGAAACGAGAGCGCCGCCTCGGCCATGATGGCCCCGCCGATGCCCAGGGTGGCCGCCACCACAATGGGCGTGCGGACATTGGGCAGCAGGTGGTGCCACATGATCCAGAGATGCCCAGCCCCCATCGCGCGGGCGGCCTGCACGTAGTCGCTCCCGGCCAGCACCAGCACCTGCGCCCGGACCAGCCGGGCCATCCCGGCCCAGCCCACCGCCCCGATGATGACGAAGGTGACCAGCAGCGACGGACGGATCACCGCCGCCACAGCGATCAGCAGCAGCAGCGGAGGAAAGGCCAGCGTGATGTCGGCGAGGCGCATGACCAGCGGATCGACCCAGCGCCGATAGTACCCCGCCACCAACCCCAGACTGACGCCCAGCACCACTGCCACGAGCTGCGACACGACCCCGGCCAGCAGCGAGACCCGGGTGCCGTAGATGACGCGCGAGAGCACATCGCGCCCCTGCGCGTCGGCGCCCGCACGGAAGGTGGCGCCGGGGCGCGCGAGATAGTCACGGGCCAGATCACCGGTCAGCGGATCGGCCGGCGCGAGCCACGGAGCACCGATTGCCACACCCACCAACAGCACCACCAGCACCAGCCCGACCCGGAAGAGCGGGTCGCGCCGCCACGCCTCACTCAGGGCCGCTGTGAACCGGCGCATCACCGGGTCGGCCTCCCGAAGGTGGCGGCCAATTCCGCCAACCGGGCCACATGTGCCGACCAGGTGAAGTTGCGCTGGACCCGGTCCCGCCCTGATGCCCCAAGTGCCCTGGCTCCTTCCGGATCGGCAAGAAGCATCCGGACAGCAGTGTGGGCGTGCCGAGCATCGGCGGGGTTCACCAGCCAGCCGGTGTCACCATCGGTCACGGCGTCGGTCATGCCCCCACTCCGATGCGCCACCACCGGCAGACCAGCGGCAGCAGCCTCGATCAGCGCAATGCCGAAGCCCTCGACATCGCCCGGCTCCTCACGCGACAACCCCAGATAGATCTCCCCCACACCGAGTGCGGCGGCGAGGTCCTCGTCGTCGATATCGGTGAGGAAATGGACCCGGTCCGCCACACCGCGCACTGCGGCCAGGTGGCGCAGGGCATCGAGATGCGGTCCGCGCCCGATGACCAGGTAGCGGAGGTCGGTGAATGTGTCCGGAGCATTGGCCAGCAGATGCTGCAGGAGATCAATGCCGGTGTCGACGCCCTTGTGCGGCACCAGGCGCGCAAGCGTGACCAGGTATCGACCAGCAGGCAGGACGTGACGATGACGGAAGGCCTCGACTGCGGCCGGTGTGGTCTGCCAGAGAGCGGGCGTGGTGCCCGGATGCACGACCTGGATGCGGTCGGCGAGTGAGGCCATGGCCCATTCGTCCAGCAGCCCGCTCAACACATCGGCCGTCCACCGCGAATTGGCCACGAAGACCGCAGCTCCCCGCAGCAGCCGCTCCCAGTGCGCGCGCCTGGCGGGATGACGACGCGCCTTGTCCCGCAGGATCAGCAGGTCACCGCCGTGCCAGATCACCCCGTACGGCAGCGCTCGGCGGGTCCGGGCCCACCAGGCAGGCCATGCCGCCGGGCGGAAGGTACCGGCCCAGGCAAAGCGCGCCGCCGGATTTTGCGCGAGCTGTGCAGCACGACGACTCCACCGCAGCGTCCCCTGCAGGGTGCGCAGGCGCTGCGACGGTGTGGTGATGCGGTCAATCGGTGCGACGAGATCGGCATCCACCGCCTCGCTCCCAACCATGGACCCGGTCGAGACGCGCAGCGAACCGGGCGGCGATTCGCGCGCAATCGCCGCCATCCACCGGGCGATGCCGCCGCCCATGGGTGGGAAGTCGTAGGTGAAAAGCAGATCGTGCCTCGGGCTGCCAGCCACCGGTGTCACTCCTGCGTTCCCGTCGCGACCACCCGCGACGGCGTCGAGAGCAGGTTACGCACCAGGACATCGTAGGCGGCAACCATTCGGTCGAGGGGGAAGTGCGCGGCAATCCGGGCCCGGGCGGCCTCGCCCAGGCGGAGGCGCTCCCCCGGGCGCAGCAGCAGTCGCTCCACCGCGGCGACCTGATCCTCGATGGCATCCAGCGGCAGCAGCAGGCCGGCGTCACCCACCACCTCCGGTGCAGCACCGCTGGCTGGCGCCAGCACCACCCGTTCAAGTGCCATCGCCTCCGCCACCGCATTCGGGAACATCTCCCGCGGTGAGAGCTGGACCACCATGTCAGCCGCCCGCAGCGCATCCCGCGTGTCCTCTGCCGAGAGCGCCCCGGTGAACTGGCAGTGCAGCCCAGGTGCCGTGACCTGCTGCCCGGCAGGGCCAGCGCCGACGAGAACCTGTCGCAGATCGGGCAGTCGTGCCGCCAGGCGTTCACCCAGCGCGAGCGTCTCCTGCAGCGCCTTCTCCGGCGCGAGCGCCCCCACCGTCACCAGCAGCGGTGCCTCGCGCGGAATGCAGAACCGGTCGCGCCAGGCCGCGCCGCGGGCTGCGTCGGGGCGCAGCAAATCAAGATCGTACCCGTTGGGAATGACGGTGACCCCGCGCCGAGCCTGTCGCGGTGCGGCGCGGTGCGCCAGCGCGGCTGCGGCATGGCTCTGGGCCACCAGGTGACGGACATGCCGGAACTGCCAGCGCGCGATGAGATCATCGGGTGCGGTTCCGCGGTGGAGATTGAACCGCCAGACAACCGACCGGAGACCGGCCATCCCGGCCAGCCGCAGGTCGCGCAGCGAGTCGGCGAGCACGAGCTGTGACTGGACGGCCCGGTGCAACCTGGCCAGACGACGCGCGGCACCGACGCTGGAGTTCGGCAGGTCGAGCTGGTGCAGGTCGGGTACTCCGGCCGCCGAGAGTCCTTCCGCCACTTCGGCCGACGCTGCCACGACAGTGACCTGGTGACCGGCGGCGGCCAGCCCCCTGGCGATCTTGGCGAAGGACACGCCTGAGCCGCGCCAGGCCGGCGTGGTGAGCAGCAGGAGAACGCGTCCGGTCGGAGACTGCACGGCGGCCGCAGGCGGAGCCACACCGGTCATCGGACCAGCGTGTAATTGCGGAACTCGAATGGCCGCCAGCCGGTGAGGCGCTCGATCGCCAGAGTACCCCAGACGCGGAGGTGTTCCCGCTCATGCGTGCGCGGAGCGATCCACGAGCCCTGCTCCCGACGGGCCGCGATCCACTCGCGGACCAGCGCAGGGTGCTCACCAGTGAACGAGCGCAGCCCGGGCATCCAGGGCAGCAGCGGGCGATCGGGATCGAGGCGGTTCCGGTTGGCGTAGATGGCCAGGTCCTGCTCCCGCTTGGCGCGCAGCGCCCAATCGGGGCGGGCCCACCCGTAGTGGTACATGTTCGCGGGCGCGCGCACCGCACGCACTCGACGCGCCTCGTCACCGACCCGGAAGCCCTGCGCATCCTTGTGCGAGCGGATGGCCCCGCCGAGCCGGACCGCGCGGATCTCGCGCCGGTACCAGCGTCGGGACACGCCGACCACATCGAACGACCCGTAGAAATGCAGGTAGTCCACCACGACGCCTTCCACGTTCGGACGCCCATGCACCCGCTCGATGGTCTGCCGCAGCCGAGCGGCGGCGCCGTCGCCCAGGACTTCATCGGCCTGGATGTAGATTCCCCAGTCGGCGGCGCAGGCCGCCATGGCGAGATTGGTCTGCTCGGAGAGCACCAGCGTGCCGCGGGAAAAGTCCCACTCGGTGTCGATCAGTCGCAGGGTGGGATGGGCAGCGGCCAGCGCCTGGGCGCGCGCCAGGGTGTCGTCGTCCGAGCGCCCCACGGCGAGCACGAACTCGTCGACCACAGGCAGCACGCTCGCCACGCTGGCTTCCAGCGGGAAGTCGAGCAGAGTCGCGTTGCGGATGATGGAGAAGCCGGCGATCCGTGGCGCAGTCATGTCACCTCATCTGGACGGAGGAG
>CAYQXR010000046.1:12079-18257 GCA_964421625.1 uncultured Gemmatimonadaceae bacterium | reverse complement strand
CGTCGCCGTCGATGTAGGTGATGGCGCTGCGGCACGCCGCCGTGTTGAGCAGGGCGGGGTCGTAGGTCATCAGGCCGAAGTCTTCCGCCGAGGTCCGGATCTGGCGGAGGTCGATGGCGCGGATGGTGCCGTCGGTGACCGGCACCTCGTACTGCTTGCCGGTGCGGTTGTCGATGATCGAGAGGGTGTCACTGGCCACGGAGAGGTCCTTGTACGGCGGGTGATACGGGGGGCGGAACAACCCCGGCAAGATACACGCGCGGCTACCCTTGCGCTCCCCCCGCGGGACGGGCTTCTTGTCGTCATGACGACGCCACCTGCCAACGATCCAATCGGCCTGTCCGCCCGCCTCGAAGGCTTCCTGCTCGGCGCCGTGATCGGCGGCGGCCTTGCGGCCCGCACGGCCACCTGCCACGATGTCGATGCCGTCCGCCGGGCCCTGGCCGGAACCGATGACCCCCTGCCGCCCGGGCCGGGCAGTCGGCGGGCGGGGACGGCGCTCGCCGATGCCCTGCTGGAGGAACTCCTTGATGGCGGGGTCGATCTGCGGCGGCTGGCGGGTCGCTGGATTGCCTGGTGGGAGGAAGACGGGGAGGACACACCGCCGAGCCTCGCGGCTGCGCTGGGGCACCTGCGCGAGTTCGATGCCCCCATCGGCCCGCCGGCCCAGCCGACGCTGATTGCCATGGCCGCCGCACTCCCGGCAGCGCTCACCCACACCAATCCCCAGGCCATGGTGGCCGGGGCCTTCCATGTGGCGGCGCTGCTCGACCCCACCGAGGAAGGGGCGCTCGCGGCGGTGGCGGTGGTGATTGCGGCGTCGCAGTTTCTGCTTGGACGACGGGACTTCCTGCCCGAGGTCATCGCCTGCTTGCGCGCCAACCGGGCGCCTGCCGCCATGATCGAGACCATCGGCGCGATTCCGCGGGATCCGCGCACCTCGCCGCCCCCGCCCCGGGGGGAGGAGGCCGCTCCGGGGGCCGCGCTGGCCTGGCTCCTCTGGACGGCGCACCACCGCCCGCGCAGCGCCAAGGCGTTGCGCCAGATGCAGGCGGTGGGGGGCGTGTCGCCGGTGGTTGGGACGGTGCTGGGTGCCCTGCTCGGTGCCCGCGACGGCCTGGCGACCTGGCCCGGCTCCTGGGGCGATGCTGCCGGGGACGAGATCGCCCTGCGCCGCGCGCTGGCGCAGCAGTTGGGGTAGCGGGCCCGGGAGGCGGGTCGTCGCCTCCGGTTCAGCGCTCCGGCAGGGTCACCGTGCAGGTGGTGAGGAAGCCGCCGCGGACGTTATACTTGGTGGTCACGGTCAGTTCGCGAGCCCGGAGTACCCGCTGCAAGTCGTCGGCGAGGCGGGCGGTGGCATGCTCCTGGAAGATGCCGACGTTGCGGTAGCTCATGACGTAGTACTTCAGGCTCTTCAGCTCGATGCACCGGTCGGTCGGGATGTAGCGGAGGGTGAGTTCGGCCAGGTCCGGCAGGCCGGAGAACGGGCAGACCGCCGAGAACTCGGGCGTGGTCGTGACGATCTCCTGCTCGGGTCCTTCGTAGGGGAAGGTCTCCAGCACCGCGGCATCGATTGCCTCGGGGCCGACGAAGGGGATGGTCCGTCCTTCTGCTGTTGCCATGGTCCTGTCCTCGCAGTCCGGGTTCGGGGGGAAGGATAACGGGGCGGCAAAGATTGGGTGGTTGGCCACCTGCATCGCGCCCGCACCATGACGTCTGTCATCGGTTGTTGCATGGTCAGAACGCGGGTATGTTGCGGCATGAGCAGGGCATTGCGTGTCTTCAGGGCCTCGGCGGTCCTCGGGCTTTTCACGGTGGGGGCTGTCCTGCTGTTTGAGGCGGTGGTCTTTGTGCCCATGGGCCTGATCGTCGGGTTTGCGGAAACATGGGAAGGCCTGCTCCTGATCTGGCCCACGCAATTGCCGGTCGCTGGATTGGTCGGCGTCGGAACCGGAGTCGTGCTCGCAACGGTTGGCCGTCAGGACGGGTCGGGTCTGCCAGATGCCAAACAGATGCGCTTCATGCTGGCTATTGGCACAGCGTTGATTTTTGGCTACTGGCAGATTCCTGGTGCCCTGCATGGGTCGCTCTTTGACGTGATCATGGTTGTGAACGGGTTCGTGATCGGGTGGCTTGTAAGCGGCAATCTTGAACCGGCGCTGCGGACCTTGCTCCGGCGCGGTGAGCAGCCTGAACTGGTGCAGGGCGTTCCCGGGACGATTGTACAGGGAAAGACAGCGCCTGAGCCTGCAGGGCGTGATTGATCACCACGTGAGGAGTGTTGTGACTACAAGCATCCGTGGAGTACTTGGCCTGCTGCTCTGCCTGGCGGTCGGCTGTCGTTCGGCAGGGGATCCCGGCACAGCAGCAGACGCCGTCGAGGCCCCGAACGGCACCATCGAGGTGACCAGGGTAGCCGGGTGGCCCGCTGATCCGGTCGAGCTCAACCAGTACGGTGCCTTGGCCGCATTTGTCGCATCCGCGCGGGATGGTTCAGTCTACATCGGTGGCGAAGCCCGGACCGGGCTGATTGCGCAGGTCGACTCCCAGGGCCGGTTGGTCCGAACGATCGGCGGTATCGGCGATGGGCCGGGCGAGTACCGCTTCCTCCAATTCCTGATGGTCAAGGAAGATTCGCTGGTGGTGCAGTCGGCGTGGAAGCCTTTCATGGTCTACGGGCCGGGTGGAGGCTACGTCCGCTCGCTCCGGACCGATGTCGGGATGATGGGCACTGGACGGGGACTGGCGATGCGGGGAGATACGCTCGTCCTGGCGCAGGATCTCGATGGGCCGGGCACTCCTGGCGAACCACTCCATCTGTTGGCGCCGAATGGGCAGGTGGTCCGCTCCTTCGGGTCGAGAGGTGAGCCGGTTCCCGATCGGAAGGCCGATCCCTTTGCGATGCTGCGGGAGGTGATGGCGGAATCCGACAGTTCCTTCTGGGTGGCCCGGCGCGACCGCTATGTGCTGGAGCTGTGGCATATCAACGGGACGCTGGAGCGGGTGCTGGCACCCACCCGTGACTGGTTCCCGACCATGGCGGGGTCCCCAGGGGACCCCCTCGAAGTTCGTCCACCGACATCGCTGGTTTCGATCGGACGGGATGCGCATGGCCACATCGTGGTGGTCATGGCCCGGGCCGCAGCGGACTGGAAGCCGGAACCGCGAAAGCCTGTGGATGGAACTCGGCCACCAGTCGTGGACAGCCGCGTGTTGGCCCGTCAGCAATCCAAGTTCGAGTGGGTCATCGAGGTGCTCGATCCTGAGACGGGCACCCTGCTCGCCAGCACCACCCAGGATCACACCTTCCACCACGCACGCTACCTCGTCAACGGCCTGGTGTACGGCATCGACCACGACACCAGTGTTCCCGAGCTGTGGCGGATCACACATCACTGGAAGCCCTGAGGGCCCCCGGTCGCCAAGGAGTTGCGCCGAGGCCACCCTGCCGCTAAGCTGCTCTGTCGCCTGAACGAGGTCGGGGCCGTCGCCCCGCCACCTCACTGAACCTGTCTCTGACTGCGTATCCGATCGCCATGCTCGTTCTGTCGCTCAGCCTTGCCCTCCTGCTCAGCCTTGCGGTCCTCCTTCTTGGAGACCGCACGGGGGGCCTCGGCATGCTGGGCGATCGACGCAGATAGCTGCACCTGATCCGCCACCTCAGCGCCGCGGCCCTTCCGGGTCGCGGCGCTTCGTCGTTTTACCACCCTGTTCGGCGCATCGCCGCCCGAGGCACCCATGTCCGACCATGTCCTGATCTTCGATACCACCCTGCGCGATGGTGAGCAGCCGCCCGGCAACGGGATGACCCGCCCCGCCCGCCTCCGGCTCGCCCGCCAGCTCGAGCGCCTCGGCGTCGACGTGATCGAAGCGGGCTTCCCCGCCGCCTCCGAAGTGGACTTCCTGGCGGTGGCCGACGCGGCCGAAGCGCTGGAGACCCCGATCGTCGCCGCGCTGGCCCGCTGCCATCCCCGCGACACCGAACTGGCGCTCGACGCGCTGCGCACCGCGCGTCGCCCCCGTCTCCACGTCTTCCTGTCCACCTCCGACCTGCACCTGGAGCGGAAGCTGCGCATCGGGCGGGCGGAGGCGCTCGACCGGATCGATGCCACCATCCGCTCGGCCCGCGGGCATCTCGATGACATCCAGTTCTCCTGCGAAGACGCCTCGCGCACCGACCCCGAGTTTCTGATCGAGGCCATCCGGGTGGCGATCGCCGCCGGCGCGACGACGATCAACCTGCCCGACACGGTCGGCTATGCGCTGCCGACGGAATACGGGGCCATGTTCGCGATGGTGCGGGCGGCTCTGCCCGACCCCGAGGCCATCGTGCTGTCGGCCCATTGTCACGACGACCTGGGACTCGCCACGGCCAACTCTCTCGCCGCGATCGCCCAGGGCGCCCGCCAGATCGAGTGTACCATCAACGGCATCGGTGAACGGGCGGGGAACGCCGCGCTGGAGGAAGTGGTGATGGCGATGCAGGTGCGCGCGCCGCTGATCGGGCTGTCGCACGGCATCCGCACCCGTGAGCTGGCGCGGACCTCGCAACTGTTGACAGCGACGACCGGTGTTCCGCCGCAGCCGAACAAGGCCATCGTGGGTCGGAACGCCTTCGCCCACGAGTCGGGGATCCATCAGCACGGCATGCTGCGCGACCGCCGCACCTACGAGATCATGACGCCCGCCGATGTCGGCATGTCGCCGACGCGCCTGGTGCTGGGTCGGCACTCCGGCCGCGCCGCCCTGGCGGCCCGCTACCACGAACTCGGCTGGGATTTCGACGAGGAGACCATCGAGACGGCCTATGCCGCCTTTCTCGAAGTGGCTGCCCGCGTGCCCGAGGTGCACGACGAAGATCTCGTCGCCCTGGCACACCAGTCCTTCCGCGATGTTCCGTCGCAATACGGCCTCAGCTACCTGGCCGTCGAGTGCGGTCGGCAGCCCGCGCATGCGGTCGTCCGGCTCACCGGGCCGTGGGTGGGAGAGCGCGGCGGGGTCGGCGAGGGCGACGGGCCGATCGCCGCAGCCTTTGCAGCCATCGCCGCTGTGCTCGAGCGGACCATCGACGTCGAAGAACTCGAACTCCGTTCGCTGGTGCCGGGCCGGGAGGCGGTTGGTCACGTGGTGCTGCGGGCCCGGATCGACGGGATGGTCTACACCGGTCAGGGCCACTCGACCGACATCGTCGAGGCAGGGGTCCGCGCCCTCATCGTCGCGCTCGACAAGGCGGCCTTCGCCACGGCGCTGCGGCACGATGCCATGGCGAACACCTATCTCTGGGGAGTCTGAGCCGTGCCCACCACGCCGCGCACGCTGTTCGACAAGATCTGGGATGCTCACCGCATCCTCTCCGACGCCGAGGGGGGCGATCTCCTCTACATCGATCTGCACCTGGTGCACGAGGTCACCTCGCCGCAGGCCTTCGCGGGTCTGCGCCTCGCCGGGCGACCGGTGCGCCGTCCCGACCGCACCTTGGCCACGGTAGATCACGCCATTCCGACCACCTCGCGACACCTGCCGATCGCCGACTCCGCGGCCCGGCAGCAGGTCGCTCTGCTGGGTGAGCATGCCCGCGAGTTCGGGGTGGAGTTGTTCGACCGCGAGGCGCCGGAGCAGGGCATCGTCCATGTCGTCGGTCCGGAGCTGGGAGCGACGCAGCCGGGCATGACCATCGTCTGCGGGGATTCGCATACCGCGACGCACGGGGCCTTCGCGGCCCTCGCCTTCGGTATCGGCACCAGCGAGGTCGAGCATGTCCTCGCGACACAGACGCTCTGGCAGGTGCGCCCCCGGCGGATGCGAATCCGGGTCGAGGGCACGCTGCCCACGGGGACGACCGCGAAGGATCTGATCCTGGCCATCATCGGGCAGATCGGAACCGATGGCGCCACCGGCCACGTCATCGAGTACGCTGGTGATGCCATCTCGGCGCTGGCCATGCCGGGACGGATGACGATCTGCAACATGAGCATCGAAGCGGGCGCGCGCGCCGGCATGATCGCAGTCGATGACACCACCTGCGAGTGGTTCGTCGGGCGGAAGCGCGCGCCGCAGGATCTGGCGGCGCATCAGGAGCAGTGGCGGACGCTGCGGAGTGACCCCGGGGCCACTTTCGATCGCGAGGTGGTGGTCGATGTGCGCAGGCTGGCGCCCCAGGTGACCTGGGGCACCACAC
>CAYQXR010000046.1:0-11979 GCA_964421625.1 uncultured Gemmatimonadaceae bacterium | reverse complement strand
GAGGTGGTGGTCGATGTGCGCAGGCTGGCGCCCCAGGTGACCTGGGGCACCACACCGGCCCAGGTGGCGGGCATCGATGGCGTGGTGCCGCGCCCGGAAGACTTCCCGACTGCATCGGCGCGCGACGCCGCGGCCCGCGCCCTGGCCTACCAGGGCCTGGAACCGGGCACCCGGTTGGCCGGAACACCGGTGCAGCGGGTGTTCATCGGGTCCTGTACCAATGGCCGACTGGACGATCTGCGGGAGGCCGCTGCCGTGGTGCGCGGCGGTCGCGTGGCCGACGGCGTCCGGGCCATGGTGGTGCCCGGGTCGGATCAGGTCCGGCGGGACGCCGAGGCCGAGGGACTGGATCAGGTGTTCCGGGCGGCGGGCTTCGAGTGGCGCTACGCGGGATGCTCGATGTGTCTCGCCATGAACGACGACATCCTGGCGCCCGGCGAGCGGTGTGCCGCGACCAGCAACCGCAACTTCGAAGGACGGCAGGGTCGGCTGGGTCGCACCCATCTGATGTCGCCGACCATGGCCGCCGCGGCCGCGCTGCATGGCGCGCTGACCGATATCCGCACCCTGGAGATCCGATGATTCCCTTCACCCGTCTGGCGGCCCGGGCCGCCGCGCTGCCGCGGGCGCACGTCGACACCGACCAGATCATCCCCAAGCAGTTCCTGACCCGGGTGGAGCGGACCGGCTACGGTCGGGCCGCGTTCTTCGACTGGCGCTGGCTTCCCGATGGGCGCCCCGATCCGACCTTCGAGCTGAACCATCCCGATGCCCGGGGTGCCGCCATTCTGCTCGCGGGGGAGAACTTCGGCTGCGGCTCGTCGCGGGAGCATGCGGCTTGGGCCCTGCGCGACATGGGATTCCGGGCCGTCGTTGCGCCGTCCTTCGCCGAGATCTTTGCAGAGAACGCCACCAATACGGGGATTCTTCCCGCGCGGCTCGATGCCGCGACCGTGGCACGGTTCATGGAACTGTCCGCTGCCGGCCCGCTGCAGCTCACCATCGATCTGACTACGCAGCGGGTCCACGGGGCCGGGGTGGCGGCATCGTTCGAGATACTGCCGTTCCGTCGCGAGCGCCTGCTGCGCGGACTCGATCCGATCGGCGCGACGCTCCAGCACGCGGACGCCATCGCCGCCTTCGAGGCCGCCCGATGAGCCGGACCATCACGATCGCCGTGCTGCCGGGGGATGGGATTGGCCCCGAGGTCACGGCCGCTGCTGTGGCGGTGCTCGATGCCGTCGCGCCCAGGGCGGGACTCCGCCTGGAATACCGTTCCGGCCTCATTGGTGGGGCCGCGCTCCAGGCTGGCCTCCCGCCGCTGCCGGAGGCCACCCGCGAGATGGCCTGCGCCGCCGATGCGGTGCTGCTCGGGGCGGTGGGTGATCCCGCGTGGGACAGCGAGCCGCCCGATCGCCGCCCGGAGCGCGGACTGCTCGGTCTGCGTGCGGCCCTCGGTGTCTACACCAATCTCCGACCCGTGGCGGTGGAGGAGTCGCTGGTCGGATTCTCGACCCTGCGGCCGGAGCGGGTGCGGGGTACCGATCTGCTCATCGTGCGCGAACTGCTGGGTGGGCTCTACTTCGGCGAACCGCGCTGGCGGGGCGAAGCGGAGGCCGTCGACACCATGCGGTACACGCGGCCGGAGATCGTCCGGGTGGCCCACCACGCCTTCCAGGCCGCCCGGGGACGGCGGGGACGGGTGCTCTCCGTCGACAAGGCCAACGTGCTCGCGACCTCACAGCTCTGGCGCGAGGTGGTGACGGAGGTTGCCC
Source organism: uncultured Gemmatimonadaceae bacterium (assembly GCA_964421625.1). Classification (GTDB taxonomy): domain Bacteria; phylum Gemmatimonadota; class Gemmatimonadetes; order Gemmatimonadales; family GWC2-71-9; genus Palsa-1233. Next base: position 10,204 of record CAYQXR010000046.1, on the reverse strand, counting down.
GGGAGTATCCAGATGTCGCTCTGGAGCACGGATTGGTCGACTCCGTGGCCATGCGGCTCATGACGGATCCGGCGGGTATCGATGTGCTGCTCACCGAGAACCTGTTCGGAGATATCCTCTCGGACGAGGCGGCCGTGCTGCCGGGGTCGCTGGGGCTGCTCCCCTCTGCCTCGCTGGGCGATGGGCCCGGGCTGTTCGAGCCCGTGCACGGATCGGCGCCGACCCTGGCGGGTCGCGATCTGGCAAACCCAGTCGGCGCAATCCGCTCCGCCGCGATGCTGCTGCGTCACGGTCTGGCGGAAACCGCTGCCGCGGACAGCATCGAGGCAGCGGTCTCCCGGGTGCTCGCGCAGGGCATCCGCACCCCCGACCTCGGCGGGACGACCGGCACCCGGGATGTCAGGGCCGCGGTGGTCGCCGCGATCGGGGCGACGAGGTGAGGTCTATCGCGCCATCAGACTGAGCAGCGCGAGACGTCGGGTCAGCACCTCCTGCTGGCCCACGCGCGGGAGTCCCATGCGAACCGTCGGGTCCGACATGTCGGGACGGGCGGCAAGCTCCGCGCGGTAGAGTGAGTCGGTCAACTGCGTCCACGCCACCGTCACCGAGTCCTGCGCGACCCCGATGACGGGGTAGGTCGCCGCGAAACCGGCGGCACTGGCCATCAGCGTGGGGCCAAATGCGGCCGTCGGCGTGGCGCGGCCGCGCAGCAGAATGCGCGGATGCCGGGTGAGGCCGTCATCCCAGGCGAGGATGGTCTCTCCCTGCGGACCAAATTGCATCTGCACATGCGCGGGTGCGCCGCGCGAGGCCGTGTCGATCGCCTCACTCTGCCAGGTCGTGCCACGATCCATCGAGCGGGCGTACCAGACCCCGGTGGCGCCCTCCTTGCCCGTCCACCAGAACAGGTGGACGGCTCCGGCTGCGTCGACTCGGATCGAGGGGCCGGCGTGGGGACAGCCATCGAAAACCCAGCCATGCGCGTGCGGCGCGACCGGCGTCGTCCAGGTCGCCCCGCCGTCGTCGGTCGACATCACCACGATGTCGCGGACATTGCCTTCGGCGACGTTGCGGAACGCGAGATAGAGGCGGCCATCGGGGCCGAGGGCCAGGGCAGTGCGGCAGCAGGGACAGGTCGGATCGCTGTAGATGGTGCGGACTGGCTGCCAAGTGCGTCCGCCGTCGGGGGACCGCCGCAGTTGGACGGTGGCATGCGGGCCGGCGCTGCTCAGCCAGGCCACGTACACGCTGCTGTCCGGACCGGCCAGCACGGCATGGAAGGCGTGCGAGCCGAAGGCGGGCCCTTCGTTCACCGAGACCGGGTCGCTCCAGGTGGCCCCGCCGTCGTCCGAGCGGGTCAGGCGCAGCGCGCTCCGGGGGAAGCGGGTGCCGGCATCCTGCCCCACGTTGTACACCGCGTAGACACTGCGTCCTGCGGCGGCCAGTTGCGGCGGGGATTCGCCATGCGGCTGAATGCCACCCAGCGGGTCGATGATGGTGGCCTGCTGAACAGCCGAGTCCGTCGATTGGATGGTGAGCTGCAGCTCTCCCGCAGCACCACCATCCGGCGCCGAGACCCATGACAGGATCCGCGTCCCGTCGCCGGTCACCGTGAAGGTCGGTGCCGCCCCGTTGGAGGTGGCCAGGGAGGCCACCTCCGTCGCAGTGAACAGGTCGTCGTTCGAGGCGGTGCCGCACGCAGTGCAGAGCAGCGCCCCGAGCGTGGCCAGCCAGGTGCGGCTACCAGGCATAGCGGATGCCGCCGTACACCATCCGGGGATTGCCGACCGTGTAGGTGTCCTTCTGGAAGGCGTCATAGCTCGACAGCTCCGCGTACTGGGTGTTGGCCAGGTTGGTGACTTTGAGGAACAGTTCCGCCCGCGGTCCCACCATGGCGTTGGCGTGGATCCCCACGAGGTGGTGTCCCTCGTAGAAGGTGTCATTGGCCGCATTCTGAGCGTAGCGCCCCATGTGCGACCACTCCACGGCCAGGCGTCCGCCGCGCAGGAGTGTGGGGCTCCAGGCCAGGGTGGCGCTGCCCAGCGTGCGGGGGGCCTGCTCGATCAGGTTCCCGGAATAGTCCACGGCGGGACGCTCGGTGGTTGCCGCCTGCGGCACCCAGGCATCGTAGACATGCTCCGCGATGGAGTACGCCGCATCCAGCCGAAGGCTCGGCGTCAACGCGAGTCCCACGCTGGCCTCGATGCCACGATGCGTGGCGGCACCGGCATTGCGCGCCTCGCGGGTGTTCTCCGGCGTCACGTAGGTGAGGATGTCGTTGGTCACCTGCATGGTGTACGCAGCAAGCTGGTAGACCGCGCGCGTGCCCAGTTGCCCGCGGATGCCGCCTTCCCAACTGTCGGTGGTCACCGGCTGGAGGCCCACCGTGTTGGCCGCCGAATTCTGGGTGAAGAGCTGACCGAACGACGGAGCCCGGAACCCGTGACGCCAGGACCCGTAGACCGCGAGCGCGGGTGAGAACTCCCAAGTCGCGCCCACCTTCGGGCTGGCATGGCGATACGAGACGGTGGTGTCGCCGGGCACGCGATGCGCCCCGGTCGCGATCGGGGTCAGACGGGTGGCGTAGCGGTAGGCCGAGAGGTCGAGGCGCACACCCAGGTCGACTCGGAGCTTGGGCGCTGGCGTCCAGTTGGTCTGGATGTAGGGTGAGAGAGCCCGCCAGGTCGCGTCGTAGTCGTAGTGGGTATCGCCCTCGGTGTACGACGTCCAACGGTTGTAGGGCCCACCGCGGGTGACCACGGCCTGCTTGGCCAGATAGCTCCCGGGGCTCAGATCACCGTCCACGCCCAGGATGACGCGGCCATCCCACCAGCCGATGTCGCGCCGCCAGCGCGCCAGGAACCCCACGGAGGTATTGGTGGTGATCCAGGTCTGCGGGTCGTAGCTCAACTGCCAACTGGGCAGGAGGTCCATCCGGTTGAGTCGTGCGTACGGGGTGAACGCGATGAGATCCGAACCGGTCTCGCGCTCGAAGGCGGTCGACATGCGCAGGGCGCGGGCGCGACGGTACGCGATGGGGGCCAGGTTCACCGAGCGGGCCGTGTCGTACAGGGCGCGGGACAACGCCGGAACGTCGGTCTGGTCGATCCGCGATCCGGCGATTACGGTGCGGGCATTCCATCCGGAGCGACCGAGCCAGGCATCCCAGCGGAGGGTGCCGCTCTGCCGGTCGAAGGTGGCGTCGGACTTCCAGTTGTCGCTGTGGGTGACATTCGCGTCCAGGCGGATGCCGTGACCGCCGAAGGTGGAGCCCGTCGAGGCAAGCAGGCGGCGATGCCCGTACGACCCGGTCTCGAGATTCAGCTCAAGGGCCGGGGAGAGCGGCGCCGGGCGCGTCATCACGTTGACGATGCCGCCGATGGCGTCGCTGCCGTAGAGGGCACTGCCCGGTCCCTTGATGACCTCGATGCCACCCGCCTGCGGCAGATTCACTTCGTAGAGTGCATTGTGGTTGAAGAACCCGGTGGGGCGGGTCGGGATACCGTCCTCGAGGTAGAGATACATCGGGGCGGTGGTCACCTGGAGGCGCATGGCCATCATGTGCCCCTCGCCCGAGGTCTCACTCACGTGGACGCCGGCCAGTCGATTGAGGATGCCCGCCGGGTGCGCGGCCCGCACCTCGCGGATCTCGGAACCGGTGAGGCCGTCGACGGTGAGAGATCCTTCGGCCCGGCGGGTGGTCTCGCGGGTGGCGGCCACCACCAGGGGATCGAGGATTGCCGCAGCCCGGTGCATGCTGATGGCCACCCGTGACTCGATTCCGACACGGACCTCAACCTGGACGGTATCGGGGGCATAGCCGATGGCCTGGGCGATCAGCCGCCAACTCCCGACCGGGACGCCGCTGAATCGGAAGGCCCCCTTGTCGTCAGAGACGGTCGCCCGCCCGAGGTCGGGCAGGAGCAGGCGCGCATCGGCGAGTGGTGCACCGGCGAGCGCGGTGGTCAGGACGCCACCGACCGCGCCGCTCTGCTGTGCGGAGGCGGGGATGGCGAGCAGGCCCAGCAGGGCCAGGGGCAGGAGGAGTCGGGCAATCATGCCCGACCGATCGGATGGATGATCCGACATGGCAGGTCACTCCGTCAAGAACCGTCACGAATGGCATCGCCGGGCCGGGTGCCCGACGATGGTGCGCGGGACTGGAGGGAGTGGCACCGCCGCGCCGCCAGCATGGCAGCGGTCGACGGATGGTCAGATCACACGGGTGACCCGATGACCCCCTCCGTTCAGACGGGTGGCGGAGCGGTCGAGAAGGGGAGGGTGTGGGGTGGCGGCCGGGGCGCGCGCAGCGTCGCGGTCTCGGGTCGCACCAGGCGCTGTGGTGTGGCATCGCTCAGCAGGAGCCGCTGAACTGGTGCGGCCGGCGGTGCCGGCGGACCACCGGTGCAGCACCAGTGACAGGCGCAGTGCTGATCGCCATGGTGTGAGCCGCTGTCGGTGTCGTCCGGGACAGCCGAGTCGGGCGCGCTGTGCTGGTGACCTGTGTGGTGAGAGTGATCGGCCGTCGGTTGGGCCACGGTGCCGGTCTCCGCCACCGGCACCATCCCGTGCATGGGGCAGATCGACCGGAAGGGAGATCCCACCAGTGACAGAGCGGTCCAGAGCGCCAGGACCGCTGATCCAATCCGGGACCAGGGCGTGCCTCTCATGGGCTGTAGACTAGGCGAGTGGCCACGGCCGGGCAAGGTGGCCGACCTCCCCAGGTGGCTCCCGCCACCACCGCGCCGATAGATTGCCCGCGGCATTCACTGGGGAGGGCAGGCAATGCGGATCGGTTTCGCAGGACTGGGCGCACTGGGAACGCCGATGGCACGGCGATGTGCCACGGTGCATGAGGTGCAGGTCTGGAATCGGACACGGGAACGCGCCGAGCGGTTCGCCGCGGACATGACGGGCGTGGCAGTGGCGCTGTCGCCCCGCGCGGTGGCCGAGGGCGCCGAGGCGGTGATCACCTGTCTGCCCACTTCGGCGGACGTGGCGGCGCTGCTCGACGGCCCCGACGGCCTGCTCGCCGGGCTTGCTCCTGGAAGTATCCTGATTGATTGCACCTCGGGTGATCCGGAGATCTCGCGGCAGATCGCCGCGCGACTCGCCGAGCGGGGGATCGACTTCGTCGATGCGCCGGTCTCCGGCGGGCCGCCACTGGCTGCCACCGGAGCACTCACCATCATGCTCGGCGGCAGTGCCGATCTGGTGGCGCGGGCGGGCGAGGTGCTCGCGCCCTGCGCCGCCAAGCAGATCCACCTGGGGCCGGTCGGCGCCGGCCATGCCATGAAGGCCGTGAACAACGCGCTGCTGGCGGTACACATCCTCACGGTGGCGGAAGGTCTCGTCACGGCGGCCAAAGCCGGGATCCGTCCCGCCGACGCGGTCGCCGTGCTCAATGCATCGAGCGGTCGCTCCTTTGTGAGTGAGGCTCTGGTGCCCGAACGGGTCCTGTCCGGCACCTGGGCGCCGAACTTCCGGCTGGCGCTGCTCGAAAAGGATCTGGGGATCGCGCACGCGCTGGCCCAGGCGCTCGATGTCCGCGACCCGGTGTTGGCGCAGGCGCGGGAGCGCTACCGGCAACTGCGGGCCGAGCTGGGCGAGGGCGCCGACTACCTGGCGCCGATCCAGCGTGCGGAGCAGGCGGCCGGTGTGGAGTTGCGCGGGTGAGCCTCCGGATTCGGCCCGCCGTCCCGTCCGACGGTCCGGCCTTTCTCTCGCTGGTCGATGCCCTGGCGGACTATGAGGTGCTCGACCGCCCGACGGCGGACGCCCGGGAGCGGCTGCTGCGCGATGCCTTCGGCGAGCGCCCCCGCTTCGAGCTGCTGGTGGCCGAGGGCGCGACCGGGCTGATCGGATACGCCTTCTTCTACGAGACGTATTCGTCGTTTCTCGCCCGTCCCACTCTCTGGCTGGAGGACATCTTCGTGCACCCCGACGCCCGCGAGCAGGGGGCCGGTGGCGGACTGTTCCGGGCCGTGGCGGCCGAGGCGGTGCGCCGTGAGTGCGGGCGGATGGAGTGGTGCGTCCTCACCTGGAACCGGTTGGCCCAGGACTTCTATGTCCGGCGCGGCGCCGTGCCCATGGAGGAGTGGCGGACCTGGCGGCTCACCGGTGATGCGCTGCAGCAGGCGGGGCGCGAATGACCCGTCTGGTTGGCGCGCCGCCCATCCTGCTGCTGGTGGCGGTACAGGACCTGGTGAACCTGGCCTCCTGCATCCGGATCGCCAAGAACTTCGGCATCGAGCAGGTCCGGCTGATCCGGCCCGAGTGCCCCATCGACTTCTACCGGATCGAGGGCGTGGCGCATCACACGGCGGATCTGCTCGCCCGGATGACCATCCACGACACCCTCGACGACGCAGCCCGCGATCTGACCACGCTCTACGCGCTGACCGGGCGGGAGCGCGAGGCCAAGCGGCGCGGGCTGCGGCCCCGGACCGCGGCGACCGAGATCGTCGAGCGGAGCCTGGAGGGACCCGTCGGCATCCTGGCGGGTCGGGAAGACCAGGGCCTGCACAACGACGAACTCGACCGCTGCGCCGCCCTGATCACCATCTCGGCGGAGCCGCGCTATTCCTCGTTGAACCTGGCGCAGGCCTGGGCCATCATGGCCCACGAGATCTGGGTGGCCCGGGATGGCGATCGCCTCCCGTTCAAGGCCCCCCGCCGTCGGGCCCCGGCGGCGAGCCATGAGGAGCTGGAGCGGCTGTTTGCCGACTGGGAGGCCTCCCTGGACCAGATCGAGTTCTTCAAGAAGCGGGCACCGGAGCGGGTCATGCGCGGGTTCCGGGAACTGATCTTCCGGGCTCATCCCGATGCCCGGGAGGTGGCCCTGCTGCGGGCGGCCGGGCTTGAGATTGGCCATTTCCTGCGGCGCCGGGAGCGGCAGGCGGAGCCTGAGGGGGAATGAGGGGTCCCCCGGGGGGCTTGCCCGTAGTTGAACGGAGGGCGCCGTTCCACTACTTTGTCGGTCGAGCTGGGGAGTCGTCGGAGCGACTCCCCCTTTCACGGGGCACGAGGATCGTGAAATTTTTCACAAGCCTGGATCTCTAGCAGCGGGCACAACATGCGCAAGCTTCTGGTGGGACTCGCGATAGCGGCGGCAGGTGCGGTGATGGTTGCCGTCGAATCGCGTCCCTCTGATGCACAACAGGCCGCGGCCGCCGGACCGGCGCCGCTGGCAGCAGCCGACACGGCCAAGTTGCCGGGGCCTCGGCAACCGATCTTCTTCCGGCACGACATCCATGCCGGTCAGTTGCAGATGCAGTGTCAGTACTGCCATGCCACGGCGAATGTCTCGTCGGAGCCGGGGATCCCCTCGCTCCAGACCTGCATGGGGTGTCACACCCTGGTGGCCGGCAAGACCGACGAGCACAAGGCCGAGATCAAGAAGCTGCGCGATGCCTGGAAGGCTCAGGCGCCGGTCGAGTGGGTGCGGATCCACAGCGTTGCCCGGCATGTGCGCTTCCCCCACTCGCAGCACATCAAGGCCCTGGGCGACAACGCCTGCGCCACCTGCCACGGCAACGTGGCCCGGATGCCGCAGGTCTACCAGGCCAACAACGTGAACAACATGGGATGGTGCATCTCCTGTCACCTGGAGCGCAAGGTGACGCGGGACTGCACCGTGTGCCACTACTGATGACGAAGACCACTCCTCCTGATCCGGGAGCCGCGATGGACCTCGAGTCCGAGTCGCCCGGCGTCGATCGCCGGCAGTTCCTGAAGGTTCTCGGTGTTGCCGGTGTCGGCAGCGCCGCGCTGAGCGGCTGTTCGACCGACAAGGTCCAGAAGCTGGTCCCGTACCTGGTGCAGGACGAGCAGCAGGTGCCGGGTGTTGCGACCTACTACGCCTCCACCTGCGCTGAGTGCTCGGTCGGCTGTGGCATTCACGTCAAGACGCGCGAGGGGCGGCCGATCAAGCTCGACGGCAATCCCGAGCATCCGATCAACGCGGGGGCGCTCTGCTCGCTGGGACAGTCGGCCCTCCAGGGCCTCTACAACCCGGATCGGATCCGCAAGCCGCTGGCCCGCAATGCCACCGGCGGGTTCGACGAGATCGAGTGGGACGACGCCATCACCCGGCTCACCGCCAAGCTCGGTGCGGCGCAGGGGAAGGTGCTCGCGATCAACGGCTACGGCCCGTCGACCTTCTCGACGCTGCTGGACGACTGGGTGGCCGCCCTGGGTGGCCGCACCGTGTCGTGGAGCGATCACTTCGCCCGGGAGCCGGAGCGCAAGGCCAACGAGCGGACCTGGGGGCGGAGTGATCTGCCCGTCTACGACTTCGGGTCGGCGCGCTACATCGTGTCGTTCGGCGCCGACTTCCTCGAGAGCTGGGGCACCACGCCGTCGCAGGAGCGCGAGTTCGCCGATGCCCACTCGCTGCGCAACGGCTCGATGGCCCGCCATGTCTTCGTCGGGCCGCGGCTCAGTCTGACTGCTGCGAATGCTGACGAGTGGCTGAACGTCGCCGCCGGGCAGGAGACGCTGGTCGCTCTCGCGCTGGCGCAGGTGGTGGCCACCCGCAAGGGGCATCCGCTCGCCGGGGCCCTGGCGGCCTACGCGCCCGACCAGGTTGCGGCCACGGTCGGTCTCACGGCGGCCGCGCTCACCGCCCTCGCCGACGCCTTCGCGGCGGCATCGCCCTCACTGGCCGTGGCCGGCGGGATTCCGGCGCAGCATCGCGGCGCGATCGACCTCTGTCATGCGGTGAACCTCCTCAACGAGGTGGCGGGGAACGTCGGGGCCACGGTGCGGTTCGCCGGCGCGCAGCCCGCACCCGCCGCGGGGTACGACGCCATCCAGGGGGCCTTCGCCGCCATGGAGCGGGGCGACGTTGCGGTGGTACTGGTCCATGAGGCCAACCCGCTCTACACGCTCCCCCGCAGCGGCAACTTCGCCGACGCCTTTGCCAAGGCGGGCTTCCGGGTCTCGACCGCCACGGTGCTCGACGAGACCGCCGCCCAGTCCGACCTGGTGCTGCCCAACCTCCACTCGCTGGAACGCTGGGACGATCTGCGTCCGCAGGCTGGGATCCGCGGGCTCATGCAGCCGGTGCTCACGCCGGTGTTCGAGGGACGTCACACCGGTGATCTGCTGCTCGCGGTGGCCCGCCAACTGGGCGGCGCACTGAGCACCTTCTCGACGGGTTCCTTCGAGGCGCACCTGAAGGCCACCTGGCAGCAGCAGTTGGCCGGCGACTTCGACCAGGCCTGGCGCGAGGCGCTCGGCCGCGGTGGCGTCTATGCCGCCGACAGTGCGACGGGCGACCGCCCGGCTCTGGCCGCGACGGCTACCCAGATTGCCGCTTCGGCACCGACCTTCGACGGCGACGGGGAGTTCACCTTCCTGCCGTATCCCTCGATGCAGTACCACGACGGCCGCGGTGCCAACAAGCCCTGGCTGCTCGAGCTGCCCGACCCGATGTCCAAGATCACCTGGCAGACCTGGGTCGAGATCCACCCGGAGACAGCCGCCCGGCTCGATGTCCGCGATGGCGAGATCGTCGAACTGACGTCGCCGCACGGCAGCGTGCAGGTGCAGGCCTGGCTCTTTGCCGGGGTCCGGCCGGATACCTTCGCCATGCCGCTGGGACTCGGGCACACCGAGTATGGCCGCTACGCCAAGGGGCGCGGCGTCAACGCGCTGGATCTGATCGGGGCCCAGGACGGTCAGGGCTTCCTGCCCTTCGTCTCGACCAAGGTGTCCTTCCGACGGGTCGGCGGCTGGAAGCAACTCGCCCGCACCGACGGGCACCCGCGCCAGCTTGGTCGCGGCATCATCGAGAGCATGCCGCTCGCCTTCGCTGCCCAGGGCATGACGCCCGAAGAGGCCTACAAGGCCATCGGGCACCCGCCGCACGAGATCAACCCGCCGCGCGAGAAGGAAGCCATCGCCGGCTGGTCCGAACGGCAGATTGAGCGGCAGAAGTTCGGCGACTACGCCAATCCGCATCCCAAGTGGGGGATGGCCGTCGATCTGTCCCGCTGCACCGGCTGCTCGGCCTGCATCACGGCCTGCTACGCGGAAAACAACATCCCGACGGTGGGCGAGGACGACATCTTCCGCGGCCGCGAGATGACCTGGCTGCGGATCGAGCGGTACTGGGAGGGCGGCGAGCACGGCGAGCCGCTGGAAGCCCGCTTCGCGCCGGTCATGTGCCAGCACTGCGACAACGCGCCGTGCGAGCCGG
>CAYQXR010000045.1:0-18325 GCA_964421625.1 uncultured Gemmatimonadaceae bacterium | reverse complement strand
TAGAGCGCTTGCCTCCGGAGCAAGAGGTCGCGCGTTCGAATCGCGCCGGGCCCATCCGCACCACCTCCGGTCGTTCCACGAGAGCGCGACCTTGCCGCCTTCCCATCCCCTCCTGACTGCTGGCCGGTTCTTCGTTCCGGGGCCGACGGAAGTGCGTCCGGAGGTGCTGCACGCCCTCACCGGACCGATGATTCCCCACCGCAGTGCCGCGTTCGAGGCGCTCTACGCCTCAATCCAGACCAGTCTGCGCACCATCGTCGGCGCCAGCGGGCCGGTACTCGTCATCCCTGCCTCCGGCACGGGCATGATGGAAGCCGCCGTCCGCTGTGCCCCACCGGGCCCCATCCTCGGCCTGGTCACCGGCGTCTTCGGCCAGCGCTTCGCCGACATTGCCCGGGCCTGCGGCCGGGACCTGACCACCCTTGAGGCTCCGCTGGGACAGGTGATCCCGCACGACCGGATCGAGCTGGCACTGGGGCAGCGGCGCTTTGCAGCCCTCCTGGTGGTCCACTGCGAGACCTCGACCGGGGTCTGCACCGACATCCGGGCCCTCAGTGACCTGGCCCGCCGCCACGGCGCACTGGCACTGATCGATAGTGTCTCCGGACTGGGCGGCCTGCCGCTCGAGTTCGACGCCTGGGACCTCGACTGCGTCATCACGGCCTCCCAGAAGGCCCTCGCGCTGCCGCCCGGGCTGGCGCTGGCCGCCCTGTCGGGGCGCTATCTGGCCACGGCGGCCACCGCGCCTGACCGGGGGCGCTATTTCGACCTCGCCGCCACCCACGACTGGGCCCTGCGCCAGCAGACGCCGACCACGCCGGCCCTCCCGCTGCTGTACGCCCTGGACGTGCAGGGGCGCGCCATCGTGGCGGAGGGCATAGCCGCCCGCTGGCAGCGGCACGCGGCCATGGCAGCACGCACGGCAGCCTGGGCAGCCGATGCGGCGCAGCGCACCGGCCACCCCCTGGGCATTCTTGCCGATGCCACCTGTCGATCCGACACCGTCACCGTGATCACCCTGCCAGCCCACCTCCACGGCCCCGCCCTGATCGAGGCCGTCGCCCGCCACGGCTACAGCCTGGGTGAGGGGCACAGTACCCTGCGCGACCGCACCGTCCGGATCGGTCACCTGGGCGACCACACCATCACCGGCCTGGACGGACTGCTCGCAGCACTCGACCAGGCACTGGCGGAGTTCCCTGTTCCGCCCGCCACCCCAGCCTCCGGAGCCGACGCATGATCGACGAGACCACCGGCGATCTGCGCCTCGAGCAACTGGTGCTGGCCGGGCTGGCGCTCACGTCGGAAGCCTCGCTTGAAGGCGTGCTCCGACGCGTGGCCAGCATCGCCGCCGAGGTGATCGGGGCGCGCTATGCGGCCATCGGCGTACTGACAGCCGATGGCCGCCTGCTGGAGAGCTTCACCACCCACGGGCTCAGCGACGCGGAGCGCGAACAGATCGGCGAGCCCCCGCGCGGACACGGCATCCTGGGCCTGGTGATCCGCGCCAACAAGCCCATCCGTCTGCCCGACCTCCACGCGCACCCGGATTCCTTCGGCTTCCCGCCGCATCATCCGCCGATGCACTCCTTCCTCGGCGTCCCCATCACCGGGCGGCGCGGCCCCTTCGGCAACCTCTACCTGACGGAGAAGCTGGGCGATGCCGCCTTCTCGGATCAGGATGAACGTATCGCCGTGCTCCTCGCTGCGATGACCGCCGCCGCCGTCGAGAATGCCCGTCTGCACGAGGAGAGCGCCCGTCTGCTGGCAGAGGTCCACCAGCTCCATCGCAGCCGGGAGCGGTTCTTCGCCATGGTCAACCACGAGCTGCGCAACGCGCTGGCCGCGGTCCTCGGCTGGTCGGAACTGCTGGTCCGCAAGCGCGATCCGGCCACGGTCCCGCGGGCCGCGTTCGAAGTGCTGGACTCAGCCGAACAGGCCGTCCGCCTGATCAACGACCTGCTCGACCTCAGCCGCCTCGACGAGGACCGCCTGCGGCCCAACATCCGCCTGGTCGAGCCCCTCGCCATTGTGCAGCGTGCCGTCGGCCGGGTGATGCCGTCGGCCAACGCCCGGCAGATCCAACTCAGCATCGAGATGCCGGATGGGCTCCCTGCCATCGCGACCGATGCCTCCCGCGTCGAGCAGATCCTGGTCAACCTGCTGAGCAATGCGATCAAGTACACCGCGGACAGTTCAACCATCCGCCTCAGCGGCCACTGGACCGACGGGCAGGTCGTCTGGCGGGTCGAGGATGAAGGCCCCGGTATCCGGCCCGACGAGGTGGAGCACATCTTCGATATTTACGTCACCCGTGAGGATGGCAAGAAGGAAGGCATCGGCCTGGGCCTGCCCCTCTCCCGCCGCCTGGCCCGCCTCCTCGGGGGCGAGCTGCACGCCGTCCCCCGGGACGGGGCCGGCATCTTTGTGCTCTCACTGCCGGCACCACCATGAAGACGGCTTCACGGAACCTTCGCCAAGGCCTTACCGTGCCCAGAGCAGATTCCAGTTCATGAAGATCCTGGTCGTCGAGGATGAGCGCAAAGTGGCGTCCTTCATCAAGCAGGGGCTTGAGGAGGAAGGCTACAGCGTGGACGTGGCCCCCGACGGGGAGCAGGCCACGCTCATGGCCCATGTCGGCGACTACGACGCCATGCTGTTGGATGTGATCCTGCCGCGCAAGAACGGCTTCCAGGTGGCCATGGAACTCCGGCGCGAAGGGCGGACGCTCCCGATCCTGATGCTCACCTCACGGGATGCCCTGGAAGACGTTGTCCGCGGGCTCGACGCCGGGGCCGACGACTATCTGGCCAAGCCCTTCCGCTTCGACGAACTGCTCGCCCGCCTGCGGGCGCTGGTGCGGCGCGGCGGCGCAGAGCGGGTGGATGCCCTGGCCTATGCCGGCATCAGCATCGACCGCCTGCAGCACGAGGTGCGGGTCGACGGGGAGCGCCTCGATCTCACCCCGCGCGAATACCAGTTGATCGAGTACTTCCTGCAGCACCCCGAACAGGTCGTCCGGCGCACCACCCTGCTGGAAAAGGTCTGGGACATGCATTTCGACCCCGAGAGCAATGTGGTCGATGTCCATCTGGGCAACCTGCGCCGCAAACTCGACCGCGCCAGCGGTCGGCCACTGCTGCATACCGTGCGCGGCGTCGGCTTCATCCTCCGCGCCACGCCGCCCGACATCCCGGTCACCCCCCCGTAACGACGCGGTGCTCCCCCGTCCGGGTCCGGGACGGTGGCGTGAGCATGGTGGCCACCCCAATCGCGTCTTCCAGCGTCCGGGTCCACTCCACCACACCCTGCCGCCCCAGCAGTCGGGCTCGACGCAGTGCAAAGAGCGGCTGACGGTGCAGCCCGGCCACAATCACCCGCGTCCCCTCGCCGCGCGCCCGGGCAATCACGGTCTGCAGGGCATGCATGCCGGTGGCATCGATGACCGGCACCTGTTCCATCACCAGGATCAGCGCCCGCGGGTGCCCTTTGATCCGCCCGACCGCATCGCGGAAGGTCTCGGCGGCCCCGAAGAAGAACGGCCCCTGGATCTCGAAGATCTCCACGTCGTCGGGCACGCCCGCAACCTGCCGCAGCGGGTCGCGCTCGGTGCTGGCCCGCGCCGGATGCGTGACGGCGCTCACGCTGGTCACCTCGGCCATCCGCTTCATGAACAGGAAGGCGGCCAGCACCATGCCCACTTCGATCGCGACGGTCAGATCGATCAGTACCGTGAGCAGGAAGGTGGTCAGCAGCACGGCGACATCGGCGGCCGGGGCGCGCAGCGTGCCGCGGAAGGTGCGCCATTCGCTCATGTGCCAGGCCACCACCACCAGGATGCCGGCCAGTGTCGCCATCGGGATCAGCGCCGCCCAGCGCCCGGCGAACAGTGTGATCACCAGCAGGGTCAGCGCGTGGACCATCCCGGCGATGGGGGTCCGCCCGCCGTTCTTCACGTTGGTGGCCGTCCGCGCGATCGCCCCGGTGGCCGGAATCCCACCGAACAGGGGTGAGGCGATGTTGGCCACTCCCTGGGCGACCAGTTCCATGTTGGAGCGGTGGCGCCCGCCGATCATCCCGTCGGCGACGACGGCGGACAGCAGCGATTCCACCGCCGCCAGCAGGGCGATGATGAAGGCCGGGCCGATCAACGCCGAAATCCGTTCCAGGGAGATGGGCGGGAGACGAAGCGAAGGGAGACCGGCGTGGACCTCACCGAAGCGGGAGCCGATGGTTTCGACGGGGAGGTCGGCGAGGGCGACCACCACCGTGGTCAGGATCAGCGCCACGAAGGGTGCCGGAATCCGCCGGGACACCCGGGGCCAGTAGAGGAGGATGAGCAGCGTCGCGACGGAGACAGCCACGGCCCAGGGGTTTACCCCGCCGATGGTGGTGGCGTAGGCCTGCCATTTGTGGACGAACTCGGGCGGGACGGTCTCCAGCGGGAGGCCAAAAAGGTCCTTGATCTGGCTGGAGAAGATGATCAGCGCGATCCCGCTGGTGAACCCGACCGTCACCGGGTGGGGGATGAACTTGATCGCGGTGCCCAGCCGGGCCACCCCGAAGCCGATCAGGATGACCCCGGCCATGATCCCCGCCAGCGCGAGGCCGTCGAGGCCGTGCTGCTGCACGATGGCGTAGACAATGACGACGAAGGCCCCGGTGGGCCCCCCGATCTGGACCCGCGACCCGCCCAGCAGGGAGATCAGGAAGCCGGCGATGATGGCGGTGTAGAGGCCCCGCTCCGGGGAGACCCCACTGGCAATGGCGAAGGCGACGGCCAGGGGAAGGGCGACCACGCCGACGATCGCTCCCGCCGTGACATCGGCGGTGAACTGCCGACGGTCATAGCCCCGGAGGGTGGTGACCAGCTTGGGAATGAGCATCGCGGCAGATAAGTAAGGGGTGACCTGCGGGGGGGCAATGCCCCCCCCGGGGTCCCGCCCACCCCCCGGGGTGGTCGGTGGCGTTTAACCACGCCTCAGACTAGACTTGGGGTGCGATGAATACACCGCCGATGATCATTCAGGGGGGGATGGGCATTGCCGTCTCCGACTGGCGCCTTGCCCGCGCTGTGGCCTGCAGCGGGCAACTGGGCGTCGTGTCCGGCACCGCCATCGACACCGTCCTGGTGCGGCGCCTGCAGGACGGCGACCTGGGCGGCCACGTCCGCCGGGCCATGGCGGCCTTCCCGATCCCCAGCATCACCGCGGACATCCTGCGGCGCTACTTCCGGGAGGGCGGGCGGACGCCGGGTACCCCCTACGCCCTCCTCCCCATGTACCGCCACACTGTCAGCAAGGCCCGCGAGGCGGTCACCGTCATGGCGGCCTTCGTCGAAGTCTTCCTGGCCCGCGAGGGGCACGACGGCCTGGTCGGCATCAACCTGCTCACCAAGGTCCAGCTCCCCAATCCCGCCGCGCTGTACGGCGCCATGCTGGCCGGGGTCAACTACGTCCTGATGGGCGCCGGCATCCCCCGGGAGATCCCGGGCGTGCTGCAGGCCTTCACCACCCACCAGCCTTCGTCGCTTCGGCTGGAACTGATGAACGCCACGCCGGAACAGACGCCCAACTTCGTCTTCCGCCCGGCCGACCTCTGGGACACGCCCCCCACGGTGGAGCTGCCCCGGCCGCGCTTCCTGCCCATCGTTTCCAGCAACTCGCTGGCGACGCTCCTGGCCAAGAAGAACGCCGGTGGCGTCGACGGCTTCGTGGTCGAGGGCCCCACGGCCGGTGGTCACAATGCGCCACCTCGGGGCGCCATGCAGCTCGACGAGGCCGGGCAGCCGATCTACGGTGCGCGCGACGAGGTCTCGATGGCCGGCATGCGCGAACTCGGACTGCCCTTCTGGCTGGCCGGCGGCAGTGGCCACCCGGAAGGCCTGACCAAGGCCCTCGCAGAGGGCGCCGCAGGCATCCAGGTTGGGACCCTGTTCGCCTACTGCAACGAGTCCGGCCTGGAGTCCTCACTCAAGCGCACCGTGCTGGCCGGGGTCACCCAGGGGCAGGTCTCCGTCCGCACCGACCCGCTGGCCTCACCCACGGGCTACCCCTTCAAGGTGGTCCAACTGCAGAACGCGCCGCCCGAAGAGCACCGCGAGCGCATCTGCGACCTGGGCTATCTGCGCACGGCCTACCTGGACGATCGCGGCAAGATCGGGTTCCGCTGTCCCGCCGAACCGATCGACACCTTCGAGACCAAGGGCGGCGCGGTAGAAGAGACCACCGGTCGGCGCTGCCTCTGCAACGCCCTCATGGCCGACATCGGCTTGGGCCAGGTGCGTGGCGACGGCGCGGAGCCGCCCATCGTGACCAGCGGTGACGACCTCACCCAACTCGCGCCCTTCCTCGCCGGACGCACCAGCTACAGCGCGCAGGAGGCCATTGCCTACCTGACCCGCGATGTCGAAGCGGCCCGGGGCACCAGCTCCTGCGGATCGACTCCCTACGCCTGCCAGACCGAGGGCGATCCGGTTCCCGCCTGAGGTGAATCGCTCCTTCATGCACAACGGGCCGCTTCTTCCGAAGCGGCCCGTCGGCATTCCGGACCTGTCGTCCTACTTCTCGACGATCAGCGCCGTCACCATCCCGAACATGCCGTGCTCCGACTCGGCGTGCGAGAGGATATGGCAGTGGAAGGCCCAGACGCCGGGGTTGTTGGCCTTGATCAGCACGTCCCAGCGCTCACCCGGGGCCACGTTCACGGTGTCGCACTTCCAGGGCATCGGCTGCGGCCAGCCGTCGCGGGCAATCACCGTCATGTGCATGCCGTGCAAGTGCATCGGGTGGATCATCATGCCTTCGTTCATGAAGCGGATCCGCACCGTCTGCCCCAGCTTGGCCACCACCGGCTCGGTGGCCGGGAAGCCCTTGCCGTTGAGCGTGAAGCCGCTGTAGTCGTTCAGAATCATCACGTAGTCGACGTCGACCTTCGGCTCCCGGCTGCGGTCGCGCGGCTCCACGATGAAGGCCCCCAGCAGGCCGCGACCGACCTGCTTGGTCGCGTTGTGGTGCGAGTGGTACATGTGGGAGCCGCTGTTCGGCACCGTGAATTCGTAGGTGTAGCTCTCGCCCGGCTTGACCGGCGGCTGGGTGATGTAGGGCACACCGTCCTGATCGTTGGGGACCTCAAGACCATGGAAATGGATGGCGGTGGATTCGCTGAGCTGGTTGTGCAGGATCACCCGCACGCGGTCCCCCTCACGCACCCAGATCTGCGGCCCCGGCACCTGGTTGTTGTAGGCCCACGCGGTGGTGCGCCGCCCCGGTTCGGTCTCCCAGGAGATTTCCGAGGCGGTCAGCTCGTAGACCTTCACCCCACCGACAATGGTCGGCTCCAGCAACTGATTGCCCTTGCCCTCGGTGGGCGCGGGGAAGGCCTTGACGCCGGCCTCATGCATCGCGTCCATCTCATCGGCCTTCTGCTGCGGCGTCTTGGCCGCGGGCGCCTGGGCGGCCTGATCGCCGCCATGCCCACCGGCTGCCGCCGTGTTCCCCGATCCAGCGGAGTCGGGCTCATCACAGGCGGCCAGCAGCGTCGCCGCCGTCGGCAGCGTGGCGGCCAGCAGCGCACCGCGCTGGAGGAAGGCCCGGCGGGACGTGGGGGGTACGGCGGTGTCCGACATATCGTCTGCTCCAGAGAAGGTCACGGAGATGCCACCACGGCACCCCACGCTCAGCAATGTGCGCAGGGTGCCGTGAAGCCGTCTTGCAGACGGGATGAAGAGTTCTTTAGGGGGCCAGAACCTGCCTCAGTTGGTCCCCGTCCTGATCACCGTGGAGATCCGGGCACCTTCCTGACAGAGCGACTCGGTCAGATTGTTGCCGGCGGCGGACAGAGACCATTGCGACAGCCCGCCGACGGCCGGTGCCCAGGTCGGGTTCCATCCCGCCACTCCCGTGAAATCCGGCATCTCCAGCAAGGCCCAGTATCCACTGATGCCGTTCACGGCCGGTGTCGGTGCTGGCACCGCCCCGGCGGACGCCGAGATGTTGACGGCCCGGAGCGGGAAGGCCACGGAGACCTGGCCCCCCCCCATAGGGGCGACGGCATTGGAATACATGAGCGACACCGAGCTGTTGTACTCCAGGGAAATGAAGGCCGTTGCCTGAAGGCGCTTATAGGGCCCGCCGAGAGCGCTCACCGTCGGGACGGTCAGCGCCGGGCCGAGGGTGAGGGTGCGCGCCGCCAGCGTGTGCAGGCTTAACTGCGAGAACCGGGATTCGGCGCCACTCGTCGCGGCGACTGACACGATGTGGAAGTCGGTGGGCCGCTGCGCCGCCGCGGGGAACCCGTACATGTTGCCGTAGAAGTTTCCTCCGAAGAGTGTGTACAGTGGCGCCACGCGGCAGGCCGCTCCGGTGCCATACGCCATCGAGACCGTGGTGGTGCCGCCGCCCGGATTGGAAATGGTCAGTGGCGCCGACACCGGGGCGTGTGACTCCGGGCCGCTCAATTCGATCGTCCCCAGACTGGCCCCGTCCGGCAGGTTGACGTCGCGACGCAGGAAACCGGTACCCGTGTCGAAGGTGTTGATACGCCAGCCGACCAGGTCATTGGGCCCATCGGCAACTCCCTGAAACACGACGTCAGGCGAGCCCAGACTTGGGAAGACCGTGCTGCCACCGAGACTGACGCGCGTCGCGTCGAGGAGCCCGAAGCCGACGACGTTCGCGCTGTGCGACTTGGTCGGCTTGGCCGCACAGACCACCAGCGGCATGCTGGTCAACTCCGTGCGGGTGTAGGTCTGCACGGTGATCGCGTAGGCATCTGCGTCCGGCGACACCACGTAGGCGTAGGAGCCCCTGCTGGCGTCGACGTCGAAGCTGTAGCTCTGACCCACCGGCGTGACCCGCGTCCAGGGACCATTGCCGTCCCGCGCGGCAAACCAGATCGGTCGTTCTGATGGGCTGCACGCGGCGAACGACAGGGAGACATTGCCCACGCTGGCGGCCGTCACCGTCACCTGGAGGGTATTGGTCGCCTCGATCGCGCCTGAGACGGCGCGGATGTTGATCGGGTAGGTACCGGGCGCCAAGCCAGCGGAGGCCGTGAGCGTGAGCGTACTGGCTGAGCCGGTGGTGGGCGAGGGATCGAAGCTGGCGGTCAACCCTGCGGGCCCATCGATCGCCGACAAGGTAACGGGATCCACAAACCCACCAATGCGGGACAGCGTGATCGCGACCGTGGTGTTGCCACCCTGAGGCAGCGTGGCGGAGCTGGACACCCCCAGCGAGAAGCTGCCGCCCGCCGTGACCGTCAGGGTCAGCGGCGCCACTTTCTCGGTCATACCCGTGGCGGTGCCCGTCACGAAGAGCGGGTAGGTCCCTGGCGCCACACCAACCCCCACGTAGAGCGTGATCTCGGTCGAGTTGCCCGTGGTGCTGGTTGGACTGAAGGCTGCCGCCACCTGTGCGGGAGCCCCGGTCAGCGCAAACTGCACCGCGCCGTCGAAGCCGCCCGCCCGCGTGACCGTCACCGTCCCGCTGGCGTTGCCGCTCGGGGGCAGGCTCATCGTGGCAGGCGCCATGGCCAGCGAGAAATTGGGCGCCGTCACCTGGGTAATGGTCAGGGTGAAGGTCGCCGTGGCATCCGTCACCCCACTGCCGCTGCCGCGCACGGTGATGGTGTAGGTACCGGGCGCGGCGTTGGCCGCGACCACGATGGCCACATTCGCAGTGGTGGTGGTCCCGGTCGTCGCCTGGTTATTGATACCGGCGGTGACCCCGGTCGGCACTCCCTGCGCCGTGAAGGTGACCGCTCCCGTGAACCCGCCTCCCCGCGTGAGCGTGACCGCAACGGCCGTTGTGCCGCCCTGGGGTATGGTACCGCTTGACTGGCCCAGTGTCAGGGCAATGGTCCCCGGCTGGGGATCTTCCGGTCCGGTCTTGTTGCTGGTGCAGGCCGAGAAGACCAGAGCGGCAATCGTCAGGCCGACAGATAACAGGAATCGGGCTCGAATCGGGAGTGGCATGGCGGCACCTCGTACGATGGAGACGGATCGACCTCCGGGAAGGCGGGCCGACAACTCCCGCAATGTAGCAATCCCGGGTGCGCCGCGTTAAGGTGCGGGAGGCAGTCCGTGTCCACCCCCGATGACGGAGCAGAGCATGCGCCTCTCCCTGCGCTTCATCGTCCCGCTTCTGGCCGTGCTGGCCCTGCTCGCCTGGCTGGTGGTCCCGCTGGCGGATCGGCTGACCCTGCGCTGGTTCATCCGCGACCTGGACATGCGCTCGCACCTGATCGCCACGGCCGCCCAGGACCCGCTGCAGGATCTGCTGAACCGTGGCAACGAGCGTCGGATGGAGGAACTCTTCGCCCGGATCAGCCAGGATGAGCGGCTCTACGCGGTGGCCTACTGCCGCTCGGTCGACGCCCCGGTCCTGGCCACCACGCCGCTCCCGGAGGAGGTCTCCTGCGGGTCGCTGGACCAGTTCACCACACCCGCCAGCCGCCAACTCGTCCGACCCGAGGGGCCCCTGCTGGTCTCGATCGAACCGGTCCAGAGCAGCGACGGGATCGCCGCCGGCACCCTGGTCCTGCTCCACGACCTGGGTTTCGTCGCCCGACGCAGCCAGGAGACGCGCCGCTACTTCTTCCTCTTCTTCACCGCCCTGGCGGTGGTGGTTTCGCTGATCACGGTGGTGGTGGCCCAGGTCAGTTGGCGCGGCTGGCTGCGGGGCCTGCGATCCCTGACCCGCGGCGAGGGTCTGCTGCGCCCGTCGGTGGAGGACGAGTTGCCGGAGCTGCGGCCCATCGCCCGTGACCTCCGCACCCTGATCGCCGACCTCGAGACCGAGCACCGGGCCGCCCGCGACGCCGACCAGGTCACCTGGACTGCCGACACCCTGCGCGGCATCCTGCGCGACGAGCTGCGTGGACAGGAAGTCATCGTCGTCTCCAACCGCGAGCCCTACATCCACATGGACACCGACTCCGGCGTGGATGTCTGGCGCCCGGCCTCCGGCCTGGTCACTGCGCTTGAGCCGGTGATGCGCGCCTGCGCGGGGACCTGGATTGCCCATGGCAGCGGCAGCGCCGACCGGGCCGCCGTCGACCGTCACGACCGGGTGGCGGTGCCGCCCGAGGCGCCGAGCTACCAGCTCCGCCGCGTCTGGATGACGCAGGAGGAAGAGGCGGGCTACTACTACGGTTTCGCCAATGAGGGGCTCTGGCCGCTCTGTCACATGGCCCATGTGCGACCAACCTTCCGCGCGGCCGACTGGGAACAGTACGTCCGGATCAACAACCGGTTCGCACGGGCGGTGGTGGAGGAGTCGCACACGCGGGATCCGATCGTGCTGGTCCAGGACTATCACTTCGCGCTCCTGCCGCGCATGGTGCAAAGCCTGCTCCCCCACGCGACCATCATCACCTTCTGGCACATTCCCTGGCCCAACCCCGAGGCCTTCGCCATCTGCCCCTGGCGCGAGGAGCTGCTCGACGGCCTCCTCGGCAGCACCATACTCGGCTTCCACACGCAGTTCCACTGCAACAATTTCGTGGACACAGTCGACCGCTTCCTGGAGGCACGGGTCGACCGTGAACTGTTCTCGGTCTCCTACCGTGAGCGCCCGACCGCCGTCCAGCGCTACCCCATTTCGATCGAGTGGCCACCGGCGGCCGACCTGCACCCGCGACCGGTCAACGCCTGCCGCGAGCGGGTCCGGGCCCGACACGGCCTGCCCGAGTACCAGGCCATCGGTGTTGGCGTGGATCGGCTCGACTACACCAAGGGGATCGAAGAGCGGCTCCGGTCGGTGGAGCGCCTGCTCGAGGCCAATCCCGAATGGATCGGCCGGTTCACCTTCATCCAGATTGCCGCACCCACCCGTGTTTCAATCGCCGAGTACCAGGACTACGAGGTGCGGGTGACCGCGCTCGCCGATCGGATCAACCAGCGGTTCGGCCCCAAGGGTCCCCCGGCGATCATCCTGCGGATCGCGCATCATCGGCCCGAGGAAGTCCATGAGTACTACCGTGCCGCCGAGCTGGCCTTCGTCTCGTCGCTGCACGACGGCATGAACCTGGTGGCCAAGGAATTCGTGGCCGCGCGCGACGACGAACGCGGTGTGCTGGTGCTGAGTCAGTTCACCGGGGCCGCGCGGGAGTTGCCCGAGGCCATCATCGTCAACCCGTACGACATCGAACAGTGCGCGGCGGCGCTGCACCTGGCCCTGTCGATGCCGCCGTCGGCGCAACGCGCGCGGATGCGGATCATGCGCGGCCTGATCCGCGAGTTCAACGTCTTCCGCTGGGCCGGTCGGATGCTGCTTGACGCCGCGCGGATGCGCCAGCGCGGCCGGATGCTCCGTCGTCATGCGCGACCACTGGACGATCCGGGCAAGGGCGCCCCATGACATCCCTGCTCTCAAGGCGTCGGCACCGCACCCAGCCCCCGCCGCCACCCGATCTGGGCTGGGCCTGGTTCCTGGATATCGACGGCACCCTGCTCGACGTGGCCGCCTCACCGGCTCTTGCCATCGCCGACTCCGGGGTCCAGAACCGCCTCTCCCGTCTGGTGACCCGGACCGGCGGCGCGGTCGCGCTCATCAGCGGTCGCACCATCGCCGATATCGACCGGCTGTTCGGACACACCACGCTGCCGGTGGCCGGGCAGCATGGCCTGGAGCGGCGCAGCCCCACGGGCGAGCAGCATCACCACGCCGCACCGGACGATCTCTGGGAGCGGGTTCGGCGCCAACTCCAGCAGGTGGCGGAACGTCACCCCGGCCTGATGGTCGAAGACAAGGGCCTCTCCCTCGCGCTGCACTACCGTCAGGCCCCGCCGCTGGCCTCCTTCGCCCACCAGTTGATGCACCTGCTGCAGCGGGAACTGGGCGAACGCTACGTGACCCAGCGTGGCAAGCGGGTCGTCGAGCTGAAACCTGCCGGTGCGGACAAGGGCGCGGCCATCCGGGCCTTCATGGATGAGCCCCCCTTCCATGGCCGTCTGCCGATCTTCCTGGGCGACGACGTAACGGACGAGTACGGCTTTGCGGTGGTGAACTCGCTGGGCGGGCACTCGGTGAAGGTCGGCCGAGGGCGGACCACGGCGCGGTGGCGGCTGGGCGATGTCGCCGCGGTCCGGAACTGGCTCGACAGCGCCCTGCAGGACGAGGTGACGCCATGAGTTCACTCGACCTGGCCCTCATCGGCAACGGCACCATCGGTGCCCTGATCAATCCGCAGGGCGAGGTGGTGTGGGCCTGCTTCCCGCATTTCGACGGCGACCCGATGTTCGCCACGCTGCTGCGGCCCAGCACCCCGCCGCCCGAACATGGCTTCTTCCGGATCGAGTTGATCGACCTGGTCAGCGTCACCCAGGCGTACGTCGGCAATACGCCAATGCTCCGCACCTGCCTCACCGATGCCCACGGCGGTGCGATCGAGATCCTCGATTTCGCCCCCCGGTTCGAGCAGCACGAGCGACTGGTGGCGCCGATGATGCTGGTCCGCCAGATCCGGCCGTTGGCTGGATCGCCGCGGATCTGCGTGCGGGTCCGCCCCTCGCGCAACTACGGGACGGACGCGGCCCCGGTCAGCTTCGGCAGCCACCATATCCGCTACCACAACGGCGAGCTGACGCTGCGCCTGGCGACCACGCTCCCGGTCAGTGCCATTCTCGACGAGACCGTGATCCGGCTCGACACCCCGGCCACCCTGATCCTGGGACCGGACGAAGTTGTCCCCGAGGCCCTGGATGAAGCGGCCCGCCGCTTCCGCGAACGGACCACCACTTACTGGCAGGGCTGGGTGCGCTCCCTCGCCATCCCCTTCGAGTGGCAGGACGATGTGATCCGCGCGGCGATCACCCTGAAGCTGAACACCTTCGAGGACACCGGCGCCATCATTGCCGCCATGACCACATCCGTACCCGAAGCCGCCCACAGCGGCCGGAACTGGGACTACCGCTACTGCTGGCTGCGCGACGCCTACTTCGTCATCGACGCCCTGAACCGGCTGGGTGCCACGCATACCATGGAGCGGTATCTCCGGTACATCGTGAACCTGGTCGCGGCTGCCCCCGACGGGCAGCTCCGTCCGGTCTATACCATCGGCGGCAGCGACATCCCCGACGAGCGCATCGTCGACACGCTGCCGGGCTATCGCGGCATGGGACCGGTCCGGGTCGGCAATCAGGCGCGTGACCAGGTCCAGCACGATGTCTACGGCGCGGCCATCCTGGGTGTCTGTCACGTGTTCTTCGACCACCGACTGGTCCATCGCGGCGACGCGGCACTCTTCCGGCAGATCGAGGGTCTGGGCGAGCAGGCCGCCCGCCGATTCGACCAACCCGACGCCGGCATCTGGGAACTCCGCGGCAGTGCGCGGGTCCACACCTTCTCGGCCATGATGTGCTGGGCGGCCTGCGACCGGCTGGCCCGGATCGCCGAGCGGATCGACCTGGCGGATCGCGCCGCCTACTGGCGCGCCGAAGCCGACCGGATCCGGGAGCGGATTCTCGCCGAGGCATGGAACCCTGCCATGCAATCCTTCGTGTCCACCTTCGGCGGCGATCGCCTCGATGCTGCGCTGCTGCACATGCAGGCCATCCACTTCATCGCGCCCACCGACCCGCGCTACATCGCGACGGTCGAGGCCATCGGCCGGACACTCCGGCGCGGCGACCTGCTGCTCCGCTACGATGAGGAAGATGACTTCGGTCACATGGAGAGTGCCTTCCTGGTCTGCTCATTCTGGTATGTCGACGCACTGGCCGCGATCGGTCGGCGCGACGAGGCCCGGCAGTTGTTCGAGGTGCTGCTGCGACTCCGCAATCGGCACGGGCTCTACGCCGAGGACATCCATCCCGTGACGGGGGAGCCCTGGGGCAACTTCGTCCAGACCTACAGCATGGTCGGCCTGATCGACTGCGCCCTGCGGCTGTCCGCCTCCTGGAGCGAGGCCATCTGAGCACGGCCGGTGACTGCTGGGCTGCGGGAAGCAAACGGGTCATATTTCCTCCGTCTCTCAGAGGAGCTGACCAATGACCCTGCCGCCGACCGCCCCGATGGCGTCTGCCGGACACGACACCATGGGATTCCTGCTCGGCCTGGCAGCGCTGGTCACCGCGGCGCGCCTGCTGGGCGCCATCGCGCGTCGCTTCGGACAGCCCGCGGTCCTGGGTGAACTGCTGGCCGGCCTGCTGCTGGGGCCATCGCTGCTGGGCCTGGTCAGCACCGCAGCCGATCACCCCGCTGGGGCCATGCTCCACACCTTCGCCGAACTCGGTGTGCTGCTGCTGCTCTTTCAGATCGGCCTGCACACCGACATCCGGTCGCTGCTCAAGGTCGGGCCAGCCGCACTGGTCGTGGCCGTTGTCGGCGTCGCGCTGCCGTTCTTCACCGGCATGGGGGTGGCACATCTCTTCGGCCTGAGCAACCTGGTGGCCCTGGTCCTCGGCGCCTCGCTCACAGCCACCTCGGTGGGCATCTCGGCGCGGGTCCTCGACGACCTCGGCCTGCTTCAGGCGCCCGAGGGCCAGACCGTGCTCGGTGCCGCCGTGCTCGACGACATCATCGGCCTGATCATTCTGGCGGTGGTGGCGGGTGTGGCCGGCGGCGGGACGCTGACCGTCGGGGCGGTCGCCCTGACCAGTGGGGCCGCCATCGGCTTCCTGCTGGTCGTCATCCTGCTCGGACGACTCGTCATCCCGCCGCTCTTCGCCCGAATCGCACGGATCCGGACACCGCATACCACCGGCATCCTCGCCATCGTCCTCGCCGTGGTCATTGCGGCGCTGGCCGACCGCAGCGGCTCGGCTCCCATCATCGGCGCCTTCGCCGCCGGCCTGATCCTGCACGACACGCCGCAGCGCGCGGAGATCGAGCAGGAATCCGCCGGCATCGGCGAGTGGTTCGTACCGATCTTCTTCGCCGCCATCGGGGCAATGATCGACGTCCATGCCATCCTCTCCCCCGCCGCACTCTCCCTCGGCGGCGCGCTCCTCGCCGTCGGCATCGTCAGCAAGTTTCTGGCGGGCTACGCACCCTGGTGGCAGCGCCTCCGCTACGCCCTGGTGGGTGTGGCCATGATCCCGCGCGGCGAAGTGGGGCTGATCTTCGCCCAGAAGGGGCTGGAGACGGGCGTGCTGCTCCCGACCCAGTTCGGGGCCATCATGCTCATGGTGGTGGGAACGACCGTGGTGGCGCCGCCCTGGTTGGCCTGGCTCGGTCGGGGGGTACCATCGGCACCAAAACGCTGAGTGCTGTCCAGACCGGCTACTTCGGAAACGGGATCGGCACGAAGGTCAGCAGAAACAGCACGATGCACAGCAGTCCAACCCAGCGGCTGCGGGGATGGATCGCGGCCTCCGGGATCAGCACCGGCGGATGCCCCCAGCTCCCACGACCGATCAGGTAGGAAAAGGCCAGCCAGACATGCCACATTGGCGTCCACGCGCCGAGGATGAGCAGAACCAGCGCGGTCAACCGGGCCACCCGCGCCTGTCCCTGACCCATCAGCGCGTGCAGGATGTGGCCGCCGTCGAGCTGGGCCAGCGGCAGCAGGTTGAGGCCGGTCACGAACAGCCCGACCCACCCGGCAAAGGCCGGCAGCGAAAGCAGTACGGTGCCCTCGCCACCCACCAGCAGATGACGCAGCCCCAGGGTCAGCAGTGAGTCGCCCAGCCAGACGGGATGGCCCGCCAGCAGAATCATGCTGCCACCGCTGTGGGCACCGCCGACCGGGGCGGAGGCCAGGTAACCCCAGCAGAGCACCGCCAACGCCACGACAAAGCCTGCCACCGGCCCGGCGGCCCCGACATCGAGGAGCTGCTGCCGATCGGGAATGGCCGAGCGCAGCCGGATGAACGCCCCCATCCCACCGATGGGCGACAGGTTGGGCGGCACCGGGATGAAGTAGGGTGGGGAGACGTCGATGGCATAGCGGCGGGCCACCAGGTAGTGCCCCAGTTCGTGGACCAGCAGAATCCCCAGCAGCGCGGCGGCAAAAGGCCAGCCGACCAGCAATGCCTGCCAGCCGCCTTCGACGACAAACCGGGCGAAGACCGGGTAGGAGCGCAGGATGCCCATGGGGCCCTGCAGCATCGGCGGCGTGACGACCCCCTGCAGAATGGCCCCAGCCCCGAGGGTGGTCACCACGGTCAGCAGCAGCAGGGCACCGTGCCAGAGCCAGCGGACCGGGCGCCGGGGCGGCTGCCCCTGCACCAGGACCAGTTCCCGATGGGCCGGGTCGCGCCAGTACCAGGCGCCGTCCCAGTCGGCCAATACGGCGGCCAGCGCCGGTGAGGGTCCGCGATGCTCCTCGGACACCTCGCCCTCGACGACCACCCGGTCGTCGGTCAACTCGTGACTGGTCCAGTGGGTCAGGAACGGGGTGACGGCCAGCACGTGCCCTCTTGACGGACGGGGGATGGGGTCGTAATCTTCAGGGACAGACGTGACACCTCCTGCAGGACCTCCACTCAAAATGACGCGCACCGCGCGCCCCATGACGACACTGACCAGAACACTCGTTCCAACACCTGCCCGCCCCGTACCAGCGCTGGGGCCAGGCGGATGCACCATCCGACCGGGAGACCCCTGTGGACATCGCTGAACTCAAGCAGAAGTCCGTGGCCGAGCTCCAGGAGCTCGCCGCTGAGCTCAACATTACCAACTACTCGGGTCTCCGCAAGCAGGACCTGATCTTTCGGATCGAGCAGTCGCTGCTCGACCAGGACGCCGTCGTCCGGGGCGAGGGGGTGCTGGAGATCCTCCCGGAGGGCTACGGCTTCCTCCGCTCGCAGGACTGGAACTACCTGTACGGCCCCGACGACATCTACGTGTCGCCCAGCCAGATCAAGCGGTTCGACCTGCGGACCGGCGACAGCATCCAGGGGCAGGTTCGTCCCCCCAAGGAGGGCGAGCGGTACCTGGCGCTGCTCAAGGTAGAGACGGTCAACTTCGAGGAGCCCGAACGGACCAAGACCCGGATCGCCTTCGACAACCTGAAGCCGCGCTACCCGGACAAGCGCCTCAAACTGGAGCGCCGCAAGGACAACGATCTCTCCCTGCGCGTGGTCGACATCGTCTCGCCGGTGGGCAAGGGCCAACGCGGCCTGATCGTAGCCCCCCCCAAGGCCGGCAAGACCATCCTGCTGCAGAAGCTGGCCAACGCCATCGTCGAAAACCATCCCGAGTGCTACCTGATCGTGCTGCTGATCGATGAGCGGCCCGAAGAGGTGACCGACATGCAGGAGAATGTCCAGGCCGAAGTCATTGCCTCGACCTTCGACGAGCCTGCCGACCGGCACGTGCAGGTGGCCGACATGGTGATCGAGAAGGCCAAGCGTCTGGTCGAGCATGGTCGCGACGTG
>CAYQXR010000044.1:0-18337 GCA_964421625.1 uncultured Gemmatimonadaceae bacterium | reverse complement strand
TTGAACCCCCGACCTCGCGCATGTGAGGCGCGCGCTCTAACCAGCTGAGCTAATCACCCGAGCATACCCATCCAAAGTACAACATCCCGCCGCATCTGACAACCTCATGGCCCCGGGGGGACTTGAACCCCCGACCGTCAGATTATGAGTCCGCTGCTCTAACCACCTGAGCTACAGGGCCTAACAAACAACACTTCAACAACTTACCAGCGATCGCTCAAGTAACTTGTTTTTCACATCGCTCGCGAGGTATACCCCCCACCCCTTCTTCTGCGACCTGCGCGAACGATGTTTTCCACAGAAACCCGGCTTCAGCCGACGCTTCGCACCTGCTGGTAGAGGGCCAGGTGCGCGTCGGTCATGGCGTTGAGAGTGAAGCGTTCCCGCACTCGAGCCCTGCCCGCTGCACCGAAGGCTTCCCGCATGGATGGGTTTTCCACAAGAGTCCGCATGGCTCTGGCAAGAGATTCCACATCGCGGATGGGTACCTCCAGGCCGGTGACGCCTGGGAAGTTCACCTCGCGGACGCCGGACGGCACCGCCGTGGTGATGATCGGCCTCCCTGCTGCCATCGCCTCCAGCAGGACCATACCGAACATCTCATCGACCGTGACGGAGGGTAGGACCAGGAAGTCGGCGTCGGCCATACGGCGTGGCAGATCTTCGTCGGGGTACTCGCCCCACCACTTGACGCGGTCCGCGACTGCGAGGGCGCGGGACAGGGTCTGGAGGCGGTTCCGCTCAGGGCCGTCGCCCACCACATCGAGCCGGAGGTCCGGCACACGCTCCAAGGCGCGCAGCAGGAAGTCCACACCCTTCCAGGGCAGCAGTCGCCCGATGAACAGTGCCCGCGGGGCGTTGCCCGGCGGCGGTGGCGGGACGACCTCCCAGCGCGCCTCATCGATCCCGAACGGGATCACCTGCACCTTCTCCTCGAAGCCCTTCAGTTCGGTGGAGAGGGCGATGTGGGCGCGGGAGGGCACCACGATGGCCTTGGCTCGGCGCAGTGCGTACCAGCCGGGCAGCTTGTACTTGATCGACCCGTAGTCGGCGTGTTGGGTTACCACCAGTGGGGCTGCGGTGGGTCGCAGGGCGTAGGCGACGTCGGCCAGCGAGTGCGGGTGGTGCAGGTGGATGATATCCGCCCGGCGCCAGGCTGCCGCGATGTAGGTAGGCGCCAGCTCCTGCGAGCCGACGGGAGCGAACGACCAGGCCCTGGTCACGGAGGCCCGCCGCTTCTGCCCCGGGCGCAGATCGCCGACCGAGGTGACCGCCACCACCTCTGCTTCGTGGCCGCGCTCAGCCACCCCTTCAGCGAGCCCCTGGACCACCCGGGCCATCCCGCCGGACCGGGGCCAGTAGTACTTGGCCAGGTGAAGAATCCGCATGGACTGGAAAGTAACGCAGCATTCGCCATTTTAGTCTTGTGCGAATCTTCATCCTCTCCCCGGAGCCGCCCCCGCGCGGTGTCGTCCGCGCCCTGGTTGCCCACGGCATCGAACCGCTGATTGCTCGACCGGGCGGTGACCCTGACGTGGACGGTGTGATCCGCTACCTGCGGGTCCCGGCCCGGGGCGAGCCGTTGTCCCCGATGGACCTGCGTTGGTCTCGCAAAGCCCTGCGCGCGGTGATCCGGGACACCGGCCCCCGCCTGCTGCATCTGGTTGGCGACCCGTGGACACCCACCGCCGAGACGGGGGCTGCGGCGGCCCGCTCACTGGGGATTCCGTACGTGCTGGTGGGCACGTCAAGCCTTGGTGGGCCGCGGGGCTTCACGGCCCGCTGGCAGGCGCGGCGGGTGGTCGAGGGTGCTGCCGCGCTGGCCGGCACTGTCCGTCCGGCACTTGACTTCCTCACCCGTGACGCCCGCCCCCGTCCTGCGACAGTCCTTCCGCCGGGAGGCCTGGCCATCCCGCCGACCCTCTGGACCGTCCCGCCCGACGGGCCGCTGCGACTGGGGCTGATCGGTCGGCTGGTCCCTGAGCGCGGCGTCGACCTGCTGTTCGACGCGCTGTCGGAGACCTACGGCGACTGGCGGCTGGCGATCCTGGGTACCGGCCCGAGTCAGCCGGCCCTGGAGGCGCAGGCCCAGCACCTGGGTCTCTCGTCCCGGATCGACTGGCTGGGCGCCCTCCCGCGCGACCAGTGGCCGGCCTTCCTCGGTGGCATCGATGTACTGGTCGCACCCTCACGTGCGACGCCCACCTGGATGGAGCCAAGCGGGACCGTGGTGCTGGAAGCCATGGCGGCTGGTGTGGCCCCGATCGTGGCCCGCAGTGGGGCGCTACCGGATGTGGTCGGCGAAGGTGGCCTGATCATCGAGGAAAACGATCGGGCGGCCCTGACGCGGGCCATCGCCGGACTGGTGCAGGATCCGGCGCGGAGCCGAGTGATTGGTGCCGCCGCCAGACAGCGTGTCCTGGAGCACTACGGCGACGCCCCGGTCGCGGCCCGAATGGTGGCGCTGTGGCGTGAGGTCCTGGAGGCCCACCCCATCTCCTGAGCGGCTCCAGCTCCCGCTCAGGAAACGGCCGTGATCCGCTCGTCGTCGGCCACGGGCTGTGGTGGGGTCCGATCCAGCAGATCAGGCGGAGTGTAGTCGTCGACCAGGCGACGCAGCACACCCAGGATGACGTCGCGCGCCACCACATCCTGAGCCATGGCCGTCAGCCGGTCGACCTCCTGCAGCAGTGTGACGGGCGGCGGGGTCATCCGCGACCGCAGCACCTTGACATGCTCGGTTCGCTCGGCCGATTCGTGGTCGAAGAACACCTCTTCGAACAACTTCTCCCCCGGACGCAATCCGGTGAAGACGATGGGGATGTCCCGGCCCGGCTCCAGCCCGGACAACCGGATCAGATCCGTGGCCAGATCGGCAATCCGGACGGGGTCACCCATGTCAAGTGCAAACACCTCACCGCCCTTCCCCATGGTCATGGCCTGCAGCACGAGCTGCACCGCCTCCGGGATGGTCATGAAGTAGCGCCGCACCTCCGGATGCGTGATGGTAATGGGTCGCCCCTCTCGGATCTGGTCCAGGAACAACGGCACCACACTGCCGCGCGACCCCAGGACATTCCCGAACCGCACGGCAGAACAGCGCGTCGCCCCGCCCGTGGCGAGGTGCTGCACCACCTGCTCGGCCAGACGCTTGGTCGCCCCCATCACACTGGTGGGGTTGACCACCTTGTCGGTGGAGATCATCAGGAAGCGCTCGGCGCCTACCTGCCGGGACAATTCAGCCGTCACCCGCGTGCCGAGCACATTGTTGGTCACGGCTTCGCAGGGATTGCTCTCCATCAGAGGCACGTGCTTGTGGGCCGCGGCATGGAAGACCAGTTCGGGCCGGAACCACTCGAACACGCGCTCCATGCGGTCCCGCTCGCGGACATCGCAGATGACCGGCACGCAGACCAGCGCGGGGTGACGGTGCTGGATC
This sequence comes from uncultured Gemmatimonadaceae bacterium, assembly GCA_964421625.1. Taxonomy (GTDB): domain Bacteria; phylum Gemmatimonadota; class Gemmatimonadetes; order Gemmatimonadales; family GWC2-71-9; genus Palsa-1233. The sequence goes on along the minus strand of CAYQXR010000044.1, from coordinate 14,898 downwards.
TCCCGGTGGACATCGTAGATCGAGTTCTCCCCATGACCGAGGAGGGCCATCTGTGCCGGGTCGAACAGCGCCAGTTGGCGACACAGCTCGGAGCCGATCGAACCGCCGGCCCCGGTGACCAGTACGCGCTTGCCCTGCACCATCTCGCGGACAGCGGCGAGATCCGTCTCGATCGGGTCGCGCCGCATCAGATCGCCGATCTCGACCTTGCGCAGCGTACTCAGCTCAACCCGCCCCGACACCACATCGGACAGGCCCGGAACCGTCCGGGTGGGCAGTCCGATCGCGGCGGCCTGGTCAATGATGCGGCGGATGACCGTGCCCGGCGCAGTCGGCATGGCAATGATGAGTTCCTCCGCCCCGGTGCGCTCCACCACGGCGGCCAGCGCATCCAGCCCGCCAAGAATCGGCAGGCCGAGCAGCGTCTGGTGGAGCTTGACCTCGTCATCGTCCAGGAATCCCACTGGCCGCAGCGCGAGATCGGGGTTGTCGTGAATCTCCCGAACCATGGTGCGACCGGCCGCTCCCGCTCCGGCAATCAGCACCGGCCGCCACTCGGCCTGCTCGCGCCGGGGGGCGCGGCGTCGATCCCGTTCCCGCTGGGCCAGCCGCAGCAGTGCCGTGATCCCGATGGTCGCCGCCCCATCGAGGGCCAGTACCGCCAGCGGCACCCGATGGGGCACCAGCTCCAGGCCGGGCAGCAGCACGGCCCCGAGCACCGTATTCAGAAGGGCTGCAGCCGTCCCGGCCGTGACCAGCCGTGCCAGATCGGAGGTGGACGCGTAGCGCCAGAGCCGCCGGTAGATCCCGGCCAGCCAGAGCACGCCGAGGCGCAGCGGCAGCGTGAGCACCAGGTACGGCGTGGCGTCGGCCAGGACCGCCTGGAGGTCCCGGGTGCCCTCGTAGCGCACCGCGAACGCCCCGAGTGACGCCAGGAGCAGGAGGAGCGCGTCCCCCAGCAGCAGGTGCCGGTTACGCGGCATCCCGTCCGTCGTCGGTGATGGACGCGTAGCCGGCGCCGCCGTAGTAGCCATAGGCGCCACCGTAGGCCGCGGCCCGCTCGACATCGAAGTCGTTGAGAATGGTCCCCATCACCTTGGCCCGCACCGTCATCAGTTGCTCCATGGCAAAGCGGATGGCCGCGCGGTCCGTCTTGTTGCCGCGTGCGACCAGCAGGAGGCCATCGGCGTGCGGCGCGATGATCAGGGCATCGGTCACGTTGGCGAGCGGCGGCGAATCGATCAGGATGGTGTCATACAGAGGCTCCATGGCCTCGATGAAATCCACCAGGCGCGGTGACGCGAGCAGTTCCGCCGGATTGGGCGGCACGGTGCCGGTGGCGATGAGATCGATCCGGCCCACACCGCCAAAGGAGAGGGTCTGGATCACGGACGCGGCATCGGCGCGACCGGTCAGGATCTCCGAGAGACCCGGACCCCGGATCCCGCCGAGCGTCCGGTGCAGCGCGCCCCGACGCATGTCGGCATCGACCACCAGCACGCGCAGTTTCTGCTGGGCCAGTGACGCGGCCAGATTGGCTGTGGTGGTCGACTTGCCGTCGCCAGGCGTCGGCGAGGTCACCACAACAATCTTCGGCGGTCGATCCGCCAGCGCAAAGGCGAGATTGGTCCGCAGGGCACGGTAGGCTTCCAACACCACGCCGTTGGGATTGGCGAGCGCCACCAGGGAGGTGGAGGCCAAGGCCCCACCGGCGGGGGACGGTGCCGTCGGTCGGCGCAGGCGCCCTCCGACACTGCCACGCTCCATGCGGAAATGCGGGATCACACCGAGCACCGGCACCGGAGCGACCTGCTGCAAGTCCTCGCGTGAATGAATCCTGGTATCCATCATCTCCCGCCCGAAAACGCCGCCGAGTCCGACCACCATGCCGAACACCACTGCAAGGGCGACGTTCAAACCCTTGCGGGGAGACACGGGGCGGTCGGGACGGATCGAACGATCGACGACCTGCGCACTTGGATCGTCGACGGCCTGGGCAATCTCGGCCTCCTTCAACTTGGTCTGCAGCAGCACCGACAGCTCGCTCAACACGGAGGTATTCCGGGTGAGCCGCGCCAGCGACACTTCCTTGGCGGGGATAGTGTTCAGGTCGGCCCCCGACACGCGGAGCGTCCGGTCCAGGGCCGCCACCTGCTGCCGCAGTCCGTCTGCGTAGGTCGCGACCAGCGTCTGCACCTGCTGCTCGATGCCGACAAGCTGCTCGGTCAGTACGATCACATCGGGGTCCCGCATGGTCCGGGTGGCCAGCAGGCGACCACGATCGGTCTCCAGCGCGGTCAGCGAGGACAGCAGCGTCGAAACCGTGTTGTTGCGCAGCAGGGTGGGAAAGGCGAGGAACCGCCGAGCCGAGGCGGCACCGGAATCGCGGATGGTGCCCCGGGCCACCACGGAGTCGAGGGCGGTCAGCTCGGCCTGGATCGCGTCACGCTCGGCCTGCATCTCGGCCAGCTTGCCTACCGACACCATGGCCTGCTGCTGGAGGCTCACCACGTCGTTCGCTTCGCGGAACACCCGCAGCGAATCTTCCGCGAGACGGAGTTCACCCGAGAGGGTGTCGAGTTGTGCCCGGAGGAAGGACACCGTGCTGCTGGCGCCGCTCCGCCGGGTACCGACGCGCCGACTCAAGAAGGTCTCCAGCAGCAGGTTCGGCACCGCCTCGGCGATGGCAGGATCGGCGTGACTGAAGCGCAGTTGCAGGATATTCGCCTCGCGCGAGGGACGCGACACGCGCAGGGCCTCCTGGAGGTCCCGCGTGGCCGCATTGGCCGACACGACCTGGAACTCCAACCGAGGCTGCAGCGCGGCGATCCGGGTCAGGACGAGCTCGACACCAGGCAGGCGCAGCGTGTCGCCCACAGCGGCGGTGGCGCGGTGGCGGCCCCACTCTGCGGAGAACTGGCCATCGGCGGCGTTCACAACGATCCGACCGGTATCTGCACCTGACTGGACCCGGACCCAGGCGATGAGTTGGCTGCGGGGCGTCCGCCGGGGTTCGCGCACGGTCAGACGCAGATGCAGCGTCCCAGCGACCTCTTCGGCCAGCAGTCGGCTGCGGAGCACTTCCATCTCGGTGTTGACTTCGCTCCCCTGGCCGCGCAGCTCGTTGAGCAGTGCCAGACCGGGCACGCCGGATTCGCGGTCATTGATCCGCAGCGAGGCGGCCGACTCGTAGATGGGCGTCAGCCGTCCGGAGATGAACCAACCGGCGGCACCGCTGAGGCCCGTGACCAGCAGCAGGAGCAGCCAGTACCGGCGCAGAATCCCCAGAACCCGCCGGAGATCAATCCCCTCCTCGCCTGGAGACGGCGCGGGTGGGTAGTAGCCCATGCCCGACATCGGGGGCGGCACGGTCGGCGGCGTGGCCCCCTGCCAGGGGGTCGGATGCGGATCACTCATTCAGCGGGTCAACATGATGGTGGTGAACGTCACGGTGGCTCCGATCAGGGTCGAGACCAGCCAGGTGTTGCGGGACAGCCAGCTCCGCTGCGGCACATAGAGCTGGTCGCCGGAATGGAGCTTCAGGTCGGCAATACTGGAGGACTGATCCAGCCGGGCTTCGAGCCGTTCTGTCCCGCGCCGCAGCTCCACGCGGTCACGGACGCCGTCCGGCGCCGCTCCGCCCGCAAGGGCGAGCGCATCGAGCACCGTCATGGTCGGGTCGACCGGATAGAGGTTGGGCCGCAACACGGCGCCGGTCACCGCGATCCGCCGCAGGGGAGTGACTTCGATGGTCGGGTCGCGCAGATACTCGGCGAAGGCCCGGGTGAGGCGGGGACGGATCGAATCGATCGGCCAGCTCGCCAGGTCCAGTTCGCCCAGGCGCGGAAGTACCACAGTGCCGCGCTCGCTCACCTGGTACTCGCCCGAGAGGTCGGGCTCACGGTAGATGCGCACCCGGAGCACGTCGCCAGGCTTGAGCAGGGCCTGGGCCTCGGCCGCCAGGGCGGGCGTGACGGCCCGCTGCCCCGAGACGGCCTCGGGCACGGTACACACGGCCAGACCACACCCCAGGACAACGGCCAGTCGGCGCCTCAGATCAGACCCCATAGTACCCCCGGTACCACGCCACAAAGTTGGCGACACCGGTCTCGATCGGTGTGCCCGGATGGAAACCGCAGTCGGCCACCAGGGCGTCGACGTCGGCCCAGGTCGCGGGCACATCGCCCGGCTGCATGGGAGCCAGCCGGCGCTGCGCGGTCACTCCCAGTTCGTGCTCCAGCGCTGCGACGAGTTCGAGCAACTGGTTGGGACGGTTGTTCCCGATGTTGTACAGCCGATACGGCGCCGAGGACCGCGCCGCAGCAGGCGCATCACCGTCCCAGGCAGGATCGACCTGTGCCGGACGATCCGACGCCCGCACCACCCCTTCGACGATGTCGTCGATGTAGGTGAAATCACGCTGCATCCGGCCCTCGTTGAACAGATCGATCGGTTCACCCGCGAGCATCGCCCTGGTAAACAGAAACAGCGCCATGTCGGGGCGGCCCCAGGGGCCGTAGACGGTGAAGAACCGCAGTCCCGTGGTCGGCAGCCGGTAGAGATGGGCATAGGAATGCGCCATCAGCTCGTTGGCCTTCTTGGTGGCCCCATAGAGCGACACCGGGTGATCCACGTTCTGGTCGACCGAAAAGGGCATCGCGGTGTTGAGCCCGTACACGGAGGAGGTCGATGCATAGGTGAGATGCTCCACCCCATGATGGCGGCACCCCTCCAGCACATGCAGGAAGCCGGTGATGTTGCTGTCGACATAGGTGTGGGGATGGCTCACCGAGTAGCGGACCCCCGCCTGGGCGGCCAGATGGATGACCCGAGGAAAGCGTTCGGCGCGGAAGAGCGCCTCCATGCCCTCGCGGTCACCCAGCTCACCCTGCACGAAGCGGAACCCCGGCTGCCGCTGCAGCCGAGCCAGCCGGGCTTCCTTCAGCGAGGGGTCGTAATACGGGTTCAGGTTGTCGAAGCCGATCACCTCGTCGCCGCGCGCCAGGAGGCGCTCGCTGACGTGATATCCGATGAATCCGGCGGCACCTGTGACCAGGTGTTTCATTCTGCTCTCCACTCCCGACCGTTGCTGCCGGTGGTCGGTATCGTCGTCGCTGACTGACCTCCCGGCACGGCTGTGCGGCCTGGAGATCTGGTTGACGACTGAAGTCTCAGCATGACACGTACCACTGTCCTGCTGCGTCAGAGTGGTGAAATCCGTGGCGTGGAGATCAGTTTTCCACGTCAATCCGCCCGGACTCTGGACAATCGCCAGCAACGGTGACGTGCCAGCTCAGCCCGGAAGCACGCGCACCCCTTCCCGCCGGAGTTGTTCGGCGCGCCATGGCTCCAACCGGACCGTCACGGCCAGCAGGTCGTCGACCAGCCCCTGCCCCAGGACGTCGCCACTGCGGTGGAGCTGCCCGAGCCGCTTGCCGTCGGCCGGATCGAGCAGCACACGGACAACAGGCCGCAGCGCCTCGGCGCGGCCCCGCAGGGCCCCGCGCAGTGCCTCCAGGCCATCGGTGCGCATGGTCGTGGTGAAGAGGGCATCGGGCCAGCGGGCCCGCACACCGGTCGCAAACCCCGTGGGGTCGGCCACCGCATCGAGCTTGTTGAACACCATGAGCTGGGGGTGCTCGAACAGGCCGAGGTCGTCGAGCACACCGTCGACCGTAGCGATCTGCTGCTCCCACTCGGGGTGCGAGGCATCGACGACATGCAGCAGCAGGTCGCTCTCCCCGGCCTCCTCCAGCGTGGCCCGGAACGACGCCACCAGATGGTGCGGCAGCTTGCGGATGAAGCCGACGGTGTCGGTGACCCGGACCCGCAGGTTCTCCCCCAGATCGACCTCTCGGGTCAGCGTGTCGAGTGTGGCGAAAAGCCGGTCCTCGACCAGAATCTCGTGTTCGCCCGACAGTGCCTGCAGGATGCTGGACTTGCCGGCATTGGTGTAGCCGACCAGCGCGGCCGACAGCATGGCCTGCCGCCCGGACCGCAGGGTAGCCCGGTGCCGTTCCCAGTCCCGCAGTTTCTCGCGCAGCAGGGAGATCTTCTGCCGGATCATGCGCCGGTCGGTCTCGAGCTGGGTCTCGCCCGGCCCCCGCAGGCCGATGCCGCCGCGAATGCGCGAGAGATGCGTCCACATCCGGGTGAGGCGCGGCAGCAGGTACTGGAGCTGGGCGAGTTCGACCTGGAGTTTGGCCTCGTGCGAGCGCGCCCGGGTCGCGAAGATGTCGAGAATGATCTCAGCGCGATCCATGACGCGGGTCTTGAGATACTCCTCCAGCCCCTGGCCCTGGGTGGGGGTGAGTTCCTCGTCAAAGACCACCAGGGTGGCCTTCTCCCGCACCACGAGCTGCCGCAATTCCTCGACCTTCCCCTCCCCGATGAGGGTAGCCGACGACACGGTCGCGAGTTGCTGATGCAGCGTCCCCACCACCTCGGCGCCTGCGGTATCGACCAGGCGGGCGAGTTCGCCGAGGTGCTCGTCGATCAGCAGGGCGTCAGGTGAACCCTTGCGGGGGGCAGCGACCAGAATGGCGCGTTCCCGGGGCGGGAGGACATCGTGGGGCATGCGCATGGTCTTCCGAGGCAGAGGGGAACAGCGGCCGACGGGGCGTGCCCCGGGACGGCGAGGGGGGTAATCTACGTGCGCGCCCCACTCTCCGCGCGGGATCCCAACATTCACCCGAGCCCTCTCGCCGCGCGACTAAAGTCGCGGCTCGGCGGGTTACGCCCGCTGCGCGGGCGTTGAGGGGCTGAAGCCCCGGGTCGATCGCGGTGGTAGGATTCTACCAGATGATGGACCCGCGGCTTCATCCGCGCGGCGTGGGGCACACCACGGAGGCAACCATGACGACATCACGACAACACCCCACCCCAGTGCTGCTCCAGCGTGCCTATGACACGCCGCCTACTCCCGGCTATCGGGTGCTGGTCGATCGGTTCTGGCCCCGGGGTCTCACCCGGGAGTGGCTGGCGCTCGACACCTGGGCCAGGGATCTCGCGCCGAGCGCTGAGCTGGTCCGTTGGTTTCATCAGGATCGCACCCGATGGGAGGCCTTCCGTGAGCGGTACCGCGCAGAACTCGCCACGCCAACCGCGAAGAGTGCGCTCGCAGCATTGCGGGCCGCGGCGGGCACCACGCCGCTGGTGCTGGTCTATGGCGCCCGAGACCCGGAACAGAATCAGGCCGTGGTGCTGCGCGAGGTGGTGGAGGGCGGAGCGCGACTTTAGTCGCGCGGCAAGCTGACCGCGCGGCGGACAATCTCGACCACGCGGTCAACATCCGCATCGGTCATGGCGCTGCCGGATGGCAGACAGAGACCATCGCGGAACAGCCCTGAGGCAACCTCTCCACCGACGACGGTGGCTCCTGCAAAGACCGGCTGCTCGTGCATGGGCTTCCACACCGGACGAGCCTCGATGTTTTCGGCCTCAAGGAGGCGTCGGACCTGTTCCCGGTCAGCGGCGCTTCGCGCGGGGTCGATGAGGCAGCAGGTGAGCCAGCGGGTGTGGCGCCCCCAGGGCATCTCGGGAGCGAACCGGATGGCGTCGAGGTCGCTCAGTCCTGCCTGATAGCGCTGGAAGATCCGGCGCCGGGCCTGGACACGCTCCTCCAGACTGCGAAGCTGAGCGACCCCGATGGCCGCCGAGATGTTCGACAGGCGGTAGTTGAAGCCGATCTCCCGATGCTCGTAGTGTGGCGCCGGTTCGCGTGCCTGGGTGGCCAGCTTGCGTACATGGGTTGCCAGGGCAGTATCGTCGGTGGCGAGCATCCCGCCCCCCGACGTCGTGATGATCTTGTTGCCGTTGAAGGACCAGATGCCGCAGGTTCCCAGTGTGCCAGGCGCACGACCGCGATAGCTGCTCCCAAGGGCCTCGGCGGCATCTTCGATGACCGGAACACTCCATCGGTCAGCAGCGCCGAGAATCGAGGCCATGTCTGCACTCTGGCCATAGAGATGGACCGGCAGAATGGCGCGGGGCAGCCGTCCCGCCCTGCCCTGGGTCGCGAGCCAATCCGCCAGCAGCCCGGGGTCAAGATTCCACGAGTCCGCGTCGGCATCGATGAAGACGGGGGTCGCACCGGCCTGTGCAATGGCGAAGGCCGTCGCAGCAAAGGTCAGCGTGGATGTCGCCACCAGATCGCCCGGTCCAATGCCATGGTGCAGCAGGGCCAGGTGCAGACCGGCGGACCCACTGGACAGTGCCACCGCGTGTCGGGCTCCCACTGTCGCGGCAAATTCCGCTTCGAACAGGTCAACCATGGGACCGAGCGGCGCAACCCAGTTGGACGCGATGGCCTCCTGAACCAGGGTCGCCTCGGTGCCGGTCAGGTGCGGTGGTGAGAGGTAGAGACGGGTCATGCCGAGAATTCCTTCACGCGCTTGGCTGGATTGCCGACGACGGTGACGCCTTCAGCAACATCGTGGACCACAACCGCTCCTGCGCCGACCACGGCGCCGCGCCCAATGCTGCGGCCTGGCAGAACGACCGCACCGGCCCCCACCCAGGCGAGTGCGCCGACCTGGACTCCGCCCGTCAGAATGGCACCCGGTGAGAGGTGTGCGCCGTCACCGACCTGACAATCATGCTCGACAATTGCTCCGGTATTGACGATGACGCCGCGACCGATACTCGCCCGCGGGTGCACCACCGCGCGGGGGAGCAGGACGGTCCCGGCGCCAATGGACACGGCTGAGGAGCACCAGGCGGTCGGATGCACCACCGGGGCACTCAGCGTCCCGGCAAGTCGCTGGGCGGCCTGCCACCGGGCCGCGTTGTCCCCGATGCCGAGAGCAACATGGGTGGCCCGGAAGGGTAGAACCCCCTGAGCAACTGCCTCCAGAAACGTCGACTCGTCCACCACGTGATCCTCATCGTGGCGTGCCGCCGCATCGACCCATCCGACCACCACGCCCCCGGAGGCACGGATGGCGTCCGCTACGACGATTCCGTGCCCTCCGCGTCCCCAGACCAGCCAGTGTTCAGTCATGTCTCCCCCCGGAACCGCTCCATGGTCGCGTGCCCCTCCTGGGCAATGCCGTCACGCCGCACGACTTTCCCGATCGTCATCCAGAGAATCCGCAGGTCAAGCATCCAGGACCGATGCTCCACGTACCAGACGTCCATCTCCAGGCGGTCCGCCCAGGAGACCGTGTTGCGCCCGTTGACCTGGGCCCACCCGGTAATCCCCGGTCGAACCTCATGGCGACGCGCCTGCCGGGCGCTGTACAGCGGAAGGTACTCGGGCAGCAGCGGACGCGGCCCGACAAGGGACATCTCACCGCGCACCACGTTCCAGAGACTGGGCAGCTCGTCGAGGGAGGTCGCGCGCAGCCACTGACCGAATGGAGTAAGCCGCTCTGCGTCCGGCAACGGGTGGCCGTCGGGCCCGACGGCATCCCGCATGGTGCGGAATTTCAGGAGGGTGAAGGGGTGGCCGTGGCGGCCAGTCCTTGGCTGACGGAAAAGTATCGGTCGCCCAAGTCGGAGCCAAACGGCGAGTGCCACTCCCACCACCACGGGAGCCAACAAGATCCAGAGGACTGCCGCGAGAGCTCGCGCCATCATCCCCCCTGTCCTCCTGCTGCATTCGCCAACACACGGGAAACCTCCGCTGCGTTACGAACGGGATCGAGGAGGTCTAGTGCATGCAGTCGCCCGCGCTCACCGATACCCCCGGACATGTTGTAGAGGGCACGCTCAATGCTGTCTGCCAGCCCCACTGGATCGCTCGGAGGGGCGAGGAAGCCAGTCACGCCATCCTGAATTAGGTCGGGAAAGCCACCGACATTGGTCGCGACGGTCACGACCCCTGCCCGCATGGATTCGGCGGCTCCACCAAGGTTCTCACTCAGGGAGGGGTGTACTGCGACATTGATTGCCCGATACCATGGCAGAGCATCGGGCACTGAAGGGAGCCAGGTATGGTGTACACCCAGCCGGCGTTCGGCCTCCCGTTGCAACTCCGTGTGATACGCCTCCGCACCTGCCCAAGGACCGCCGATCAGCAGGGCATGGACTGGATGCCCTCGTTTGAGCAACACTTCGACCGCTCTTAGAAAGTCTTCGTGCCCCTTGAGCCCTCGGCCCCTGAAACGGTGGCGCGGAGCATAGGTATACGCCACCATGCCCAAAACAATTTTTCCGGTAGGTAGCCGATTGGCCTCCGTCGGTCGATCTGGCAACCGATCCCATCGGCCCGTATCGCCCGCATAGTAGGCGCAGGCCACCCTAGCCCGATCAACCCCACCCTCCACCAGCAATCTGGCTGAAGCCTGACACCCAGCGATCCAGCGGTCCCTCCGGCGGGATGACCAGATATCAAGCTGCCGAGTAACCCGCTGCTCGAGGTGGAGAGGCCCGGGGACTTGAAAGACGATCGATGGACCACGCCCCCCGATCAGGGCAAGCCTGGCTGCCAGTGTTGTCGCGACGAAATGCGAATGGATTACTTCTGGGGACCATACTTCGACGAGATGGCGTATATGTGCAGGCCAGCACTGGAGGACCGTGCGGTTGCCAGGGTCAGCCTCGTTACCGATGGGGTTGACGGTGACACCGAGCCCACGAGCCATCTCTGCTGTTCGCCCCTCCGGCATCAGGATCATGGATTCCACCCCAAGGGCTTGCAGGTAGGCGAGCTGCTGTACTGCCCAGCGCCCACCATGGCCTGACTTCAGCAGTGTCAAGACGCGCATGGTCGGCTCCTATAGGGATGCCATGACTGTTGTCCGGACAGAAACACCATCGTCAGATGCCAGTCCTGTGTAGTGTCTGACAGAGGGTCACCAGGAACTCTTCTCGGCGGCGCTCGAGCCGCTCAGGGGAGAAATCCAGAGACCTCTCCGCACACTGGACCGCCAAGGCATACCGGAACGGTTCGTCATCGGCAATACGTCCAATCATCCTGGCGAGTGCGACGGAATCACCCGGAGGAACAATAGCGCTATCTGGTAGCAGCTCTGGCACCCCACCAACGCGAGAAGCAATGCACGCCGCCCCGGCGGCCATGGCCTCGACCAGCGCTCGGGGGAGGCCCTCAGTCAGACTGGGAAGGACGAACAGCTCCGCCTGCTGGACCACCTGGCGAACTGCATCGTGAGGGATGGAGCCGTGCCAGTGGATATGGGTGCTCAGGGACAACCGTTCAGCCATCTCCATCAGTTCCGTCCGTTGGCGTCCCTCCCCGACAACGTCAAGACGCCACTCTATCTCTGAAGACAATCCCACTAGGGCCTCAAGCAGGACGTGTAGGCCCTTGTAAGGCTGCTCCAAGGAACCGACAAAGGCTATCTGGAGCGGCTGCCCAGGAACACGGCGACGGGGTGCCTCGTACCAGTGAGGGCCAACCCGCACACTCGCGGCCCCGAGCATTGGCCCTGGGTGCGGATATTCCTTTTGAAGCGTATGCTCAGTGACGTACCATGCTGCACGCGCACTTGCAACCTGATAGCGGGCGAGCTGACGTGTCAGACTCTGCATACGGGGCCACCCGACACTGGCAGGAACAGCGGCGGCGTCCCCAACCACGAGTGCGAGAATCGGTATCCGGCGCACACGCGCTGCCATCCACAAGGGCAGCGTAGCAAACCCCGGTACTGGGATGACGACCAGCGAGGCACCCCGGCAGCTCCGCCAGCAGGTCCGCCAGACGCGCCAGATGACTTTCAACAATCCCAGAGGACCATTGAAGTCTGGCAGCGGAACAAGGTCAATAGGTGCTCTACTCGCATATGCTTCACTACCTCCCGATTGACAGGGCCCAACAGAGCGAACGAGTACTCTGGTAGTACCGAAGTCGGCAACCAGCTCTTTTAGACCCGGCCGAAGAGTTCCAGGGTCGAACCTGGGGCCCGGTACATCCTGTTCGAGGTGGTCCTCTAGGCCGATAAGGAGAAGGCCGCGGGACGGATCCATCCTGCTCACCAGGCCACCCCAGTTCGCCACAGGGCGCGCCCAGCAGTCCATAGGGCCGTTATCCAGAGTGCCCCTACATAGCGGAGTGGAGAAGGATAAAGCAGAATCGCCGCACCTAGACCGATTAGCAGAAAAAATTCCCCCCTAAGGGCAGTGCCCTCTCGACCACCAGCCACAATAAGTGGTTGTTGCAGTGCCGAGACCACCGTACCGGCTGCCAGTAGTCCTACAGACCAGGCGATTTCGGGAAGAATGGGCCACAGAAGTCCGAATGAGCTCCCCGAAGTCACCAGCGGCGGAACCCGTTCCCAGCGCAGACGTAGACACAGTGCCACCAAGACTCCTGCAACCGTGCCAAAAGCCATGCGCGAAGCAGGGGACCATGCCGATCGGCTTCCTCTCCAGCCGTAGAGTACTGCGGCTGACCCCACAACACCAACCAAACCCAACGGCCCCAGTATACTGTAGTAAAGGCCTACATCATGGTTGCCTCCGCCGGCACCCAATGAACTTCGAAGCAGAAGGGTTCCCATGGCAACAGCGATGCTGGCAGCCGAGAGAGCAATGGCTCGACGCACGCCAGGATGTGTGTGCAGAAGTGTCCACGCCACCCGGCTTTGCATGCCGGCATAGAGCACTATAGCACTACTACCCCAGTAGAGAATTGCCGCCCCCACTGCCAGCATCGGCCACGGATGAGATGCAACCGCAGAAAGAACTACAAGCAGCCCTAATACACTATGGCGAGACACGACACTGAGCCAAGATGACTGTGGCCCGTTGGCCAACTCATGCCTGAGAGCATGTTCGTCCCAACCAATATCTCCACCTCGCCATCCTAGTACGACAATAGCCACGAGTAGATCTCGGCCCCGAATATCCGTGATCGTTAGCCAGAGCAAGGACAGCAAGAGGAGGGTCAGCCAGACCGGTATTCGGAGTTGAGCGCGGATACTGTCACTAAGCACATCCCTCCCTCCCGCAACACCAAGCACCCGAAGGTTCGCTCCTGTTGCCATCAAAAACGGGGCCGCAACAGCTGTAGCCAGTCCGACGACGCCCATTAACGTCGGGCCGGATCTTGCTGCGAGTGTGAGGCTTACCACGGCCATCGCGATGGCGGGAGCCATGGAGATGACAATGGAGCAAAAGATCCTATGATACATCCATACCCACCGTGGGAAATGGAGCAGTCGGGCCCGTAGAACGCGTTTTACGTCTAATGGCGAAGGGGATGATGAAGAGGACCGGCGACAGCCGGACAAGCAGCACTGCCCAGTTGTCGATATCACTGAGCATGACTGATGGGAGCAGCGTAGAGAGAAGCCGAGTAGTGAGGAGGTTAGCACCACCTCCCATCACCGTTCCGAACTCGTCGCGATTCCCTAGCCACAGCGTTAGCATCACAAAGATCATTGCGCCAAGCAAGAATCCCAATGGCCCAAAGTTCAGCGCGGCTTCTCCTGAAATACCATATTGCCGAGTGCCGGGAAGCTCCCTTGCAGCTCGAATGGGAAGATCAGATTCAACCGCAGCCCCTACGACGGACTTGGTCGGCGGTCGCTCCCATAGCAGGCCTCTTGGCAAAGCTAGGCTGATAGCTGCGAGGTAAGTTCTCCCGTAACCTAGAGGGGCTACATTCCGTTCTGAAAGGCGCTGCCATAGGAGCGCATGCACCCCTGCACGCGAGAGGTCTCCGAGGAAAACATCCTCCATAGATCGATTGTACACTTGTGAAATACTTGAACGAATCGCCACATCGGAAAGGGCCTCAGTGACCTCAGCGCCAACGCTCTTGTAGAGCCCGTACACATATGTGAAGCAGAGACCTCCAATGGCGACCAGCCCCCATTCCAGCCAGTTTACGGGGCGAACTATGACATCGAATAACAGTAGAAACCAGACGACTGCCCAAACAGTAGCAGCTCGACTCCCGTGCAGGCCGCCAAAAAGCAGACGAACTACCATGAAAAGGAGAACCATTATCAGAAGTGCCGCGGTCTTAGGATTGGCATTTCCTGCCCGCATCGCTAAGAAAATCCACAGAGCAAGAATCAAAAAAACCGAACTCCCTATCCACAGCAAGACCCCCATCCCAGCCATCAGAGTCGTATCCTGCCCTGACTGGGCAGGACTAAAAAAGGTTCTAACCCCAACACGCGAGATCGCCACCACGAGTAATGTCGCAGTTAGAACAGTCATAATCAAAAGAGCGGTACGATTGTACGACCAAGTAATTGGAGTCACTTGCCGAACAACCCGACCGGACGTACGTCGACGCCAAATAGTACGCGACGCCATCAGACCAACAACGACGCCGACTAGATGCAGCCATCCGACAGGAGACATAGCATAAATGAGCGGCGATGTCACCCAAGAGTAAGTAGGTTGGTAGCCACGAAGTGCTGTGACGTAGGGAGATAGACCGAAGCCCCAGGCAATCATCACCCCGCCGAGGACCATCGGCGAGAGAAGCGTATGCCGCCTACGCCAACCTGAGACAGCGAGCGCAGAGCCTATAAGCAGCAGAAATCCTGTGGGCACCAAATAGAGTCCACCAGCCTCTGGCATCCAGATGGCGGTCAGAAGGGCACCCATAGTCAGGCCCAAGCCCGCGAAACAGAAACCAATGAACAGCCTGGGGGTCAACAGAACACTCGACCGACCTCGCTACTGCTCCCCATCCCCCCGCTCCTTCCACCAAGCCATCCGTTCCGCGATCCGGCGCTCCTGCCCGAAGGGCCCCGGCTCATAGAATACCGACCCCCGAAGGACGTCCGGCAGATACTCCTGCTGCACATATCCTGCCGGATCGTCGAAGGCGTACCGATAGCCCGCGCCGTAGCCCAGTTCCTTCATCAGCCTGGTGGGCGCGTTGCGGATGTGCAGCGGCACCGGCGCGGCCGGCGTCTCAGATGCCGCGTCCTGCGCGGCTTTCCACGCGACATACACCCGGTTGCTCTTGGGCGC